>CAYPCP010000053.1:0-12612 GCA_964409255.1 uncultured Pseudobdellovibrionaceae bacterium
ATGAACAGCGCCGTGTCTTTCGGCGGCAGATCGGATTGATGGAAAAACAGGTCCAGAACGTTGGAACCAAAAACAATGATCATACTGTATCCCCTCTTTGCGGTATCTCACCCGCGATGCGGCGCGGCAATCGGATACCATTTTGCTTCTTTGAAGGGTCTAAACTGCAACACTGCGTCCTCCAAGTCAATCGGCGTGGATACTGCAGTGCGAGCGCCATGATAGAGCGTTCTGTCGCGCACATCGGGCTCGCCATCGCTGAAGGCGACAACGGGCAAACCGGCATAACGGGCCAGGCGCGTCTGTTCGCAATCAGCGACAATCCCCACTGTCGCCGCGCGGTCCGTACCCAGTGTTTTAAGGGCCTGCGCAAAGGCGCGGGTCAGGGCGTGATCGTGGACGGTCGATTGATAATGCGCAGCGGAAGACACCGCGACTTTGGACGCATCCGGGCTGAAATATTGTGAAAAATCATGGCGCAAGAGGGTGCCGCGCAGAAGATCGGGATCGCCATCCGTTACCACGGCCATAAGGAGGCCCTGACGTTGAAACGACGACAAGGCAGAACGCAGTCCTGTCGCGTCATGCCCGCCTTTGAGCAGCGTTTCTTCGTGCCAGATAATGGCTTCGGCTTTATGACCCACCGTCTCCCCCTTCGCAAGAAGCGGGAGAATGCCTTAAATTTAAAATTATGTCAAATATTTTACAGGGCGGCTTTCGGCTGCGCACTGGCTTCCACGGAAGGTTTCAACCCGGCATGGCGTTCGTGGTGGATGTCCAGAATTGCCAGTGGTATTTCGCGCACATCACGGACGACGCGGTGAACGCCGATTTCGAGCAGCTTGCGGGCATGCTCTTCCTTGCCGTTATGCGGAATATGCGACCCGCCGACGAAACCGACGATGTAACCGATGCCTGCCGCAACAGCAGACTTCGCGCCGCTGAAACTGTCTTCGAACGTGCCGGTGCGCGTGATATCGACGCCCATCGTTTCCGCCGCATGGAGATAAATATCCGGCGCGGGCTTCAGCTTGAACGGCGATGCCGGGTCTTCGGCCAGCTTGCGGTTCATGACGTCGGGGCCGCTGTAAAGATGCGTCGTGTCGCCTTGGACGAAATGACGGAAAATTCCGTTTTTCTCAAGGCCCGGCTGGACGCGGGCAAGCTCGCTGCTCGTCACCACGGCGGAACCGTATTTGGCACCGCTTGTCAGCAATGACAGGACGGAGCCCATACCTTCAAAGGTTTGCACATCGCGTTTGAGCGTTTCAATGACGCTGAGCTTATGCGCGGCGACGATTTTATCGAGATCAGGCGTTACGCCCGTTTTGGCGGCAATGTCTTCAACGATATTCTTGGCATGCCAGCCGGCATAACCCGTGATGAAACCGGGAATGTCGAATTCGCCCTTATAACCCGCGGCGATAAGACCTTCGTGCATCTTGGCGCCCAGGTCGCCCATCGCCAGAGACTCGCTGTCGAGCAGGCAGCCGTCGCAGTCATTGAACCATGCGTCGAGGAAGCTGAAATCGAATGCTTTTAAGTGATCGAAAGACAGGCCAGTTTTAGCCGCGTCGAAAAATACGCCACCCTTCGTCAGTGCAGGTGCAACCATCACAGCCCCCTAAAAGCGTGAGTTAACCAATTGTCCTTTAATTTCCGTAATATACCCTATTTCAGGTATTCGGTCAAGGTTTCCTTGGTGCCCTTGGTATACAGGCTTTCCAACGCCTTACGGACCTCGCTGATAAACGGCATGCTGGCCGAAAGGTCGTCCCCGAAGATCTCGCGAACGCCGATAAAGCCCGTCGGGTCGCGTGAATTGAGCTTCAATATGGCCTGCAGCTTGTCGGTATTGGCATCCTTGATCTGAATAGGCTGGTCCTTTTCATCGTAGCCGGTCATGTAACGGATCCAGCCCGCCACCGCGAGCGCGATGAACTTAATCGACCGGCCCGCCGCAAGGTTTTCACGCACGCAGGGCAGCATACCGTTGGGCAGCTTGGTCGAACCGTCTTCGGCGAGGCGTTGCACCTGATCTGCGATCGCCGGATTGGAGAAACGCTCGATCAGCTTTGCTTTATAGGCCGCCAGATCGATACCCGGCACATCCGGCACGCACGGCGTAATATCTTCATCCATGTAACGCTGGACGAATTTACCGATCAGCGGATCGTTCATCGCCTTGTCCACGTGGCGGTGGCCCAGAAGGTAGGACAGATATGCCAATGCGGAGTGTGAGCTGTTCAACAGGCGCACTTTCATTTTCTCATACGGATCGACATCCTTGACGATCTGCACGCCAACCGTTTCGAGCGCCGGACGGCCATCGCAGAAATTGTCTTCGAGAACCCATTGGCGGAAATCTTCACACACCACCGGCCATGCATCATCGACACCGAATTTATCGGCGGCGAGTTTAACGATTTCCGGCGTGGTTACCGGCGTAATGCGGTCGACCATGGCATTCGGGAACGCGACGTTTTCGTCGATCCATTGCGCGAGGCCCGCATCGATTTTCTCGGCGAATTGTTTGATCAGGCGGTGCGTCAAATGACCGTTGCCCGGAAGATTGTCGCAGGACATGACGGTGAATGGCTTCATCCCGGCCTGACGGCGGCGGGCCAGCGCGCCCACGACATAACCATACATGGTCTTCGGCGCCGCCGGGTTATTCAGGTCGTTCTGGATCATCGGGTTGTTGAAATCGAGCTTGCCCGATGAGTCATAGCAATACCCCTTCTCCGTGATCGTCAGCGACACGATGCGGATGGCCGGGTCCATCATGCGGTCGATGACGGCCTGCGGATTGGACGGCGCATGAAAAATTTCTTTCATCGAGCCGACGATGCGCGCGCTGTCGCCTTTCGCCGTGCGTTCGACAACAGTGTAAAGCGTGTTCTGATTTTGCAGCGCCTTGACGTTGGCGTCGTCGCTCGGCAAGAGGCCGACGCCGCAGATCATCCAGTCGCCCGGGGTTTTATTGAGAAGATCGTCGATGTAGACCGCTTCGTGGGATCGGTGGAAACCGCCGACGCTCATATGCAGGATACCGCACTTGAGTGCGTTGCGATCATATTGCGGACCCGGAACCTGCGGTTGAATATCAGCCAGCGTTTGCTTGCTCAATGCCAAAGCCATCGTACACCTCTTGTTGTTGTGAGATGCCGTTACAATTCAACAAATAGCTAAGAATGTCAACTTGGCTGCAGAACAAGAGCCGAAGCGCGGGCAACTTTTACGTCCGGCTCGATGTTGTCGTTTGCTTCCTCAATAAAGGCGAACGGATGCTCCTCGACAAAATCCATGAACGCGCGGGCAAAGCCCTTTTGTTCGATAGCGAGAAGATGTCTGTCAACGGCGGCATGCACGTTTGTGTTCGTAGCCATATCTTCAAGCTCGAGCTGCTTGTAAGCGAGAATAGGACCGATCTCCCGCGCATTCTTGTGCACGTGATCGATAAGGCCAATCGCTGCCGCTTTTTTATCATTCGGCTCAATCTTGACGCCTTTGATATCGTAGCGTTCCGAACCGACAACATGTTCCGGAGAAGCGACATCCATAGGGTTCTGGTTCTTATCGTAATACCGAACGCCTTTGAGATAGCCTTCTTTATCCAGCGTCTTCAGGTACTCAACCCAGGATGCCAGCGCGAAGGCGGAATGTTCATGATGAAGATTTGTCTCTCTCAGGCAATCCTGAAGCGTGTTGGCGATACGCGCCTTGACCTTGTCTTCGCAGCCATTGCGCGCAAGACGGGTAAGAGGATCGCGGATCTGATCGTTATCAAGACGGGTCAGCAGGCCGCGGCGATATTGTTGCTGATCGACGCCTTCGGTCGAGTGCAGCGTCTGCCCCGCTTCCTGCATGAAGCCTTGGATGAAGGAACGCACCACCGGGTCCTGCATCGCTTCGTTGGCGTGTTCATATTTCAGCACGTGGCCGATGCATCCCAGCGCCATGTGCGCGCCGTTCAATGAACGCAGCTTCAAAAGCTCAAAGTTCGCCACTTTTTCCGCAACGACGGCGCCAGCAGATGCGAAATCAGGAAGCGTAATAGGCTTGTGCGTGACCGGGTCTTTAGAAACGATGTTTTGAATCACGAACGGCGTGCCGGGCACAGGCTCGGCTTCGATGTGCGCCAGATCAAGCACGCCCTTGGACGCAATAAATTGCTCATGCTCCTTACGCGCCGAAGGCGTAATGCAGTCAACCATCGTGTTCGGGAAAGCGACGTTATTCAAAATCCACGCTGCCGTGGCGCGTGACTTCACTTCCGCAAACGCCAGAACCGCGTTGCGCAGGCGCGTGCCATTCGTTTCCAAATTGTCGCAGGACAAAACGGTCGGCGGCGCGATGCCGCGCTGACGGCGCAGATCGAGAATGGCGTAAATCATGCCAATCGTAGAATGGGCAGCGCCGTTGCGCTCCAGGTCGGCTTTAATGTCCTTGTTGCCGAAATCGACGCCGCGGTCTTTATCGAAGTTATAGCCAGCCTGAGTGACCGTGATGCTGATCGTCGTAATGTCGGGATTGGCACCGGCCTCGATCACTGCCTGCGGATTTTCTTTCGCGATCAGGACGTCTGCCAGAGCGCCGACAACGCGGCATTCGGTGATGCCCTTGCCCTTGCGCGTCACGGTGTAGAGATTGTCCTGCGGCGCGAGCGCGTCGCGCACTTCGTGGGAATGCATGTTGACGGCAATCACGCCATGGGTAGGACGTTGGCCTGCATCGTGCTGGCGCTGATTTAGTTCGTCGGCGAATGAAATGATGTGAGCGCGGGCAAAACGGCTAAGGCCGATATGAAAAATCGTCGCTTTCAGCTCAGAACGATCATACGTAGGTACAGAGAAAAAGCCCGGAACCTGAGACAGGTTCTCGTTACAAAGTCTGACAGCCATTCCCGACACCCCCGTGTTAAATTGGCATTGACGATTATGTAATCAACTGGGGACGAAAATTAAATGAATCGTCTTGTTTTTACAATGAAATATTATGCTGCAAAGCCGTATATTACATTCTTGTTATTTTTTAACTTATTGAAATATAAAGGAAAAATAATTAACGGCGGATGTGGGTAACTTTTTACGTGTCGGAACCGCCCGAGAGGAGGATTTTAACCAAAGGAATCGACACGGCTTTTTTCTCCGCCAATGTCCGGCTGTCGATGGCATCCACCAGCGCCCGGACGGCCTCGAAAGAACGGTCGATGCGGGGCAGGATGTAGTTAACGACATCCTCCGGCACGCGCAGTTGCCGGTCGTTGAACAGTTTCACAAGCACGGCAGCGAGGATTTGATCGTCCGGCTCGCGAATGGCAACGGCGGGCGCCGCGCGCAGGCGCGAGGCAAGATCGGGTAACGCGAAGGCGCGGCGAACGGGCGCATCCGTCATGGTCAGCAGCAGCGTGCGTTTTTCTTCCTTGAAGATATTGTAGAGATGGAAAAGGCCCTTCTCTCCCGCCACATTTCCGATCAGCGCATCGATATCATCCAGCGCGATGTGCGTGCCGCGGGCCGCAATATCGCGTGCGGTGTTTTCATTGAGATCGCGCGCATTGACCGCGTCGGCTTTCGCGCGGGCGCACCACACCGCGCATAGATGGCTTTTACCACTTGCCACCGGCCCGTAAAGAATGAGCGCGGGCGCAGGCCATTCCGGCCAAAGGTCGATCCACGCGACAGCGTCCTGATTGCCCGGCGCGATCAGGAAATCATCACGGCCCATCGCGGTGCGATGGCCCAGATCGAGGGGAATCTGCACCGCGTGCTGTCCCACCTCAGCCATCCTTTTTCGGCTTGCCGCCGCCTTTTTTGTATACGGCGCTGGATTTGTACTGAAGGATCGCAAAACCGGCGATCACGCCGATCACGGCGGCAACGGGAACCGCCAGCAACATGCCGAGAATGCCGAACAGGCTGCCCCCCGCCATCACGGCGAAAATGATCCAGAGCGGATGCATGCCCACGGAATCGCCGAGCAGCTTGGGCGAGAGAATATTGCCCTCGACGATCTGGCCCGTAATGAAGATCGCGGCGATGATGCCGACATAGGAAATGTCGCCGGTCTGGAACCATGCGACGACGACGCTGACGATAAGGCCCAGCGTGGACCCCACCAGCGGAATGATCGACAGCGCCCCGGCCGTCAGGCCGATCAGGAAACCGTAATTCAAACCCGCGATGGAAAGCGCGACCGCGTAAATCAACCCGAGCAGGAACGCCACGGACAATTGCCCGCGGATAAAACCCGCCAGTTTACGGTCGATTTGATGCAGCAGATCGCGGATCACTTTTTCATCCTCCCGCGGGATGAGATCTTCCACCCAGCGCGTTATGCGCGGCCATTCGCGCATCATAAAGAACGCAACCAGCGGTGTCAGTACCAATGTCGTGGCAAACCCGACCAGCGCCTGCCCGCCCGTGGCAAGCCCCGCGGCGATACCGCCGGTGGCGGCGATCACCTTGTCGGCATTTTCCTTTATAATGGTTTTGGCATCTTGCGGGTAACTATTACCAAGCGTTTCCTGCAGCCAGACGATATGGGGATCGAGCCATTGCATCACTGTATCCAGAATATGTGGCGCGTTCTGAATCAGATTGGCCGCCTGACGCACGGCCGGGGGAATGATCAGCGCGACAATCGCCAGCAACGTTACAACGAATAAAAACAGGATCAGCGCCGCAACCGCCGAGCGGTTCATATATTTCCAGCGCATCAGATATTGCACGACCGGGTTGAGAAGATAGGCGATGACAATACCAAGCACGAACGGCGTCAGCACGCCGTTGAACACCCATACGAATGCCACGAAGAACAGCGCGAACGCGCCGCCCCAGAACCATGCCTGTTTATGTGTCGTGCTTGCCATGTCTGACCCTTAATTGAAAAAATTATAATCTTGTAAACAGCGTTTAATAACGCACGGCGCCCGATGAAAATTCATACGCGGCGCTGCCGTCGCCCGCCATATAACCGGCGGGATGATTGCCCGACGAGCGCATGATGACGCCCGCCTGCTGCAGGGACGCCGCCAGCTGCGCGGCATCGCCGCCATAGGTGACGACGACCTGCGCCTCACGCGGCTTCAAACCGCGCACGACCACGGAACGCACGCCCGGCGCGCGTTCCATCAGGCTTTTCAAGCGCACCCATTCCTGCACGTTGTTGAAGACCACGCGCCCGTTATAGCCCTGCGCGGGACCGGCGGCGATCGCGGGCTGCGGCTGGCCGTAGGGCGCGGGTGTCTGTGCGAAAGGCTGTTCTTCGGCAGGCACCGGCGGCGGCGCCTTTTTCCAGTTGCCGAGCATGACCTCGCGCAGGCGGTCGGCGGCGCGCGCATGAAGCGCGGCGGCATCTTCATTGGCCATCTTGGTGATCAATAATGTCTGCGCATATTGCGGGCCGGAACGCAGCGCCTGATAGAGGCTGATTTCCAGACCTTCGTCTTTCGGCACGGCAATGAGGATCGCGGCTTCGCCCGCGCCGTACCGGCCCATCATCTGGTCGAGCATTTTCGGATCGTAGGTCAGCGCCTTGTCGTCCGGCATCTGCGAGACGTCGAGAATGTCGCCGATCGGCACGATCAGGCTTTCCTCCTTTTTGGTCATGTCCGCGCCCGCCACCGGCGCCGCGTTCCATGCCCTGAGCCATGTATTGCTGGAATCCCACAGCACCGTGCGCTGTCCCGTCTGATAATAAGGCAGGATCAGCGTCGGCACCGCCCGCGCGGCCGTCCCGGCATTGTCGAGCGCGGCGGCGGGCAGATGCTGGCGGATCGCATTGGGGCGGAACCGCACCGTAAAGACGCCTTTATAGCGGACCTTGGACAGCTGTTCGTTGGTGACCTCGAAATCCTGCACCATCGCGGATACCGTCAGTGGGTCGGGGTCCTGAAAATTCGCCATGGCTTCGGCGCCGTAAATCCGCTCCGCCAGCATGCGGTAGGCTTTGACCTGCGCTTCGTCGAGGGCCTTGTTCCGCGCCGCCACGGCATTGGCCGCCGTCACGTCGACTTCGACATTTTCGACCGTATAGCGCGGATCCCCCGCCGACGCCGGAAAAAGCGCCCCCGCGCCCAGCAGGACAACCCCCGCGAGGACGGCATAAAGTGCTGTACGCACTGCCGGAAAATGCCTATATACAGCCATACTATTTAAGACCTTGTCTTGGAACTGTGGCCTTTTTATAACGCATAAATGGCAGGAATAACAATGAAGCAGAGTGCCTATAAAGAAGCCGGTGTGGATATCGATGCCGGCGCCGAACTGGTGGAGCGCATCAAGCCCGCCGTCAAGAACACCGCCCGTTCCGGGGTGATGGGCGGCCTGGGCGGCTTTGGCGCGTTTTTCGATGCCAAGGCAGCGGGTTACACCGATCCCCTGCTCGTCTCCTCGACCGACGGCGTGGGCACCAAGATCAAAATCGCCATCGATACGAACCGTCACGATACGATCGGGATCGATCTTGTCGCCATGTGCGTGAACGACCTGATCGTTCAGGGGGCCGAGCCTCTGTTCTTCCTCGATTACTTCGCGACCGGGAAACTGGATGTCGGCACCGCCGAGACCGTTATCAAAGGCATCGCCGCCGGCTGCGCCGAAGCGGGCTGCGCCCTGATCGGCGGGGAAACCGCCGAGATGCCGGGCATGTACGGCGCGGGCGATTACGATCTGGCCGGGTTTACGGTCGGCGCGGTCAACCGCGACGCCGTCGTCACGGGCGAGCGCGTGGCCGAAGGCGATGTCATCCTCGGCCTGTCATCCAGCGGGTTTCATTCCAACGGCTATTCTCTGGTCCGCAAGATTGCCACCGGCACGCAAGGTCACGGTTATGACGACGAAGCGGTGTTCGCCAAAGGCAAAACGGTCGGCGAAGCCCTGCTCGTCCCCACGCGCATCTATGTGAAACCGCTTCTTAAGGCGCTCAAGATCACCGACGCCAGCGGCAAAGCCGCCATCCACGGCATGGCGCACATCACGGGCGGCGGCCTGACGGAGAATATTCCGCGCGTATTGCCCGATGATCTCTGCGCACATCTCGATGCCACCAAGTGGCCCCTGCCCGGCTGTTTCAAATGGCTGATGGAAATTGGCAAGCTCGACGCCGCCGATATGGCGCGCACGCTTAATTGCGGCATCGGCATGGTCGTGATCTGCGACCCGGCGAAAGCGGATGAAATCACCGCGCTGCTTCAAGGCGAAGGCGAAAGCGTTCACCGCATCGGCACGGTTGCTAAAACCGGCGCAGACGGCAAACGCGTGCCGATCGACAACCTCGACACCGCATGGCGCGCTTGAAATCCGCGCAAGATATGATTGAATAGAGAGAATAAGGAGTACTCCATGGCCCAGTCCCACACCCCGGTCCACGTCGAACCCGAAGCCCTCCAGCGCGCCAGCGACACATGGGACGGCTTTGTCTACCTGCTTAAATACGGCACGATTGCCGTGATCGCCGTTCTCGTCTGCATGGCCGTTTTCCTGCTTTAAAGCCCGCCCGAAGGCGCGGAAACCCGCGGCTTTCTTTAGGTTTTAGTAACCATTTTCAGCGCATCATAGACAGTGCCGGGATTCCCCCGGCGCACGAGGCATGGTTACTAAAAACATATGCAAAACAAAGCACTAGCAATAAGCCCGGCGCTTTCCGCCGGTCTGTCCCGCGCCTTTATGCTGGCGCTGGCGACGCTTGCCGCTTTGTGTATTTTTGCCGTCCCGTGGGCTGGCGCCCAGGACAGCGCCGCGCCCCAGAACCAGATCGTTCTCATCATCGACGATGCCGAAGCGAATTACGGGCTCGGCCAGTACACATACATCCTGCGCGACGGCGACCGCGCATTGTCACCGGAAAACGTCGTCGAGCGCGCCGAACGCCTGAATTCATCACAGCGCAACGTGCGCCGCATCCTCGATATGGGTTACACCGGCGAGAAAAAATGGCTCGTGATGAAGGTCCAGAACCTGTCGTCGACGACGGAATGGCTGCTGGACTTCGGCAACACGCTCGAAGGGCGCTACGGTTTTATCAAATCGATCGAGGCATGGCGTTTTAATCCGCCGCTCAACAACACTTCTTCATTTGACGTTCCCGCGCCGGTCAAAGCGCAGAAGCTTGATAAGCGCCTTGATAAAAATCTGATCATCACGCTCCCCAAGGGCGAGGAAAGCCTTCTGATGTTCGCCGTCGAAACAGTCAGCGGCATTCCCCTGACGCTCGACATGAAGCTGACGACCAAGGATTTTGCGATCCAGAAAGAATCGCCGACCGCCGACGCGATGACGTTCCTGATGATCTTCCTGTGCGGCATGGCGTTCTTCTTCCTGTCCGTCGGACTGTCGAAACGGTCGTGGGACAATATGCCGTACGCGGCGTATTACATCCTGCTCGCGGTTATCTTCCAGTGGAACAACACCAGCGTTTACGGCCCCTTCCCGATCAAGGCGGAAATGCTGCCGCTGCTGATGGGCATGCTGACATTATGCTCGATCGGATTGACGAAAGTGTTCCTTGGCATCCGTTCGTATGATTTCACGGAGCGGTATGTCCTGAACGGTCTGGCCATTCTCGTTTTCATCGGCGGAATCGGTGCGCTGCTGCCGCTCGATACCGCGCCGCTGCTCAAAACCCTGATGTTCTACGGGCCAAGCATTATCACATTCCTGACCTTGCCCATTCTCTGTTTCGCCCAAGCCCAAGCGGGGAAGGAAGAAGCCTATCCGCTGATCTGGGGCTGGCTGTTTCAGGTCACGGGCATTGTCATTACCGCTGCCGCTCTTGCCGGTTTCCTTAAACTCTCCGGCCTGACGATCAACGCGTTCTGGCTGATGCTCGTCCCGCAATCGGTGTTCTTCGCCGTTTCCACGCTCAAGAAAATCGAGCGCGAGCAGGACATACTCTTCGAAGAAAAGGCACAGGAGAACAAGGAAACGCTTTCGCTCGTCCGCCTGCGTCACACCAAAGAATCCGCGGAGCAGGCCCGCCTTCTCAAGGTCATCGAAAAAGAACGTGAAATCCTGGCGCAGATGCGGGAACGCGAAGTGCAGCGTTCCGAGGAAATGCGTCTCGCCAAAATCGCAGCCGACGAAGCCAACCGCGCCAAGTCCGCTTTCCTCGCCGTCGTCAGCCACGAGATCCGCACGCCAATGACCGGCATCATGGGGATGGTGCGGCTGCTGCTCGACACGTCGCTGAACAAAGACCAGAAAGACTACGTCCTGACGGTGCAGGATTCCGGCGATTCCATGCTGACGCTGCTGAACGACATTCTCGATTTCGAGAAGATCGAGCGCGGCAAAATGGAACTCGAAGCGATTTCCTTCGACCTGCCGCGCCTGATCCAGGGCGTCGCGACATTGATGTCCGGTCATGCCGCGCATAAAAATATCGGCCTCAAGACCTTTATCGACGAGACGATCCCGCGCCATGTGATCGGCGATCCGAACCGCCTGCGTCAGGTGCTCCTCAATCTTGCGGGGAATGCGATCAAATTCACCAAGGAAGGCGATGTCGTCCTGCGCCTTGAACTTGACGGGACGCCGGCCGGCAACATTCATCATATTAAATTCTCCGTGCAGGACAGCGGTATCGGCATGTCGCCGGATGTGCAGAAAAACCTGTTCACGCCGTTCTCTCAGGCGGACTCCTCCATTTCCCGGAAGTTCGGCGGCACCGGGCTGGGGCTGGCCATCTGTAAGGGTCTGATCGAGGCGATGGGAAGCCGCATCCGCGTCACGAGCAAAGAAAGCGAAGGCAGCACATTCTATTTCACGCTTAAAATGCCCGCTGCCGACGCCGCCAAACAGGATGCTCCCACCGCGGCAGTTCCCGCGCCGCAGGAACGCATCCCCGTTCACGCGGGCAAGCATGTTCTGGTCGTGGACGACAACGAAATCAACCGCAAGGTTGTCATCGGGCTGCTCGCGCGCATCCATTGCACCGCCGACAGCGCGCCCAGCGCGGAACAGGCGCTGAATATGATCGCGGAAAATACATACGACCTTATCCTCATGGATATCCAGCTGCCGAACATGAAAGGCGACGAAGCCGCCATGGTCATTCGCCAGATGGCCGACCCGGCCAAGGCCGGCGTGCCGATCGTCGCGCTCAGCGGCAACGTCATGCAGGAAGACATCGAACGGTTCCAGCAGGCCGGAATGAACGATTTCATCGCCAAGCCGATCGACCCCGAACGGCTGGAACATGTCGTCATGAACACGCAGGCCTTGTTCGCGCCGCCCGCGCGCCGCCGCGCCCCGGCGCCCGAAGGCATTGCCGCCCCCAAGAGCGCCGTGTTCGATCAATCGACGCTCCGCACGCTGAAAGACACGCTCGGCAAGGACCAGCTTCAGGAACTGCTCGACGGCTTGCTTGAAAAAACCACCGAGATTGTCGAGGCGCTGCAAAAGGCCTCTGAAACGCAGGACGTTCCCGCCATCGCCGCGCGGGCGCATGAGCTTAAAGGCATGGCCGGGAATTTCGGCCTTGTCGAAATCAGCAAGATCGCCGGCGAGGCTGAAAAGAAAGCCCGCACGAACGACACGCGTGATATCGGCGCCCTGCTGTCCGGTCTTCCGGATGCAAAAACGAGAGCGGAAACCGCTCTCGCTTCAT
>CAYPCP010000054.1:0-12431 GCA_964409255.1 uncultured Pseudobdellovibrionaceae bacterium
GAATGAGCTGGGTCAGGTCGAGATCGTCGCAAAGATCGAAACCGAAGCGACCATCACGCTCGAAAAACTCGACAGCGGCTTTACCGTGACGAAATCCCATCTGGTGACAAGCGTCACCGCGAAAGGCGCGGACAAAGGCAAAATTGAAGCGGCCGCACAGGGCGCAAAAAAGAACTGCCCGATTTCGAAACTGCTCAATGCGGAAATCACGCTCGACCTGACGGTGAACGTCTAAAAAATATTTTCATGAGTCGATAGAGTCACTTACGATCGCATGTTCCTCTTTTGTACTCATTAAGCAATTGAATCTAAAGGCTTTTTCGGTTGACCCGGAAGGGCCTTTATGATTCTCTAGAGAGCATGAAACGTCTCATTGAACAGCGATACATCGTCCGTAAAAATTTCATCGCGATTATCGGCATCTGTCTGAGCGTGTATTTCTGTTATCACCTGATTGCCGGAGAGCGCGGATATCTGCGCTTTTTGTCGCTGGAAAACCGCATCGTCACCGCGGAAGCAACCCTCGAAGATCTCAGCGCGCAACGTGCCGACAAGGAAGAAAAAGTCGTCATGATGCGCCCCGGTTCGATCAACCGCGATCTTCTGGAAGAACGGGCACGCGTCGTGCTTGGTTACCGCTATGCGGATGAAAAAGTCATCCCCCAATCGGGACAAGGTTCGTAAACCGGTTTTATCCCCAAAACCCTATAAATTCCGCCGTGTTGCGCCGCACAAGGATGCGGTTTTTTCACTGGCCAGACCCCATGGATGGTGTTATTCAAGACACTGTTTTGCACGAACAATCAAGCAAGGTTCATGTCTGTGTCAGCGACAAAGTCGAAAGATAAATCACCCAAATTGAAATCGATTTCCAACGTCTCGAATCCGGGGCCGGAAGAAATGAAACAACTCTACCGCGACATGCTGCTCATCCGCCGCTTCGAAGAAAAAGCCGGACAGCTTTACGGCATGGGCCTGATCGGTGGTTTCTGCCACCTGTATATCGGGCAGGAAGCGGTCGTGACGGGCATCAACTCCGTCCAACTCGAACAGGACACCGTCGTCACCACATACCGCGACCACGGCCACATGCTGGCCAAGGGCATGGAAGCCAAAGGCGTGATGGCCGAGCTGACGGGACGCGCGGGCGGTTATTCGCGCGGCAAGGGCGGCTCGATGCACATGTTCTCTCAGGAAAAAGGATTCTTCGGCGGCCACGGGATCGTCGGCGCATCGACGGCCATCGGCACGGGCCTCGGCTTCGCCCATAAATACAAAGGCGACGGCGGCGTTGCCGTTGCGTACATGGGCGACGGTTCCGCCAACCAGGGGCAGGTGGCGGAATGTTACAACATGGCCGCGCTGTGGAAACTGCCGGTGCTTTATGTCATCGAAAACAACCAGTACGGCATGGGCACGTCGGTGCAGCGTTCAAGCGCGGGCCAGCTTTACGCCCGCGGCTCCGGCTACGGCATTCCCGGCGAACAGGTCGACGGCATGGATGTCTTCACCGTTCAGGCCGCCGCGCGCCAGGCGCTCGACTATGTCCGTTCCGGCAACGGCCCCTATATCCTTGAGGTCATGACGTACCGCTATCGCGGCCATTCCATGTCCGACCCGGCGAAATACCGCACCAAGGAAGAGGTCGACAACATGAAGACCAACCGCGACCCGATCGCCAATTTGCGCGTCACCATGCTCGAAGACGCAGGCGTGAAGGAAGAGGACCTGAAAACCATTGAAAAAGAGATCAAGGACATCGTGAACGAGGCCGCAGATTTCGCGCAACAATCGCCCGAACTGCCACCCGAAGAACTTTGGACCGACGTATTGATTGAGGTTTAATTAGAAATGCCCGTACAAGTATTGATGCCGGCGCTGTCGCCGACCATGACCGAAGGAAATCTGGCCAAGTGGGTCAAGAAAGAAGGCGACGCGGTGAAAGCCGGCGACGTCATCGCGGAAATTGAAACCGACAAGGCGACGATGGAAGTCGAAGCCGTCGATGAAGGTATTCTCGGCAAAATTCTGGTCGCCGCAGGAACACAGGCCGTCGCCGTCAACACGCCGATTGCGCTGCTGCTCAACGAAGGCGAAAGCGCCAACGATCTGGGCAGCGCACCCGCCGCATCCACCACGGACATTCCATGCGTACCGCAATCCAAAACGTCCGATAGCGCGCCGGTCAAAACCACCGTCGCGGCGCAGCCGTCCGGCGCGGTCGTGAAAAATCGCGACATCCTGTACGCGCAGGGCGTCATCATTGAACCGCCGCCGTTCGACGAAGCGGCATTCTTTGCCAAGGGCGCCGTGACCAAAACGGTCCGTGAAGCGCTGCGCGATGCCATGGCCGAGGAAATGCGTGCCGATGGCGATGTGTACATCATGGGCGAGGAAGTCGCCGAGTATAACGGCGCGTACAAAGTCACGCAGGGCCTGCTCGATGAATTCGGCGACAAGCGTGTCATCGACACGCCGATCACCGAACATGGTTTCGCCGGTCTGGCTGTCGGTTCCGCGATGTCCGGGTTGAAGCCGATCGTTGAATTCATGACCATGAACTTCGCGATGCAGGCGATCGACCATATCATCAACTCCGCCGCAAAAACGCTCTATATGGCGGGCGGTCAGCTCGGCTGCCCGATTGTGTTCCGCGGCCCGAACGGCGCGGCGGCCCGCGTCGCGGCTCAGCACTCACAATGTTACGCGTCATGGTACGCACATGTGCCGGGCCTTAAAGTCGTTTCGCCGTGGTCGGCGTCGGATGCCGCCGGTCTGATCAAGGCAGCGATCCGCGACCCGAACCCGGTTGTCGTGCTGGAAAACGAAATCATGTACGGCCAGTCGTTCGATGTGCCGACGGACCCGGATTACGTGATTCCGATCGGCCGCGCGAAGATCGAACGCGAAGGGAAGGATGTGACGATTGTCGCGTTCTCCATCATGGTCGGCAAGGCGCTGAAGGCTGCCGAAGAACTTGCAAGCCAGGGCATCGATGCAGAAGTCATCAACCTGCGCACGATCCGCCCGCTCGACCGCCACACAATTCTGGAGAGCGTGAAAAAAACCGGCCGCATCGTATCATGCGAAGAGGGCTGGGCGTTCGCGGGTATCGGGTCGGAAATCGCCGCGCTGATTGGCGAACATGCGTTCGACTATCTCGACGCGCCGCTGGTCCGTGTCTGCGCCGCCGATGTGCCGCTGCCGTATGCATCAGGCCTCGAAGCGCTTGCGCTGCCGCAGGCGGAGCATATCGTCGAAGCCGCGAAGAAGGTTTGTTATGCGGCCTAAGGCATCAGGAATGATGAAAATGACGACGGGGCGCCGGGGGTTCTTTTTTGACCGGCTCAATCCCCAGTTCGGCTTCTTCTTTCTGCCACGGATCGAGAATGCCCGCCTCACGACGGGCCTGAATATCATCGGGCCTGTTGCCGACGGCACGGCTGAGCGCCGAGCCGAGACGGCACAACACATTGACAATGCGATCGCTCATGCTGGTAGTCATGCGGTACCTCCTGTCATTAATTTCTTTTGCAATATGAAAAGAGTAACTCTTTTCACAGCGCCACACAACAAAGGTGTTTCCTATGCCTATTAAAGTTCTGATGCCCGCCCTGTCGCCGACCATGACCGAGGGAAACCTTGCGAGATGGGTGAAAAAAGAAGGAGATACGGTGAAAGCCGGTGACGTGATCGCCGAGATCGAAACCGACAAGGCGACCATGGAAGTCGAAGCCGTCGATGAAGGCCGCATCGGCAAAATCGTAGTCCCCGCGGGTACGCAGGGCGTGAAGGTCAACGAACTGATCGCCATTCTTCTGGAAGAGGGGGAGAACGACAACGCCCTCGCGTCCGTCACGAATGCGTCCGCAGCGCCCGCCGCAAAAGCGCCCGAAGCGCCCAAGGCAGCCGCAGCGCCAGCCGCCGCACCGCAAGCGATTGCCGCCGCGCCGGTTGCCGGAACGCGCGTGTTTGCATCGCCGCTGGCGAAACGCATAGCGAAAGAAAAAGGCATCAACCTGTCATCGGTCAAAGGTTCCGGCCCGCATGGCCGTATCGTGAAAGCCGACCTTGAGAATGCAAAACCGGGCGCAGCACCCGCCGCCGCCGCATCGCCCGGCGCATCCGTTCCGGGCGAGGGCGAAAAGGTCAACGCGTTCGGCCAGATTTACAAGGAAATCCCGAACAACAACATCAAGAAGATCACGGCGAAGCGCCTGCTGGAATCCAAAACCACGGTGCCGCATTTCTATCTGACCATTGACTGCCGCATCGACGGCCTGCTCGAAGCGCGCAAGCAACTGAATGTGGCGGGCAAGGATAAATACAAGCTGTCGGTCAACGATTTCGTGGTCAAAGCCTGCGCCATGGCGCTCAAAGCCCATCCGGCGGCGAACGTGTCATGGACGGAAGATGCCGTGCATCAATTCAAACACGCCGATATCTCTGTCGCCGTCGCCACGCCGAACGGCCTGATGACGCCGATCGTTAAGCAGGCGGAAGGCAAAGGCCTTGCGCAGATTTCATCGGAGATCAAAGAACTCGCCGGAAAAGCGCGCGACGGAAAACTCAAACCCGAAGAATTTCAGGGCGGCACATTCACCGTGTCGAACCTCGGCATGTACGGCATCAGCAGCTTCGGCGCGATCATCAACCCGCCGCAAAGCTGCATCCTTGCCGTGGGCGCGGGCGAAGAACGTCCGTTCGTCGAAAACGGCCAGATCAAGATCGGCAATTTCATGACCTGCACGTTGTCCACGGACCACCGCACGGTCGATGGCGCGGTCGGCGCTGAATTCCTGCAGATCCTGAAGAACTATATCGAGAACCCGGCAGCGATGCTGCTTTAGAACGACAAAGGCACGGCTATGAGCCAAGAACGTATCAGCTTTAAACACCGGCATTGGGGTATTCCGTTGAGAGTGACGTTCAACGAGCCGGCGCAGGAAGATAAAAACTACAAAACAGTGGCCGTCCTGAACGACCCTAACGATTTTACGGTCTATCACGCCGCCGTGATGCAGGCCGCGTCGTTCGTGGCGAAGTTTTTCTAATCCATGAACGTCACATGGCAGACACGGCAATGGGTTGAAACGCAGGTATTTACGCCTGATGCGCCGGCACGTGAATGCATTCTGTTTTGCCCCGGATTCCCGGGCCTTGGCGGCGCGATGTTCGAACAGCGCCATGCCGCCGCCCTGACCGACGCCGGATACGACGTCCACGTCATTCATCACAAGGGCACGCGGACGAATACCGCCCTTTCACCGTTCAGCATCAACAACGGCAGCCGCCTTCAGGCCGCATGGGCGAAAGGCGAAACCCATCTTGGCGGCGGCGCAGCCACGGCGCAGGAATTATTTTCCGAGCCGTTCATCGTCCTGAACGAGATCGCAGGGCACTATGATTCCGTGCATGTCATCGGCAACAGCTTTGGCGCGCTGTCGTCGTTATGGTCGCTGACCGAGCCGGGCGCGCCGGCCGATAAAATCAAAACACTTATTTTGCTGGCGGGCGCGCAAGGCGTGGATGACGGCAGCGACACATGCGTCATGCGCATCTGGAAACCTGAATTCATGGCGTTTCCGCGCATCACTGACCAGATCGATGTCGCGGACACGGCAGGGGCGATTGGCGCTCTCAAAAAACTGTACAATGAACTGCCGGGACGTGTGACCAAACATCTTCCCGCGCATATCGCGCTGACCTATATCGTCATGGAGCATGATGAAATTCTGCGCCCGGCCGATACGGATGCGTTCAAGGCCGCGATCGGCGGGCGGGGTGATATCATATTGGATAAAGAGGAGCGCGGATTCCCGGCCTATTTCATCGGCGCGCACGAAACGCCCAATCTCCGCACGAACAACTTTTTGAAATTGATACGAGGATAGAATGACCGACAAGAATTTTGATGTGATCGTTATTGGCGGCGGCCCGGGCGGTTATGTCGCCGCGATCCGCGCGGCGCAGCTCAAGATGAAGGTCGCCGTGGTCGAAGCCAATCATTTGGGCGGCATCTGCCTTAACTGGGGATGCATTCCGACCAAGGCGCTGCTGAAATCCAGCGAAGTGCATCATCTGCTTTCGCACGCCGACGCCTTCGGCTTCAAGGTCGATGGTTTTTCGTTCGATATCAAAAAAGTTGTCGAACGCTCGCGCGGCGTGGCCAAGCAGCTTTCGGGCGGTATCGGCCATCTTTTGAAGAAGAATAAAGTCACTGTCTTTGACGCGTACGCGAAGCTCGCGGGCAAAGGCAAGGTCGTCCTTGAAAAAGACGGTAAGAAAACCGACGAGCTGACAGCGAAACATATCGTTGTTGCGACGGGCGCGCGGGCTCGCGTTCTGCCGGGACTGGAACCGGACGGCAAGCAAATCTGGACGTACCGCGAAGCGATGGTGCCGGATTTCATGCCGAAATCCATTCTGGTCGTCGGTTCTGGCGCGATCGGGATCGAGTTTGCATCCTTCTACCGCAACATGGGCGCGGAAGTGACGGTTGTGGAAGTGATGGACCGCGTCATGCCCGTCGAAGACGAAGAAATTTCCACGATGGCCCGCAAGGCATTCGAAAAGCAGGGCATGAAGATCATGCTTGGCGCGAAGACGACCAAGCTGGAGAAGGGCGCGAACAACGTCACCGTTCATGTCGAATCTGCTGGCAAGACCGAGAAAATCACCGTTGACCGCGTGATCATGGCGGTCGGCATCTCACCCAACACGGACAATATCGGTTTGGAGAGCGTACCGGGCGTAAAGCTCGACCGCGGACATATCGTTACGGACGGGTACGGCAAGACCGGTGAAGCGGGCATCTATGCGATCGGTGATTGCACGGGCGCGCCATGGCTGGCGCACAAGGCGTCACACGAGGGGATTATCTGTATCGAGAAGATCGCAGGGCTTGCCGATGTACACCCGATGGAAAAATCCAATATTCCGGGCTGCACCTATTGCCGCCCACAGGTGGCGTCCGTCGGCCTTACCGAAAAAGCGGCGAAGGAAAAAGGCCATACGGTCAAGGTCGGCCGTTTCCCATTCGTCGGGAACGGCAAGGCCATCGCACTGGGTGAACCGGAAGGCCTGGTCAAAACCGTATTCGACGCCAAGACCGGAGAGCTTCTGGGCGCGCACATGATCGGCGCGGAAGTGACCGAAATGATCCAGGGTTACGTGATCGGCAAGACTGCCGAGCTGACCGAGGCCGAGTTCATGCACACCGTGTTCCCGCATCCGACATTGTCGGAAATGATGCATGAAAGCGTGCTGGATGCGTATGGCAAGGCGATCCATTTCTAAGCCCGTTAACCGCTTCACGATAATGTCACAATTGATGCCTTGATTTCCGGGCAGCGACCCCTTATTGCCCGTGTGCGGTTATTGGAATTTAAGGGGTGTAAACGATGTTAATGGCCAGCCTTGCGCATACATTCAGGATCTTTTCGAAACAAAACGGAAAGGCCCCGATTGTCAGCTTCATGCAGGATTTTCGGAGTGTCACAGCCCCGGCCGAAGGACAAAAGCGGCTTTGGACACCCGAAAGCGGGGAAGGCGTGACCCTGTCGCTTCGCCGCGCCGTCGATACGTTCAGCGTCAAGCGCCGGGACGTTCTCTATATTAACCATATCGCCGCCAATATTCCCGGCCACGGCGAAGGCAGCAAAGCCATGACAATGCTCGCACAACTTGCAGACGAGCATGGCGTACAGCTTGGCATGGTTATGCAGGAGGTCGCGGGCAAGGAAGCCGACCTTTACAGGCTTATCCAGTGGACTGAGAAGTTTGGCTTTGAGGAGCTTGGCGCCTGCCGGGACCCATATGCCCTTGTCTGGCGCGACCCCGGCGGCACCGGCCCGGGGGCCGCACCTGCACCATAAATTCCTCTTGGATTTCGGGCCGCCAAGCCCTAATTTCAGGGCATGACGTATAATCCTGACCTCCTCGACCGCGCCAAGCGCCACCGTGAGAAACAGAAAAACCCGGATCGCCCGATGGGCAAGAAACCGGACTGGATCCGCGTGAAGGCACCGCAAGGCAAGGTCTATGGCGAAACGCTTGATCTTGTGAAGGGCCTGAAGCTCACCACCGTGTGCGAGGAAGCGGGCTGCCCGAATATCGGCGAATGCTGGGACAAAAAACACGCGACCTTCATGATCATGGGCGAGATCTGCACCCGCGCCTGTTCGTTCTGCAACGTGGCAACGGGCAAGCCGGACGCGCTCGACAAATTTGAACCGCTGCGCATCGGCGTGGGGGTTGAAGAACTCGGCCTCAACCATGTCGTCATCACATCCGTTGACCGCGACGACCTGCCGGATTGCGGCGCGGAACATTTCGTGAAGACGATCGAAGCGATCCGTTACAAGGCCCCCAAAACGACTATCGAGATCCTGCCCGGCGATTTCCGCGGCAATATGGATTCCATCGATACCGTCATTCGCGCGCGGCCCGATGTATTCAACCACAATCTGGAGACGGTGCCGCGCCTGTACCCGACCATTCGCCCGGGCGCCCGTTATTTCCGCAGCCTGCGTTTGCTTCAGCGCGTGAAGGAAGTCGACCCGACCCAGTTCACCAAATCCGGCCTGATGGTCGGCCTTGGCGAAACCAAGGAAGAGGTGGCGCAGGTCATGGACGACATGCGCGCCGCCGATATCGATTTCATCACCATCGGCCAGTACCTTCAACCGACGCCGAAGCATGCGCCGCTGGACCGTTTCTGGACGCCCGAGGAATTCGAACAGCTCGAAACCATGGCGCGCGCCAAAGGCTTCCTGATGGTATCGGCATCGCCGCTGACCCGTTCATCGCACCATGCCGGCGAAGATTTCGCCCGCCTGCGCGAAGCGCGCGACGCCAAGATCACCGGGCAGGCCGCAGAGTAAATGCCTACCCACGCCGAAAAGCGTTTGTTGCCCTATACGCGCGAACAATTGTTCGATCTGGTCGCCGCCGTCGATAAATACCCGGAATTTCTGCCGTGGTGTCTGGCCAGCCGTATTACGAAACGCGAAGAAGGCGTGTTTTATGCCGATCTGATCATCGGATATAAAATGGTCCGCGAAAAGTTCGGCTCCCGCGTGACGATCAAACGGCCAGAGCATGTCCACGTTGAATATCTGTCCGGGCCGATGAAATATCTGTCGAACCATTGGCGATTTAAGGATATGGGCAACGGGATGTGCGAAATCGATTTTTATGTCGATTTCGAATTTAAAAACCCGGTCTTTCAGAAATTGATGGGGTTGTTTTTCAACGAAGCCGTCAAACGCATGGTCGCCGCGTTCGAAGATCGCGCCAAAGCGCTGTACGGTCAGGCCGCTTCCTCGCCATTGAAATCCGCATAGCGGTAAGATTTTTCCACCACGCCGCCCTGCAAGGTTTCAAAGTCCGTCGTAACAGAACGGTCAAGACGCATTTTATCCCAGCCGGAGAGGTGGAGAATCCCCAGCACTTCATGCGGAAGGGAAGGCTCCACAAACACGCGGCGATCCTCATCCCACATTGGCTTGAACTGACACAGCCAGTGCGTCCAGCTCGGCAATCCTTCGTACGCCAAACCTTCGATGTGACAGATGATGCCCAGCGAAAGTTGTTCCGCGGTAAAGACGTTTCCCTTTTTAAGGGTTTTTTCGATCCGGCTCTGCCACGCTTTCCAGTGCGGCGCATCACCGCGCAACGCGAAAGCGCCCGCCGACAGCACGTAATGGCCCAGCAGCTCCTTCGCCATCGAAAGGCCATAGGCTTTCTTGGCATTGCTGAAATAAAAACTGCTGACCTTCAGCAGGATCGGGCCGAGCCATTTCGTGCGTACCGGGCGCGGATAGGCGCGGTCAACCTGCGCGGTGAGCGCAATTTTTCGGCGCTGCGCTCCCGCCACGAACATATCGACGACATCCCAGCGCTGCAGCCACGTGTCCGGGTCCATCCAGAAATACATGTCGTAACCGGGAAAATAATTTGGAATGAAGGGACGGCACACGCAGGCCTTCAGATATTTACGCCCCGCGATTTTCTTTTCCGGGATCGGGCAGGGCCAGTCCGGCGCAACGACGATGCAGCCCTGCGCGGCAAGCCATTCGACCTGCGGGGCCGTCAAGCCGGCATCCATGATGCCGATATCCCACGCCGCGCTTTGCGGGAACGCGCGCATGCAACGCACCCATTCCGCCAGCATCGGGAAATAATTGGCGCCCGCCGCCGAGACAAGGATCTGTTTATGCATGATCAATCCAGAAGCGAAAGCGCGTAGTTAAGGGCGGTCGCGGCGGTCTGTTCCCGCACGCTTTCGCGCGCACCGGAGAAATTATGCTTCGCGACTTTCACATCCTGCCCGCGAAGGCCGTAGCCGATATAAACAAGCCCGACCGGCTTATCCGGCGTGCCGCCATCCGGGCCGGCGATTCCGGTAACCGCAACGGCCAGATGCGCGCGCGATTTGCGCAAAGCGCCGGTTACCATTTCACTGGCGGTTTGCTCGCTGACGGCGCCATGCGATTTGAGCGTGTCTTCCGCCACGCCCAGCATTTCCATTTTGGATTCATTGGAATAGGTGACAAAGCCCCGGTCAAAAACCGAAGACGACCCCGGCACGCCGGTAATCGCGGCGGAGATAAGGCCGCCGGTGCAGGATTCGGCGGTCGTCATCATCCAGCCCTTGGCTTTAAGCTTTGTAAAAAGGTCAGACATCAAATCCGGCATAATGCACTCCTATCAGGCAAAGGGCCGCATAAACACCGGCCATCATGTCATCGAGCATGACGCCTTCGGCGCCGGGAAGATTTTTATCGAGCCACGACACAGGCCACGGTTTAAGGATGTCGAAGAACCGAAAAAAGATAACGGCAAGAAGCACCGACAACGGGTCCAGCCCGGCAGGGATCAGGGCGATGAAAATGCCGGCGACTTCATCGACGACGATATATGAGCCGTCATGATCGCCGGTCATGGCTTCCATTTTTTTGCTGGCCCAATACCCCGCAACGCTGACCGCGGCAGTGCCAGCCAGAAGGGCGGGCACGCCGCCCAGGAACATCAGCAGGATCGCAAACGGCAACCCGCCAATAGTGCCCCATGTGCCGGGGGCGGGACGCATCAGACCGCAACCGAACCATGTCGCCACCCACGTCGCCGGGTTTTTGAAATCGAGCTTTTTGAGCGTGTCGGGATTGAACAGCATCATGGATTTCAGTCTTTCACGGGAAGGCGCACGGTGCAAACCGCCTGCGTGGCGATGCCTTCTTTCCTCCCCGTAAAACCGAGGCCTTCGGTGGTGGTGGCTTTAACGCTGACACGGGCAGGCGCGATGCCGAGAATGCCCGCGATCCGTTTCTGCATCGCGTCGCGGTGCGGACCGATTTTGGGCAGTTCGCACAGAATGGTGAGGTCGCAATGCGTAATGACGCCGCCTTCGGCCCCGACGCGCGCGGCAGCCTCGCGCAGGAAAATCTCGCTATCCGCGCCTTTCCATTGCGGATCGGACGGCGGAAAAATCGCGCCGATATCGCCCGCGGAGATAGAACCCAGCAGCGCATCGGTCAACGCGTGGAGCGCGACATCGGCATCGGAATGACCGAGCAATTTGCGGTCGTGCTTGATATCGATCCCGCCGATACGAATGACATTGGCAGGCGCGGGATCAAACGCGTGAACGTCATAACCGCTTCCTATTCTGGTTTCAAAATCAGCGGTAAATAGCTTTTCAGCCATAATAAAATCATCTTCCGTTGTAATTTTGAAGTTCATCCGCGATCCACGCACCAGTTCAACATGGTGCCCGAGCGCTTCGACCATGCCCGCATCGTCGGTAAATTTGTCATTATCCTGAAGCGCTTCATGCGCTTTGTTCAAAAGATCCCTGCGGAAGCCCTGCGGCGTCTGGATGGACCACAACCCGGTACGGTCGACGGTCTGGCCGCTTTCATGGCGCAGGGTATTGGCCATCGGCGCGGCAAGGGTGACGGCCTCATGGTCGTTCAGGGCCGTGACGATACGCTGGATTTCATCACGGCTGATAAGCGGCCGAGCCGCGTCATGAACCAGCACATGCGCCTTATCTTTTTCCTGAGGAATAGATTGCAGACCTTTATAGACACTTTCTTTTCTGGTTTTTCCGCCATGAACGGGCGGGTCAAGCGGAAGGCCCGATACGGCGTCACGATAAAGCGTGTCGTGTTCAGGGCTGATCACCACCCGAAGGGTTTTCAAGCCCGGCATGGCCAGGAATTTTTCAATCGTGTGGCGCAGGACGGCCTTGCCGCCGATTTTGCGGTATTGTTTGGGCACGTCCCCGCCCATGCGTTGGCCACTGCCCGCAGCGGGAATAATGACGTGAAATGCCTGATCCAATTGATTTTTTGTCATATCTAAAAGTGTTGCTTTTTTGCCACAACTTGTGGATAGTCTGAAAATGACCATGCGTCAATTCCTGA
>CAYPCP010000055.1:0-12383 GCA_964409255.1 uncultured Pseudobdellovibrionaceae bacterium
TGGTGACCATCGTGTAGCCGTTATAGTCGAGCCAGTCGACGAGCGGACGGATCGGGGAATAATCCTGCTCATCCATCAGGGCGGTATAATAAAAGGCCCGCACCAATCGCCCCTGCTTTCCGGCCCATGCCAGAAGACGGCTGTAATCGATATCGAAATCGAGCGCCCGGGACGCCGCATACAGGTTCGAGCCATCGATAAACATGGCCGCTTTGTCCTGAGGGTAGGAGGGAAGGCCGCTTGCTTCTTTTTTTACCATCTTATGTAATTCCTTATCTCTATGCTCGTGTCTCAAATAGGATGCGGGCAGGTTATGTCCAGTATATTAGACAAATATGAAGTATTCAAACGGTGTGTCCCCTCTCTATCTCAACGTCCGGCACGGGCGCAGGGTTCCCGGGTATTTCGGGCTTGCATTCCGGGGGCTAAAACCCTATAAAACCCGCTGGAATTCCACGCATTAGCAAAGCCCAAGGGGAAAACATGGCCCGCGTCACCGTCGAAGACTGCATTGAAAAAGTGTCCAACCGTTTTGAACTGGTCATGGTCGCCGCCCAGCGCGCGCGCAAGATCGGCTCCGGTGCGGCGCTGACCCTTGATCGCGACAATGACAAAAACCCGGTTGTAGCCCTGCGCGAAATCGCTGAGGAAACGGTCAATGTCGAAGAACTCAAAGAAGACCTGATCCGCGGCAAACAGCGCATTATCGCTCTGGATGACGATGGCGAAGATGTCATCGACCAGATGGATGGCGAAGAAGAATGGGGCGCGATGCTCCGTCAGGGCGGCGGCGCCATCGATATGGCTTCCGACGATGATGAGGATGAAGGCGATGAGCCGACCCTCGAAGACCTCGCGGGTGGCGCGGACGCCGATAAGGAATAAAAATCCCGCAAGGGTTGAGAACAAGGCCGGTCTTCCGGCCTTTTTTCTTGCCTGCCTTCCCTCTATATTATTGTTCTTCCGTGCTTTTATGTCCGGGCCGTGATATTTTTTTAACGAATTGCCCCGATAGTATGAGGGTAAAAAGGTTTTATTCTGCATGGCTGCCGAAATCGAGCTGCTCGACCATATCCGGACGAAAAATCCCGCCATTGAGCCGACCAAGCTCAATGACGCGACCCAGTACGCCAAGACCATGCATGAAGGCCAGACCCGTGCGTCGGGGGAGCCGTATTACACCCACCCGCTGGAGGTCGCCGGCATTCTCGCCGAAATGGGCCTCGACACCGCGACCATCGTCACGGCGATCCTGCATGACACGCTCGAGGACACGCCCGCGACCTATGACGATCTGAAAAAGAAATTCGGCCAGGAAGTCGCCGATCTCGTGAACGGCGTTTCCAAGCTGACCAAAATCGAAAGCCAGACGGCGCAGGGCAAACAGGCGGAAAATTTCCGCAAACTGCTTCTGGCGATGTCCGAGGACATTCGCGTGCTGCTCGTCAAACTCGCCGACCGGTTGCACAACATGCGCACGATCGATGTGATGCGGCCCGACAAACGCGCCCGCATTGCGCTGGAGACGCTCGAGATTTATGCGCCGCTCGCCGAACGTATCGGTATCCACAAAATCAAGGAAGAGCTGGAAGACCTGTGTTTTTCCACGCTGAACCCAGAAGCGCGCGAAAGTATTTCCAACCGCCTGTCTTTCCTTCGCAAAGAAGGCACGAATATCGATAAAAATATCATTGCCACGCTGAAAAAGCTGATGGAGGCCAACGGCATTGCGGCTGAGATTACAGGTCGTGAAAAAACCCGTTATTCCATCTGGAAAAAGATGCAGCGCAAGAACGTTGCATTCGAACAATTGTCTGACATCATGGCTTTCCGCGTTGTCGTCAGCGATATTGGCGAGTGTTATCACGCGCTGGGCGTTATCCATTCGGAATATCCGACGGTGCCCGGCCGTTTCAAAGACTTCATCTCCACGCCCAAACCGAACGGGTACCGTTCCGTTCACACGACGGTGATCGGCCCCGAAAACCAGCGCATCGAGATCCAGATCCGCACCCATGAAATGCATGAGGAAGCCGATCTGGGGGTTGCCGCGCACTGGTCGTACAAGCAGGGCGAGGGAACGAATAAAAGCGACCTGAAAGACGTCAAAAAGTATCGCTGGCTGCGTGAACTGCTCGAAATTCTCGAACAGGAACAGCGCCCCGAAGATTTTCTTGAAAACACAAAACTGGAACTGTTTCAGGATCAGGTTTATGTGTTCTCGCCCAAAGGCGACCTCATCGAACTGCCGACCGGATCGACGCCCGTGGACTTCGCGTATGCCATTCACTCCGATGTGGGCGATAAATGCGTGGGTTCCAAGATCAATGGCCGCATCGCGCCGCTGAACACGAAGCTCGGCAATGGCGATCAGGTTGAAATCATCACCGCGAAAACGCAAAATCCGTCCCCGACATGGGAACGTTTCGTCGTCACCGGGAAAGCCAAATCGCATATCCGTCGTTTCGTTCGTGCGCAGCAGCGCACCGAATATATCGTTCTGGGTCAGGCGATGCTGAAAAAGCTCTTCCAGCAGGAAGGCTATGACTTCACGGAAAAGGCTGTCGCCGGCATCGTGCCGCAGATGCGGGTTGAAAGCGCCGACGACATTTACGCCAATATCGGGTCGGGTCATTTCGCCGCGCGCGACGTGTTCCGCACGATTTTCCCGGGTCATAAGGCCGAAGTCGCCAAGACGCCGGAAGAAGAAAAAAACAATATCGCCATGGCGCGCAGCCCCGATACGGGCAAGCCGCTGCCGATCAAGGGGCTTATCCCCGGCATGGCGGTGCATTTCGCGCGTTGTTGTCACCCGTTGCCCGGCGACCGCATTGTCGGGATCGTGACGACGGGTAAGGGTGTGACGATCCACACCATCGATTGCGAAACGCTGGAAACCTTCGCCGACACGCCGGAACGCTGGCTTGACGTGTCGTGGGGCGATGGATCGGATTCACCCGAAGCGCATGTCGGCCGCCTGGAAGTTACGATTTCCAACAAGGCCGGGGCGCTGGGGAACCTGTCCACCGTGATCGCGAAAAATGGCGGAAATATAACGAACCTCAAGATTACGAACCGCAGCCTCGATTTCTGGGACATGCTTCTGGACGTTTATGTGAACGACACGAAACATCTGAGCAATATTATCGCGGCGCTCCGCGCGACGCCGGAAGTGGCCTCGGTCGATCGGGCACGCGGGCGTTAATAAATGCCTGCCTGCGGTGGACAGATGGCCAACCGGGCTATAAATAAGTAACGTCATGCTGTTTAAACGCAAAAATCCGTTATCGACGAGCGGTAAAATCCGCGGCCTTCTATGGCCGGAGATGGGATTTCGGCGCCTTCTGGAATATTACAAGTTCCGTTCCATCCGTATTCCGGCCAGCGACCATTCGATCGCCGCCGGGATTGCGTTCGGTTGTCTCGTATCATGGACGCCGACCTTTGGAACGCACCTGCTGCAATGTCTGCTGTTTTCGTGGGTGACGCGCACCAGCTTTATCGCCGCTTTCATCGGGTCGGCTTTCGGGAATTTCATTACCACGCCGTTTCTGATGCTGATCGCATATCATGTCGGAAAATTTATCCTGCTGACGTTGGGCCTTGACCAATTCGTGCATCATGTCGAAGTGAACGAGGTCACCGAAGAATCTCTCGAAGCGACCAAGATTTTCATGCCGACGCTGGTGGGGGGCTATTTCGTCGGGATCGTGACGTTCCCGCTTTATTATTATCCGTCTTATTACATGGTCAAAGGGGCGCGCGCCGCGCGTAAACGCCGCATGGAAGAAAAAGCCCACGCGCAGGCGCAGCAGGTGACGGGGCAGCCGGAATGATCATCGGCACCGGCTCCGATCTTCTCGATATCACGCGTATGGAAAAGACGCTTGCGCGTTTCGGGGAGCGTTTCATCAACCGCTGCTTTACCGACGAAGAACGCCGCAAAGCGGAATCGCGGCGCGGCGGCGGCACCCATGTCGCCACCTATGCCAAACGATTTGCCGCGAAAGAGGCCTGCTCCAAGGCATTGGGAACCGGTTTCTCCCACGGCGTCTTTATGAAGGATATCGGCGTGGTCAACGATTACGCCGGCAAGCCAACCTTACAGCTTTCAGGCGGGGCGTTAAGAAGGCTTGAAGAGCTGACGCCTCACGGTAAAACCGCGGTTATTCATCTGACCCTGACGGATGAGCCGCCAATTGCCAAAGCCTTCGTCATCATCGAAGCGGTCTAATCGTTTTTCACCATGAAATCCGCGATTTTTTCGGCACCTTCGGGCCGGACATGCCCGTCGAGCGGGTAGTAATATGCCACCGGATCACGACTGTCGAGAAGGGCGGGCGCCGTGTCGATGACGCGGCCCGGCGCGATCCTGGCGATATCGTCATATGTCGTTGCCCACGTGCCGCGCATCAAATCCTGCATCGGATGGACGATATAAACCGTGTAATCGAAATTGTAACGCCGTGCCAGATCGTCGATCCGGAGAAGATGCTTCCGGGTCGCGGCAAGAGACTGCGTCAACGTATCGCGATCGAAATCGCGATTGAAAACACCGCGCAGCACCGGCGCAAAGATGTAATAACCCACCCGCGCAAGGTTGGAATGCTCGAGAATATCGGCCCGGGTGATGGCGCGAAAGCGCGGCGCGGAAAGATCCTTTTCCCCGTTGTTTTCAGGCGCCGCCGCAGCGGGCGCGGCAGTGGTTTCTTCCTGTAAATCATCTGTAATGTCGTTGCCGCCGAACTGGGCCGATGTCATGACATTCATTACAACGTTCACGTGTTGCGGGCGCCATCCCTCGCGGACGATCCGGCGCTCAAGAATGCGCGCCGCCATGGCCATGCCGCTGCCCGGGCGCCCCAGATTGGCGCAGGTTATTTTTTTTGCCTGACAGTAGAGATAGGGAATGGTCTGGTCATCGGTCAGGCCGATGCCATAGGTCATGGAATCTCCGACGAACAGTGTGTGCGGGTTCGGCGCGTCCATGAAGCCGCCCGCAGGCCCGCGAAAACCGCGCGCCGTATGCGTCGTGGGGATGTCGAATTCCTGGGTCTGCTGGCGATAGACCATGCCGGGCGCGACGCCGTCTTCAGTTCCCGGGTAAACGGCCTGTCCCGCCGCGTCGAAGCTTTTGTGGCCGTACTGGATCGGCCAGACGAGGCGCGAGATTCCTTCCGCCGCCGCGAGCGCGACAAGGGCGGAAACCAATAAAACAGCCATGTTTTTCAGAAAACCCCGCATGATCCCCGCTTCGTTAACGGCCTATAAAACCACATAGTTTCTGGCAATTCCACCGCACTTCGTATAAAACCCTTGGGAACGTCATGAAGCGGAGTAACGATGACATCTAAGAACAACCTGAGGGCGAGCCGCCCGCACGCGGATCTGGACGAAACGCCGATCCCTGAGGAAAAAAGTGAAATGGGCGAATTTTTCAAGACAGCGATTATCGCCGTACTGCTGGCTTTAACAATCCGCACATTCCTTTACGAACCGTTCAATATCCCGTCCGGCTCGATGATGCCGACGCTGGAAATCGGCGATTATCTGTTCGTCAGCAAGCCGGCCTATGGCTATTCCAAATATTCTTTTCCATTCGGTATCGCGGATTTTGAAGGGCGGCAGTTTGAAAGCGCCCCGCTGCGCGGCGACGTTGCTGTCTTCAAGTTGCCGACCAATACGGCGGTCGATTACATCAAGCGCATTGTCGGCCTTCCCGGCGACCGCGTGCAGGTCGTCAATGGCCGCCTGCGCATCAACGGTGAAACGGTGGAGCGTGAATCCATCGGCATGAAGCGCGTCGATAAAGGTTTCGGGCCCGAAGTCAGCATGACGGAATATATCGAAACCCTGCCCGGCGGCGCGATGCACCGTATTTATGAAGAAACAGACAGCGGTCCGCTCGACAATACCCCTGAATACACCGTGCCCGACGGTCATTATTTCATGATGGGCGACAACCGCGACAATTCGCAGGACAGCCGCGTTCAGGAACTGGTCGGTTTCGTCCCGCTGGAAAACATTGTCGGCCGCGCGGACTTCCTGTTCTTCTCCGTCGACGAAGACGCGAGCCTGTTTAAACCTTGGCGCTGGCCGTTCGATATCCGTTACAGCCGGATTTTCGACGGCATCAATCCGGTCCGTCCTGACGGCGCAAAAGAATAGGGGCCGCGTGATGGCGGACGATCTGCTGACGTCGCTGGAAGAAAAAATCGGTTATCGCTTTCGCGACCGGTTGCTTCTCGAACGGGCGCTGACCCATTCATCGACGGGTGATCCGTATAATTACGAACGGCTGGAATTTCTGGGTGACCGGGTTCTCGGCCTCGTCATGGCGCATACGCTTTTCGATACCTTCATGAAGGAAAGCGAAGGCGGTCTGGCCAAGCGTCATTCAGCATTGGTACAGGGTCGCACGTTGTTCACCATCGCCGCGCAGCATAAATTCGGCGATTACGTCATCATGGCGGCGTCCGAACGCGACGCGGGCGGGGCGGATAATGAAAACATCCTGTCCGACGCGCTGGAGGCCGTGCTGGGCGCGGTTTATCTCGATGGGGGGCTGGAAGCCGCGGAATCTCTTATTCTCCGCCTGTGGGGCGATAATATCCATACGCTGAATGAAGCGCCGCAAGACCCGAAAACCGAACTTCAGGAATGGGTGCAGGCCCGTGCGTTCCCGCTTCCCGACTATGTGATCGTGTCGCAGACCGGCCCCGATCATGCGCCTGTCTTTACGATCGAAGTGCGCGTGCAGGGCGCTGCGCCGGTGCAGGCCGAAGGTTCTTCCCGCCGTCAGGCGGAAAAGACGGCGGCGCGCGCGATGCTGATGGCGCTGAAAGGAAAAACAGCATGATGGACGATCAGAATACGCGCGCAGGGTTTGTTGCCGTGATCGGCGCGCCGAATGCCGGCAAGTCGACTTTGGTCAACAACCTTGTCGGCGCGAAAGTATCAATCGTATCGCCAAAGGTGCAGACGACACGCACACGCGTGATGGGTATCGTCATGCAGGATGCCACGCAAATCGTGTTTGTCGATACGCCGGGAATTTTCCGTGCCGATGAAAAAAGAAAACTGGAGAAGGCGATGGTCGCCGCCGCATGGGACGGAACGGCCGATGCCGACCTTGTGCTTCTTGTCGTCGATGCGTCGCGGGGCTTCTCAAAAGATGTGGGGGCGATCGTCGGGCGCCTGGCCGAAGGGGGGGCGGGGCGTAAGATCGCGCTCGTCCTCAACAAGATCGACCGCTTGCGCCCGCCGGCCCTGCTTGAATTATCTGCGAAAATGAACGGTGCCTATCCGTTCGATGCCACCTTTATGATTTCGGCGCTGAAAGATCGCGGAACCAAGGAATTGATGGGTTATCTCGCCAAAAATCTTCCCGAAGGGCCGTATCTTTATCCCGAAGATCACATCACGGATATGCCCATGCGTTTGATGGCGGCGGAGATCACGCGCGAAAAACTTTTCCATGCGCTGCGTCAGGAGCTTCCGTATGAACTGACCGTCGAAACGGAAACATGGGAAGAGTTCGATGACGGCAGCACGAAGATCGATCAGGCGATTATCGTCGCGCGCGAGGCGCACAAAAAAATCATCCTCGGCGAAGCGGGCGCGATGATCGGCAAGGTCGGACAATCCGCGCGCCTTGAACTCGAAGAGATCATGGAAGGCCGCGTGCACTTGAAATTGTTCGTCAAAGTGCGTGAAAACTGGATGGACAAGGCCGAGCATTTCACGCTGTGGGGCCTTGATCCCAAAGCGTAAAGTTCCTATGTCAATCAAACCCTATGTCCTTTTGTGTGGATAAAAAACGGTTTGATTCTCCCTGCGCTGGCGCGTGAGTCACCGCGTTGATACAGTCACCATACTTCATAAAGCACTGAGTTTTATTCCTTTGGCCGTAATAACGGCATGCGTGGGGCATCAGGAGGCCTTTGATTAATGAGTTGGACTGAAGAACGCGTTGCACTTCTCAAACAACTTTGGGGCGAAGGTAAAACCGCCGCCGAAATCGCAAAGGCGCTGGGTGATGGCGTGACGCGCAATGCCGTTATCGGCAAGGCGCATCGTCTGAAGCTTTCCTCTCGCCTGTCCCCGATCCAGCAGAATACGAAGCCGGTGAGCAAGTCTGCCGCCGCCGAAGCGCCGAAAGTCAAAAAGGCCGCTGTCCGTCAGCCGGAGTTCAAGGGTAACAGCGTGAAAATGGTCGATCTGGAGCCGCGTATGTGCCGTTGGCCCAACGGTGACCCGCGCGATGCTGATTTCTCGTTTTGCGGATGCGAAAGCGTTCCGGGCCTGCCTTACTGCGAAACCCATGTTCGCGCCGCGTATCAGGTTGTCACGCGCAACAAGTCGCTGAACGCGGCTGACTACGCCGACGAAGCCGGGGCGCCGCAGGAATTCGAAATCAAGTCCGCTTCGAACGGCTGATTTTTTCCGAACTTACACTTGATAAAAATCAAGCCGCTTGAAAGAGCGGCTTTTTTGTCGGCGGAAGGCTGGAGAAATTATTGCTGTGGATCGAGCAGATCGAAATGAACGACCTCCCGTCCCTTGGCGACGCTGCGTACCGTCATTTTCACGCGCTGGCCGGGGATGAGAAGGGAAAGGCTGTGTTTCTCCAGGCAGGTTTTGTGAACGAATACGTCCTTCATGCCATCCTGCGGGATAATGAAACCGAAGCCCTTATCCGGCTTATACCATTTGACGGTGCCTTCCATGGTTTCCAGGATGGCTTCTCCGTCTTCGTCCTCGGTACGAAAGGAAATTGGGGCGGGGGCTACCCCGGCATCGATAAGACCGTCGACATGGGTCACCAGCGCGCCTTTCGGGCCTTTGACCACATGACAATTGATTACCGCGCCTTCACCAAGCTCTGTAATGCCTGCCTGCTGCAGGGTGGTGATGTGAATGAACGCGTCGCAGGGATCTTCCTCAGGCACGACAAACCCGAAGCCTTTGGTGCTGTTGAACCACTTGAGACGCGAACGGACCGGCGGGGTCGTCGGCTCAGGGTACTGGGCTATCAATGCCTCTGCATTCAACAAAGCAAAATATCCTTACAATCTAACAGCGAGTGGAAACATATACTGTATCGTATGGCTGCAACCACTCATTAATAATATTTAACACCAGAAAAGTTTTTCAAGCCAGCTATTTAAAAAACGCAAGTGTTATAGAAAATTGCGTTCGTATGAACAGCTCTTGGCATTTGCGTCAAAGCAATAAAGAATAGAGCGCATGAATAGTTCCACACCGACTTCTTTTTCTTGGGAAAAATCATACCCGCCGGGCATACGCTGGGATGCGCCGATACCATCGTGTCCCGTTTTTTCCATGCTTGAAAAAACGGCGGCCGATTACGGCGACAGCCCCGCTTTCGATTTCCTCGGTCATAAGGAAACATGGAATGACATTCATGAGAAAGCGCTTAAGTTCGCGGCGGCTTTGCAAAAGCTGGGGGCGGCCAAGGGAAAGAAGATCGGTATCTTCCTGCCCAATTGCCCGTATTTTGTGATCGCCTATTACGCGATTGCCTATACCGGTGCCACGGCGGTTCATTTCAATCCGTTATATGCCGAACATGAATTGTCAAAAATGATCGAAGACAGCGAGACCGATATCATGGTCACGCTCGATCTTAAAATGCTCTATGACAAGATGCACAAGATGCTCCACGGAACGCGTCTGGAACATATCGTTGTCTGCCGTTTTACCGATATGCTGAAACCGCCCAAAAATATCCTTTTCAAACTGCTCAAAGGCCGGGACATCGCGACGATCGCCCACCCGTCCCGCATGTCATGGTTCCATGAGCTGATCGCCGGAGATAACAAGCCCGCGCCGGTCGATATCGACCCGGTCAACGATGTCATGCTGTTGCAGTATACGGGCGGGACGACCGGCATTCCCAAAGGGGCGATGCTGACCCATGCGAATATCGTGGCCAACGCGCATCAGGCCGCCATGTGGTTTCACGACTGCAAACCGGGCGTCGATAAAATGCTCGGCGTCATTCCGTTTTTTCACGTTTTCGCCATGACGGCCGTGATGAATATGGCCGTGGTGCGCGCGCTGGAAATCATCGCGTTGCCGCGTTTCGAGCTGGATGCGACGCTCAAGCTCATTCACAAAACGAAACCGACGGTATTCCCGGCGGTGCCTGCGATTTTCAACGCGATCAACAATCATAAGAAGCTCAGAAAATTCAACCTGACATCGCTGCGTTATTGCGTGTCCGGCGGCGCGCCCTTGCCGGTTGAGGTGAAGAAGAATTTTGAGGAAACGACAGGTTGCAGCCTGGTTGAAGGATACGGTCTTTCGGAAAGTTCGCCGGTGCTGTGCTGCAACCCGCCGGGCGGTTTGAATAAGCCCGGCTCCATCGGCCTGCCGTTTCCGCAGACAATGATCGAAATCATCGACCCGAACGATAAAACGACGGTCATGAAGCCGGGCGAACGGGGTGAGCTTTGCGCACGCGGGCCGCAGGTCATGAAAGGCTACTGGAACCGTGACGACGAAACGGCGCAGGTGCTGCGCAGCGGCCGCCTGCACACGGGCGATGTCGCGATCATGGATGAAGACGGTTATTTCTTTATCGTCGATCGGATCAAGGACCTGATCATCACCAACGGTTACAACGTCTATCCGCGTAATGTGGAAGAAGCGATCTATCTGCACCCGTCCGTCGAGGAATGCATTGTTGCCGGCCTGCCGGATGCGCAGCGCGGCGAAATCGTCAAGGCGTGGATCAAGTGCAAGGATGATCGCGTTCTGACCGCGGAAGACATCAAGGAATTCCTGTCCGATAAATTATCCCCGATGGAAATGCCCAAGCGCATTGAATTCCGCGACAAGCCGCTGCCCAAAACGATGATAGGCAAGCTTTCGCGCAAGGATGTCCTTGCCGAAGAAAAAGATCGTTAGAGCGGTTCCGTTTTATACGGTCTGACGAGCGTACAGGGCTTGTGCTCCCTGAACATCGCCTGCCATTTGTCGGGCGCGATATCCGCCGGTATGCCGTGGACGGTTTCCCCGTCAATACGTTGGACGAGGATAGAGGGCGCCAGCGGCAGTGGCGCGCGATGGCTCGTATGGTCGAATTCCACTACCCCTTCCCAGAGGATGCCGGTGCGTCCCGCATCTGAAAACACGGTGAGAAGATCGCCGGACTCAATGGTGTGCAGCCCGCCATACCCCGGCTTGGCAGGATCATGGAGGCACCACCAGGTGCCTTCCGTACCCTGATTGGAAAAAGGCTCCAGCCTGCCATGATATACGGTGGGATTGTCGATATGTGCGCTCATAGGCCCGCCCCGGAAAATAGCCGCCAGTGCGGCTTTTAAGGTGTTTTGCAGGATCTGAGCCTACCATATCGCAGGCATTATAGAAACCTTGACATTTTAATTTTACGTAACTATATTCCATACTTTCCGGATAAAAGGTTAATAAAACGATGAGCGCCCAGGCCCCGACCCCTCTTCAAATAGCATTGAATTTTGTGGTCTCGGGCGTCTGGGGTGCTGTCGATTATGCTCCTTCCAATAAGGATGATGAAAAGTTCGGCTTTATCGCGCGGCGCGAGAACCCGTTGACGCAAGGCGCCTTTTATATCCTGACACCTGTCAAAAAAGGGGAACTGGCGCAGGACGTTTCCGTCGGCATCATCAGCGAGAAAGACAACCGCCCGAGCGTGCAGGTCACGGTTCTTAAAAACGGCCTGTGCACGATTCAATATGCCGGCGACTGGTCAAGATTGCAGGGCGCGGTTGCCCCGCCATCGTTGAAAAAAATCAAAGTAAGCGAAGGCGATAAAAAATCGGCCGCAGAGTTTGATACCGCTGTCAAACAGGCCGCCTTTCTCATGCTGTCCTTCCATTACGGCCAAAACGCCGCCGCCATGCACAGAATTTTCCTGCGCGGGTTTCAGGACGAAGTGAACCTGAAGATCACAACCGGCAATCTCCATATGGCCAGACAACGGATTAAAGAGCTGGAAGGCAAGATCGTTCAGAAAGATACGGAGCTTTCTATCGCGAACGCGAATAATAAAACCCGGCAATCCCAGATCGCCAATCTGCATCACTACATTCGCGGCCAGAACGCGCAAATCCAGGAATTGAAAGGGTATGCCGTTCTGGCAAAATCCGTCCTCAAGCAGGCCAGCGACAAAATCGGCTTCGACCTTAACCAGAAAGGCGTGGGACCGGTATGGAATGCCGTCGCTGTCGATAAGACGCAGGACAATAACCCCGCATGGGGACAGGCCTTCGATAGCATGAAAGGCTGGCGCGCTTCCGTCGATGGCGCGGATGGCGTTACCATGCCTGTCCTGCCTGAAGAGCAATCCGCCTGGACAATCGGTATCGACCAAC
>CAYPCP010000056.1:0-12314 GCA_964409255.1 uncultured Pseudobdellovibrionaceae bacterium
GTAGCTCTATCGCTTAGGGTGCAGCCGCGATCGCCCCTTATTCCGCACCGGGCGGACGAACGTCGCTGGCGTTGGGCCTGTTTAGCACAAGTTATTGCGGCCTTGATTCAACATGGTTCAATCTTACGCTGTATCAACAGGCGCTCAAACACCGCGCCGAATTCTTTATCGAATATTTCGCGCTCGATCTGATCATGGGCGATGAAGGCGAATGCCTTGGCGTCATGGCGTGGAACCTCGACGATGGTACGATCCACCGTTTCCGCGCGCATCAGACCATTCTGGCGACCGGCGGTTATGGCCGCGCTTATTTCTCCTGCACCTCGGCGCATACCTGCACGGGCGATGGCGGGGGCATGGTGCTGCGCGCGGGCCTGCCGCTGCAGGACATGGAGTTCGTGCAATTCCACCCGACCGGCATTTACGGTGCGGGCTGTCTGATCACCGAAGGCGTGCGCGGGGAGGGCGGTTATCTCACCAACTCCGAAGGCGAGCGTTTCATGGAACGTTACGCGCCGTCTGCGAAAGATCTTGCGTCGCGCGACGTCGTATCGCGTTCGATGACGGTTGAAATCCGCGAAGGCCGCGGCGTCGGTAAAAATAAGGATCACATCCACCTCAACCTCATGCACCTCGCGCCGGAGATTATTCATCACCGTCTGCCGGGTATTGCGGAATCCGCACGCATTTTTGCGGGCGTCGATGTGACGAAAGAACCGATCCCGGTCCTGCCGACCGTGCATTACAATATGGGCGGTATCCCGACCAACTTCCGTTGCGAAGTGCTCAGCCCGACGTCCACCGATCCCAACCGCGTCGTGCCGGGCTTGATGGCGATCGGCGAGGCGGCCTGCGTTTCCGTGCATGGCGCGAACCGTCTGGGGTCCAACTCGCTCCTCGATCTCGTCGTGTTCGGCCGCGCTGCCGCGCTGCGCTGCGCTGAAACGGTATATCCGGGTTCCCCGCACAAAACGCTCAAAGGCGACAAGGGTGATAAGGCGCTCGCGCGTCTGGATCATTTCCGCAACGCGTCGGGCGGCACGCGCACCGCACACCTGCGCGATGAAATGCAGCGCACGATGCAAAACCATGCCGCCGTATTCCGCACGGGCGAAACGCTCAGCGAAGGGAAAATCCTTATCGACAAGGCGTTCGCCGGCAAAGCCGATCTGGGGCTGACGGACCGTTCGCTGGTGTTCAATACCGATCTCGTCGAAACGCTCGAACTCGATAACCTGCTGGGTCAAGCCGTAGTGACGATGCACGGCGCCGCCAACCGTCAGGAATCGCGCGGCGCGCACGCCCGTGAAGATTTCGCGGATCGTGACGATAAAAACTGGCTCAAACACACGGTGATGTGGGTGGACGAAAACGGTAAAACCAAAACCGATTACCGCCCGGTTATCCTGCACACCCTGACCAGCGACGTCGAAGCCGTCCCGCCCAAAGCGCGCGTTTACTAGCAGGGGGAACCTCCCGGTCCGTCATGCGTTTGTGCCCCGAAAGAAGGGCGCATCATGAAAACATTCAGCGTTGAAGGCACATCTTCGGATTCTCTGCCCGCCGCCATGGCCAATGCCATGGCGCAAGCCGCGTCGGTATCCGGACCCGCCGATCATTTCGATTTTTCGATCATGTCGGCGATCAAGGACGATGATGGTGTTTTTCACGTCATGGTGTCGGTGCGCGCCCATGATGCTGAAGAAGATGCCGAGCCGGACGAGGACGAGGGAAAGGGCGACGCGAGCGGGCGTGAGCGCGACAACGCCTATCACCGCCGCCGTTCGGAAATCATCTATATGCGGATTCACGACAATCTCATCCGCCAGTTTGAAACGACGACTTACATGCCCGATCCCGCCGAAGCCTTCGAAGCGGGCCGCGAAATGGTGATCGAGAGCACGCCTGACACGGTGGAATACGCGCAGAGCGTGTCGGATCTGTCGGGCGGTTCCGCCGACAGGCAACCCGTTGAAACGCCGATTTTCACTTCCGTCTCCGAATCCGCCGATGCTTACGGGCCAACGCCGGGGGCTGACACGTCGCGGATTAACGTCTGGTCGCGTGAATTTGACGAGGTCGTCGGTCTTCTCAGCCTGGGCTTTTATGAGCCGCCTCGCCCGGAACAGGGCGTGCCAGAGGTTGTTGTGGAAGCCCCGGATAACGGGGACGTCCGCGATCGTGTCCGCCGGGCCGACGAAGATATCGCCCCGCTGCCGACCCAGCCGCCGACCGACATGCGCCCGTCGCCCGGCGTGTAGATTTTTTGCTTTTCAGCGGCGTTCCGGGGGACTATTCTTACTGCCAGAAAGATCAACTGATTCAAAACCATGGCAGAATTCACGCTCCCCAAAAATTCCAAGGTCAAAAAAGGCCGCAAGATCGACGTCGCCGGCAAAGGCGCCAAGCGTAAAAGAACGTTCGGCATCTACCGCTATGATCCGGACTCCGGCGAAAATCCGCGCATGGATGAATACACGATCAATCTCGACGATTGCGGGCCGATGGTTCTCGACGCGCTGATCTATATCAAGAACGAAGTCGACAGCACCGTCACCTTCCGCCGTTCCTGCCGCGAAGGGATTTGCGGTTCCTGCGCGATGAATATCGATGGCCGCAACACGCTGGCCTGCCTGAAGCCCATCGACGAAGTATGCGGCAAGGTCAATGTCACGCCGCTGCCGCACATGCCGGTGGTAAAGGATCTCGTACCCGACCTCAACATGGTCTACGCGCAATACGCTTCTGTTGAACCTTGGATGAAAACCGATACCGCGGCGCCGACGCGCGAACGCCTGCAAAGCCCCGCGGATGCCGACAAACTCAACGGCGAAGACGGTCATGGCCCGGCGGCCTGCATCCTGTGTTTCTGCTGCTCGACATCCTGCCCCAGCTATTGGTGGAACGGGGATAAATTCCTCGGGCCGGCCATCCTGCTGAATGCGTGGCGCTGGATTACCGATTCACGCGACGAAGCCAAAGGCGAACGTCTGGATCAGCTCGAAGATCCGTTCCGCCTCTATCGTTGCCACACGATCATGAACTGCACCAGCGCGTGCCCGAAAGGGCTAAACCCGGCGAAATCCATCGCCGAGATCAAGAAACTGATGGTCGAGCGTCAGGCCTAATTCGCCCGTTTTTCAAGTTATTCGATAATCCCCATGGCCAAACCATGGGGATTATTTTTGCTTTATCTTGACAGTGTATAGCCACGCCCAGCCACAGGCCGTATCCTGATGAAGGATTTTTGATGTAAGGGGTCGACATGCTCAATATTGAAATCAATTTCTTCGCGTTTCTGCTCTCCGGCGTCCTGGCCTTCCTGCTGGGCCTTGTCTGGTATCATCCGAAGGTTATGGGGAAACGCTGGCTTGAAGTGCGCGGCCAGACTGCGATCGCCGCGAAATCGCCGCTGCCGTACGTTGCCAACTTTTTCCTCTGGGTGCTGGCCGCCTGTTTTTATTCGTTCCTGGCGTATTTCCTCGGCATCGACAACGCGGCCGGTTACTTCTGCCTGTCATGCCTGCTGTGGGTGGCGTTCTCCATGCCGCCGACGCTGATGGGCGCGCTGTATACGGGCTATCCGTTTGAAGCGGCCGCGATCGACACGTCGTACCAGCTCGGCGGGTACTACATCTTCGCGCTGGTGCATATCGCGTTCCTGTATCTGTAGGACTATTCCTTAAAGGTAATAATCGTTTCGCAGGCGGCGGAGACCAGAACAACGGTCCCGCCGTCGTCTTTTATGATCTGGTTGCACGACGACCGGCCTTCGAACGGGACCAGATTTTCAGCGCCTTCCATCGGCGCGCTGCCGCTTTCGGTGCCGTCGGTTTTAACGGTTGCCGTATCGCCCTTGATATCCGCTTTTTTCAGGGTAACCGACGATGAAAAATCCTTCATCGTGCGGCGGCCGTCGAGGATGTTCTTGATGTAGTCGGTTTTGTTCAGCGCCACATTCCGCATCTGCGGCGGATAGCCGGGGATGTCGTACATGATCGTGCTTTTGAACATCGCCTTGCGCGCGACATGGTCGTCGAAAAATTTTTCCACCTGTTCGTCCGTGGCGGTATTTCCGGCCTGCATCAGCGCAATGCTTTCATCGAAGAAGGCCTTGATGCGCGCCTCGCTCAGCGCTTCGGCCCGCGCGGGGGTGCCGGTGGCCAGAAAGATGACAGCGCCGAAAGCAAGCAGGCCGCTAAAATGCATGATCAGATTTTCCCCTCTGTAAAAGCCGATATATCGGCGTCGATCCGGAGCGTTTTGATCCTGTCCGTGATGCCCCTGACAATTATAATAGAGGATGCGGGGATGCGCCATGTTTTCGACAACAGGGCGGTGAGGGCATCGTTGGCTTTGCCTTTTTCCGGCACCGCCGTGACCCGGACCTTAAGAATGGGTTTACCATCCGGGCCGTCGGCCCAGCCCTGAATCTCGTTCTTTGCCGCGTTGGGGGTGAGTTTGACGGTCAGAACCGTATCAGACATCGATGTCGAGGCCGATATCCAGCGCCCGCGCGCTGTGCGTCAGGGCGCCGATGGAGATCAGGTCGATGCCGGTTTCGGCGACGCCGCGCACCGTGTCGGCATTGATATTGCCGGACGCTTCGGTCACGCACTGGCCGTTTACCAGCGCAACGGCCTTTTTCAATGTCGGCACATCCATATTGTCGAGCAGCACGGCTTCGATTTTCTGCGCCAGCGCTTCTTTCAGTTGGTCGAGCGTATCGACTTCCACTTCCACGCGGACCATGTGGCCGCTGCGGCGGCGCACGCGCTCCACGGCGTCGCGGATCGAACCGGCGACGGCGATATGGTTGTCTTTGATCAGGATGCCGTCATCAAGGCCGAAACGGTGGTTGACGCCGCCGCCCGAACGCACGGCCTGTTTTTCAAGGACGCGCAGGCCGGGCGTTGTTTTCCGCGTGCAGCAGATGCGCGCTTTCGTGCCCTTGACGGCGATGACCATGCCTTGCGTGGCGGTGGCAACGCCGCTCATGCGCTGAACGAAATTAAGCGCGACGCGTTCGGCCATTAAAATGGCGCGGGCGCTGCCCTCGACGCTGAGGATCGTCTGTCCGGATTCAATCACCGTTCCTTCGGCGATCGCATCGATTTTAAGCGCAGGGTCCGTCAGCCGGAACGCGATCAGCGCGGCGTCGATACCCGATACCACACCGCCCTTGCGCGCGCGCATGACGGCGCGTGCTTTCCTGGACGGTGGAATGATGCTTTCGGATGTGATGTCGCCGCGATAGCCCATGTCTTCGAGCAACGCGTTTTTAACGATCGGCTCCAGTACCAGCGGTGAAAGGGAAAAGTCGGCCATGGCCGATTATGCGCTCATTTCCAGCATTCTGTCCACGGCCAGCTTGGCGCGTGCAGCGATAGCCGGGTCCACGGTCACTTCCGGGCCTTCGTCCTGAAGCGTTTTAAGAATTTTGGGCAGCGTGATTTTTTTCATGTGCGGGCAGAGCTGGCACGGGCGCACCAGTTCCATGCCCGGGTTTGCCGCGGCGATGTTATCGCTCATCGAGCATTCGGTGATGAGCACGACACGCGCCGGTTTTTCGCCGTCGACATATTCGATCATCTGCTGGGTGGAGCCGGTGTAATCCGCGGCGGCCAGAACCTCCGGCGGGCATTCCGGGTGGGCGAGGACGACAACGCCCGGATAACGCACGCGGTACGCGGCGATTTCTTCCGGCGTGAAGCGTTCATGAACCATGCAGCTTGCGCCCCAGGTCAGCACTTTCTTTTTCGTCTGCGTCTGGGTGTACGCGGCAAGGTATTTGTCCGGCACCATCAGGACGGTGTCTTCTTTCATCGCGTTGACGATCTTCACCGCGTTGCCGGAGGTGCAGCACACATCGCTTTCCGCTTTGACTTCAGCGGACGTGTTCACATACGTGATGATCGGCACGCCCGGATATTTTTCACGCAGCAAACGCATGTCGGCGGCGGTGATGCCTTCGGCAAGCGAACAGCCAGCCTTCATGTCCGGCATCAAAACCTTTTTGTTCATGCACAGCACCTTCGACGTTTCCGCCATGAAATGCACGCCGCACTGAACGATGATATCGGCATCCGTTTTGGCGGCGGCGCGGGCAAGGGCGAGGGAGTCGCCCACGATGTCGGCCACGCCGTGGAAGATGTCCGGCGTCATATAATTATGCGCTAATATAACCGCGTTCTTCTCTTTTTTGAGGCGGTTAATTTCGTGAATATAGGGGGCGAGAGTCTGCCAATGGGTTTCTTCATACTGATCTTTCAGCATGTTATAGACCGGGGCCGTAGCCCGGGCGACTTCATCGGTATACGCGAGTTGGCTCATATCTGCGGTTTGTATCGGAACCCCCCTCAAAAAGCAAAGAAATTGCTATTGACTTATTTTTCATAAGGGCGCATAAAGTCGCCCATTCTAATCATTAAACCGCGCCCTGCGCCCTCTGATAAAGATTTAGGCTTGCGCAGTAGCAAGTAAAGAAAGGGACTAAAAAATGAGCTCACCCCCGGTTGGATATTTTGACATTTATAAAGACGGCAAAGTCATCAACGCCTTCCAGAGCACGGTTGCGTACTTCAACAGGGACGCCGTCGATCTGGGCTTTGGTTTCAACGCGGCGCGCGACGTCGGCCAGATCAACGTCCTGACCTTCGATTACAACATCCGTAACGAGAAAGCGCCGTTTGAGTACGCCTTGCACGATGCGCCGGCCGTAACCTTTATCGGTCTCGAAGATGTGGCGCTGAGCCTTCAGGGCGGCAAGATCGGCATCACCTCGGGCGCGACGTTGAAAGAAATCGATATTCTCATCGGCACCGATAAAAACGACACCTTTATCCTCGCCACGAACAAAGGCCCGGAAGTTCTGTCCACGGGCGACGGCAACGACCTCGTGATCGACAACCACACGCCTGACAGCCCGATCGGTGTTTTCAGCGACCAGCGCCTGACGATCCTCGGCGGTGGCAACGATACATTCCTGAGCCATGACAAAGTGGCCGATCTGGTGATCGCCCAGGACAGGCCGTTCACCGTGAACAGCGATGCCGATACCATTATCGCTTCCGCGGGTTCGCTGGTTATTGCCGGTCCGAATGACACGGTAATTTCGGCGACGGGTAACATGGACGATATTAAGGTCATGTCGATTGCAGAATTCGGCGAAGCCTTCATCAACGATCCGCTGGGCTTCCTGCGCGATCACAGCACGCTGAGCCCGTATGGTGGTTCCGAGAGCAAGATCGATGCCGGTCTGCTTCTGGCCGCGGCACAGGAAATCCTCCTGCCGCTGTTCCCGAACTTTGCGTATGACGAAAACGGCATTGTCGGCATCACCAGCCCGTCTGGTGTGCTTATCCCGATGGACTCTGATTTCAGCAAACTGATGAATGCCTTCAGACTCGTAAACAACGAAGACATTCCAGGGGCTCTGGAACAGCTCGCGGATCTCGGCCTCGACAGCTACGAAGAAGCCTTCCCGCTGCTGCGCGCGATGGCTGGCACCTTTGATCAGACCGAAGGCCACAAGCTGGGCGTTCCGCTACCCGTAACGGGCTTCGGCAACGGGGATGTCATTGAAACGGCGCTGGACCCGATCCCGATGGGCAACTGCACGGCCTACGCGACCTATGAACAGTTCGGCTATCCGGAAGAAGACATCCATACGACTGGGTATAACACGGCGTATACGCCAGAAATCTTCTAGTTTTTTAAAAATTCAAAAGCGCCCCGGCATGGTGTCGGGGCGCTTTTGCGTGCGTAGACTAACTTAACCAGAACTAAAAACTTAAAAGGAGTAACAAAATGAGTACACCATTTCCTGATTTTCTTGATTTACCCATAGACGGGGCAAATGTAACCCAGATGCTTCCGTTCCGCCTTCTGAATGGAGATGCCATGGCATCGACGCGCAACTTTTTTGGCGTGACCGATACCGCGGGCATCAACCATGTCGCGCTGGATTACCAGATCGGCTACGATAATCTGGTCGGCTGGTTTCAGCGGGACCTTCCTTTGGAACGTGCGGCTGGCGTCTCGCTGCAGATCAATCAAAATCTCAGCGTTCTGGTCCAGGATGGACAAGTCCGTTGGGATTTCGATCGCGCTGCTGCGAAAATCGACATCCTGACGCTCACCAATGAAAACGACAGCCTGATGATCCGCGCGGATCAGGGGCCGGAAATTATCGATCTTGCCGGCGGCGACGATCATATTTTCCTCAACGGTTACAGCGCCTGGGTTTCGCTGGGCGGCGGCGACAACAGCTTTACCAGCACCGACGACAAAGCCGACTTTGTGACCGTCCGTCAGAATTTCGGCTGGGGCACGACAGAGGCCAACGATCCGGGTCATAACGTGATCATCGCCTCGGCCGGCTCGCTGGTTATCGCCAATGAAGGGGACGAGGTTCGCTCCATCACCGGCAATAACGCCGACATCACCCGCATGACGATGCAGGAACTCCAGCAGACTCTCCTCGACGACGCCCTCGGTTTCTTCAGCAAGCACGACACGATCGATATCGGTCTTGTCCTGTCCGCGCTGCAGAACGATCGGGCCGTCTGGACGTCCTATGGCGATTACAACAATGATGTAGACGCCCACGGGATCTTCACGACGGAGTTCATCCCCTATGACACGGACATTGGCCGTCTCTATCAGGCGTTCACCGCGATCAATCACGGCGAGTACGCGCAGGCACATGACAAGCTTGCGGAGCTGGGGCTGGGAGCGGAAGAAACATCCCGCATCTTCTTTGATCTAGCGGACACGTTCGACCTCGGCGCGATCCGCGCGCCGGCAGAAAATCCGCCACAGGTGCTCGGGATCGCGGCAGCGCCGGATCTCATTCTCGGCTAAACAACAAAAAGCCCCGGTTCGCGCCGGGGCTTTTTTTATTGTCCGGAAAGGGCCTTGGCCGCTTTCTTCTTTTCCTTGATCTGGACGCGGATGTGTTTCGATCCGGTCTCTTCCTGATATTTCTCGTAATATTGCTGGTGGTAATCCTCGCCCTCCCAGAAACGGTCGAGTTTCTCGACCGTCGTCACGATCGGATCTTTCCACGATGATTGCGCGGCCTTGATGGCTTCCTCGGCCTGCGTCTTTTCCGCCGGCGTCGTATAGAAGATCACCGAGCGGTATTGGGGGCCTTCATCGACCCCCTGCCGGTTGAGGGTGGTGGGGTCGTGCCCCTTGGTCAGGAAGAAATGCAAAACCTCTTTCGCCGGGATGATGGCGGGGTCAAAGGTGACCTCGATGGCTTCGGCATGGCCGGTCTGGCCGGTGGTGACGGACCGGTAATCGGGGTTTTCCAGAGGGCCGCCCGCATAGCCTACCCGGGTGAACAGGACGCCGGGCAGGGCGCGGTATTCGCTTTCCAGGCACCAGAAGCACCCGCCGCCCAGCGTCAGGGTCGGAAAGCCTTCGGGTTTGGTGGTTTTAACGGTGTCCGCCACGTCCATTCCTTTCGATACGCCCGGCACCAAAATGACAGCGCCGAGCGACAAGATTATGATTAACAAGACAAAAAGCTGTTTCATGTGTCCAATCGGGCGTATAAGGTTGGGATCTTACCCAAAGCCCGATAAAGAAGTTAGATTTTTCGATGACCGATACAATCCCCTCCGATCTCCACCCGAAAGGCAGCGGCAAGTCCGTCCTTGCTTGGTGCTTTTACGACTGGGCGAACACCGCGTTCGGCACGGTCATCATCACGTTCATCTTCAGCGTGTTCTTCACGCGCGGGATCGTCGGCGATGAAACGCTGGGTTCGACGCTCTGGAGCTACGCGATCAGCTTCTCCGGTCTTTTCATCGCGGTGCTGGGGCCGCTGATGGGGGCTATTGCCGACCATTCCGGCGACCGCAAGCGCTGGATCTTCTGGCTCTCCATTCTCTGTATCATCCCTTCGGCGCTGCTCTGGTGGGCGGAGCCGGGCGACGCGACCGGCAACATCGTCTTCGTTCTGGCCTGCGTCGTGATCGGCAATATCGGTTTCGAACTGGCGCAGGTGTTCTATAACGCCATGCTGCCGCATATCGCGCCGCCGCACATGATCGGCCGGGTGTCCGGCTGGGCGTGGGGGCTGGGCTATCTCGGCGGTCTGGTGGCGCTGGCGATCACGCTTTTCGGTCTTGTCGGGGTGGGGGACATGGAACCGCTGCTGCCGATCTCCGGCGCGGACAGCGCCAACATCCGCGCCAGCGGCCCGCTGGTCGCTGTCTGGTTTGCGATCTTCATGATCCCGCTGTTCCTGTATACGAAAGATATCGAGCGCTCGCCGCTGACCTTCAGCCAGTCGTTGCGCGCCGGGCGCAAGCAGCTTATGCGCTCGATCTACCAGATCCGCCAGCATAAGAACGTCGCCTTGTTCCTTGTCGCGTCTGCGTTTTACCGCGACGGCCTTGTCACGCTGTTCGCCGTCGGCGGCGTCTATGCCGCCGGGCAGTTCGGTATGGATTTTCAGGAAATCCTGATCTTCGCCATCGGCCTGAACATCACCGCCGGTCTCGGCGCGTTCGGTTTTGCGTGGATGGACGACGCGATCGGCTCGCGCACGACGGCCATCGTTTCGCTCTGCGGTCTGATCCTGTCGGGTCTGGCCGTTCTGCTGACCGCCGATAAGACAACCTTCACGATGCTGGCCTGTGTCATGGGGATTTTCATCGGCCCGGTGCAGGCCGCCAGCCGCACGCTCGCCGGACGCCTCGCACCGCCGGGCATGGTCAACCAGACATATGGCCTTTACGCCTTCACCGGAAAGTCGGTGACGTTCCTGGGGCCGCTTGCTTATGGTTTCGCCACCAGCGTTTTTGAAAGCCAGCAGGCCGGGATGATGTCGATCATTCTCTTCTGGCTGGTCGGCGTTATCATGATGACGTTCGTGACCGAAGAAAAACACGCTGCATGAGCATCATAGAGCGTCCTTCGCCCAATTTCGATGAACGTGCCGGTGACGGGTATGTCGGCTACATCGTGCTGCATTACACGGGCATGCCGTCGGCGGAAGACGCGCTGGCACGCCTGACCGATCCCGACAGCAAAGTCAGCGCGCATTACACCGTCGACGAAGACGGCACGGTCTACCGTCATGTCGATGAATCCAAACGCGCGTGGCACGCGGGCGCTTCCTTCTGGCAGGATCAAAGCGATCTCAACAGCCTGTCCGTCGGTATTGAAATCGTGAACCCGGGGCATGAATGGGGCTACCGCCCGTTCCCGGATGCGCAGATCCAGTCCGTCATCAAGCTTTGCAAACAGATCATGCAACGCCATGATATCGATGAAGAAAATGTCCTCGGCCATTCCGACATTGCGCCCGCGCGCAAGGAAGACCCGGGCGAACTGTTCCCGTGGCAGGCGCTGGCGGCGCACGGCATCGGCATCTGGCCCAGCCCGTCCGACGAGGATGCCGTCAAGGCCGCCGGGCTGATCATGGAGCGGGCGCTCCACGATTTCGGGTATGACGAGCGGGTTAAATTCCGCGACAAGCTGACCGCCTTTCAACGCCACTTCGTGCCCGAAGTGTTCGCAGGCGGGCAGCCGGGGGTCGAAACCTCCCTCTGCCGGACCCGGCTTTACGCCCTGCTGGCCGGCCACCTCCTGATCCCGGCCGCCCCGGTTTCATTGATTTCCAAGCCTTTTGTGTGATACAACGCTCCCCGGCCAGAAGACCGGATGGCTGCTCCCGGCAACGGGGGAGGAAAGTCCGGGCTTCACGGAAAAGACGGTGCCGGGTAATTCCCGGGCAGGGCGACCTGACGGACAGTGCAGCAGAGAGCAAACCGCCGATGGCTGGTCCACACGTGAGATCAGCACAGGTAAGGGTGAAAGGGTGCGGTAAGAGCGCACCGCGGACGTGGTGACACGGACGGCACGGCAAACCCCGCCGGAAGCAAGACCAAATAGGGGCCGCGCATGGCGATATTTTCCCGCTTGCGGCCCGGGTAGGTTGCTAGAGGCCGTTGGTAACAACGGTCCCAGATGAATAGCCATCCCCCGCAAGGGGACAGAACCCGGCTTACAGGTCTTCTGGCCAAAATAAAACCGCCCGGCACACACGTCCCGGGCGGTTTTATTTTTCTCTCATTTTTATTTCGGGTTCGTCGCAGCCCCTCTTGCGGGAGGGGTCCTTGTTTAAACCATCGGGAAAGGGCGGACCTTTTCGAAGATTTCAACGATTTTACCGGCTTCGGCGGTTTTATAGGCGGACCAGGCAATCGTGCCCAGGTACAGGCCACCGTTTACGGACAAGGCGATCATCAGAAGACTTACCAACATTTTGTATCCCCACACAGTTTGTTAGCGTT
>CAYPCP010000057.1:0-12068 GCA_964409255.1 uncultured Pseudobdellovibrionaceae bacterium
ACGGGTTTGCCGCACCAGCCGGAATGATCAGGTTGATATAACCTGTGATTTCCTTAGCCATTATATCCTCGTTTTTAGTTTTTCATCCGCTGCAACCCCGCCGCCGCGCGGCGTGTCGAGTGAATGAAAAGGTTTCAAAAACAAGTCTGTGGTACGGCTCCCCAATGGTCTTTAGGGATGGGGGTACCTCCCACAATCCTTGATGAGGCCGGTTTATAGGGGGAAAGGCGCGGTTTTGCAAGGGATTTCGCCCGTCCCCCGCCCCGCCGGGAAAGCCCGGCATAGCGCCTTGATACGGCAGGGTTATCCGGATCCTTCAGTTCGTTCGTCGCGTTTACGCAGATCGGCCAGCGCCTTGACCGTGCAGCGGTACTGGTTCTGGGCGCGCAGGGCCATGATATAGCGCGACGGGATACAATAGGGACGCCCGCTTTCAAGATAGCGGCCATCGGCCTCGCTGAGCAGGCGGCGAAAGGCGATGTCGAGCATCAGGGCCTGTTCCTCGAGCGCGGCGACCGTGTCGGTGTCCGGGGTGTGATCGAGCAAGGGATTGAGCGCCGCCACCAGCCGGTCGGCCAGCGTGGGCGGACGGGTCGGAAGAGCGGGCGCGGAGGGTATGTCGGGGATGTTTGTCATCCCGGATTATAGGAATTAATTCCTGTATTTGTCAAGAAAAACCGGCCCTGAGGGGGAGATTTTGAACGCCGGGACGCCGGGACGCCGGGACGCCGGGAAAATTATATTATTTCGGCGTGTGGTGATAGCGCTGGATACCGTCAATCCGGCGGTAGCCGCCGAAACGCAGCGTGTCGGCTTCGAGCCGGGCGTAATCCGTCATGGAAATATGGCCTTTTTCCATGAGATGACGGGAGAAGCTTTTGCCGATGGAGACGATTTCGTTTTTAACCGGGCCCGCGGGCGCTGCCGGAACCAGCCCCGGATCTGTGATATCCGCGGCGCGCAGAAAGTTCGTTTTGTTACTCGGGCGACTAATATACATGTGTGATCAAATATAAAAGGCGGGGCATATGCGGCAGATGCATGGCCGTTACCGGCTATGTGCATATCATACCACTGATTCTGCGCGGGTTTACAGTGTTTTCACCGGACCCGCCCCTTTCCCGGGATGGTAAAAGCAAAGCGCGACGCTATCACAAGCGCCGCGCTTCGTCAATTAATATGTAAAATTACTAGACCTTTTCGACCTGGCTGTATTCCAGTTCGACCGGGGTCGCGCGGCCGAAGATCGATACCGATACTTTGAGGCGGGCTTTCTCTTCGTCGATCTCTTCGACCATCCCGGTGAAGGAGGCGAACGGACCGTCGGAGACCTTGACCTCTTCGCCGATGTCGAAGGTGACGGACGGGCGCGGACGCTCGACGCCTTCCTGAATCTGTTTCAGCAGGCGCTCGGCTTCTTTTTCCGTGATCGGCGAGGGTTTGTTGCCCGCGCCGAGGAAGCCCGTGACTTTCGGCGTGTCCTTGATCATGTGCCAGACATCGTCCGTCATGTCGAGTTTCGCGAGAACATAGCCCGGGAAGAATTTGCGTTCCGCGTTCACTTTCTGACCGCGTTTGACTTCGACGACTTCCTCCGTCGGAACCATGATGTCGGCGACCTTGTCACCGAGGCCTTTTTTCTCGGCCTTATCCTTGATCGTTTCCGCGACCTTGTTTTCAAAGCCCGAATAAACGTGCAGTACGTACCAGCGTTGTGCCATCGTGCGTCTCTTTCTTTATATTAGCTGCCCAGACCCAGAACCAGATTCACCGCAAAGGCCAGGACCTGATCCGCGAAGAACAGGAACAACGAGGCGATGATGACCATGATGAACACGGCAATCGTGCTCGCGGTCGTCTCCTTGCGCGTGGGCCATGTGACCTTCTGCGCTTCGGATTTCACCTGGCGGAAAAATTCTAACGGGCCGCTCTTAGCCATTGTTTTCAAACCTTTGCTTTTATCCGTTTGGTCCCTTCGCGACACAGGTTCGTAGAGGCCCGGGGCCTTTGGAAATTCTGTGATGAAGGGGAATAAAGGGTTTATAGCCTTAATGCCCGGCCAAGGAAAGCGGAAAGTTACGCCGCCCGTTTTCCGGCCATTTCAGCCGCCATGCGCACCGCGGCGATCAGGGAATCAGGCCGCGCCAGCCCCCTGCCCGCGATATCGAGCGCGGTGCCGTGATCCGGCGAGGTGCGGACAATCGGCAGGCCCAGCGTGACGTTGACGCCGCCGTGGAAATCGAGCGTCTTGAGGGGGATCAGCGCCTGATCGTGATAGCCGCACAGCGCGACGTCGTACCGCGCGCGGGCTTCTTCATGAAACAGCGTGTCGGCGGAATGCGGGCCGGTGATGTCGATGCCCTCGCCGCGCAGCGTTTCGATGGCGGGTTTCATCACATCGATATCCTCGCGGCCGAAAGCACCGCCCTCACCCGCATGCGGGTTGAGGCCCGCGAGCGCGAGACGCGGATTTTCAAGACCGAAATCCTTTTGAAGCGCGGCGTGCGCGATGCGCGCTTTTTCCATGATCAAGGACGGCGTGATCGCGGCGGGCACGTCCTTGAGCGCGATATGCACCGTCAGCGGCACGACCCGCAAATCACGCGCCGCGAGCATCATCACCGGCGTGACGCCGCCGCACAGGTGCGCGATGAATTCGGTGTGGCCGGGATGGGCAAAGCCTGCGTCTTTCAGGATGGCTTTGTGAATGGGGTTGGTGACGACGCCGCCGACACGCCCGTCTTTCGCGAAGGCGACGGCGCGCTCGATGCTTTCAATCACCGCGGGGGAATTTCCGGCGTTGAGCGCGCCCGGCTGCGCCGCCGTTGCCAGTTTGAGTTTCATCACGGGCAGATGACGGGCGAACACCGCGGCGGCGTCTTCGGGCGCATCGATTTCGGCGCAGCCCGGATAGAGCGACGGGTCGCCGATGACAAAAAACGGCGTGCCCTTCCCGCCCGCCGCGCGATACGCGGCCAGCGTGATTTCCGGCCCGATCCCGGCCGGTTCGCCCATGGTCAGTGCGAGAGGTTTTGCCATGCGCCGACCATAGCGAAGCGCCGGGTTTCCGGCAACTCCCGCCTTTTCAAGGAACTTAGCGGGCGAGACTCCGTTGGCCAGACAAGACCCATACATCCAAAGGAGATAGACATGACCATCGTATCAGCCATTTTCAGAGATTATCCCGCCGCATCGCAGGCCATCAACGCGCTGGAATCGGCGGGCATCACGTCGAACCAGATCAGCGTCGTGATGACCGACGAAGCGCGCGGCAAGCATTTCAAATTCCACGAAGGCACGAAAGCCGAGGAAGGCGTCGCAACGGGCGCGGGCCTGGGCGGCGTGCTGGGCGCGATTGCCGGCCTTGTCGCGGGCGCAGGCGCGATCGCGATCCCGGGCCTCAACCTGATCGTTACCGGCACGATCGTAACAGCCCTCGCCGGTCTTGGCGCGGGCGCCACGGCGGGCGGCCTGATCGGCGGTCTGGTCGGCGCGGGCATTCCCGAACATGAAGCGAAATTTTTTGAAAAGGAAATTCGCGGCGGCAATGTCCTGATCGCCGTTGACGCGCGAGACAACGAAGAAAAAAAGACCGTCAAAGATATCTTTGACCGTTTCCACGCCGAGCGAAAAGCCGCGTAAAACCATACGTCCAAACAAGAAAAAACCCGGCAAAAGCCGGGTTTTTTTGCAATCCGAGGAAGTGGATTAGAATTTGTATCCGGCGCGGACATAACCGGAGTGCGCGTCGTAGTCCGACTTGTACTCATAGTCATAGTTCGCGGAGAAATCGAAGCCGTCAGCGGTTTCCCATTTCAGACCGGCACCGATATTCCCGGTGGTCTGCGCAGCGTCGAAACCTTCGGTCTTGAAGGCAGCGCCGCCGCCGGCAAGGGAACCGGTCGTGGCCACGTCATCGCCGATGACGTCATGACGGATACCGCCATGCACGTTCGGCTTGAGCGAACCGCCCGCACCATCGTTCAGCGAAGCTTCCGCCTTGAGGTTCAGACCGAATTCGAGGATCTGCATTTCATCCGTATCGACATTGCGCAGCGACAGACCGCCCGCACCGCGTTCGGTGTAGTCCTCGACATCGATATAGCTGTAGTTCACGAGACCCGACGGCGTCAGGCTGATACCGCTGCCGACATCGATCGGGCGGCCCAGTTCGGCGCGTGCGGAATATTGATCCGCGCCAAAGTCCGCGCGGGCCGTGTTGCCGACAATGCCACCGACATTGTGACGGACGGTTTCGATATCGCTGTACATATAGGAGAGCTGACCGGTGAGGAAGAATTCATCCCCCAGATCCTGATCCGCGTAGACGGAGACCTGATAGCTGTCCATCGTCGTATCGGTGCGGTTGGCGTCATGGCTGTCCGCATCGGTGTCGGCATAGGACAAGGCGATACCGAGCAGCAGGCTGTCGGTGACATCCGTGTCGATACCGGCGATGAAACCATAGCTGTCGGCATCATAGCCGGCCACGCCGTCGCGACGGCTCTGATCCGCCGAAGCGCCGAAAGCCTGCATCCAGACATGCTGGCCGAGATCGCCATCACCCGAGGAAACACCCGAGTTGGTGTCGCCCGCGCGAACCGTATCGAGACGACCGCTGGTGACCGTGCTGGTCGTCGTGCCGACGCTGCTGATGGAGCTGATCGACGCGCCGGTCGGGTCCGGGTGCAGTTTCTTGAGGATGTCTTCGACGCCCTGCGCCGTCATTTCCTTGCCGAGGCGGACCTGCAGATCGTTGATGTCCGGGTTGCCGCTGCCGCCGAGTTTGTCGAGCATCGTCCCGACCGCAGCCGCGTTTGGATCCTTGGCCGCGACGTTCATCTGCGTACGGTCGGCATAAACGACGAGGTTGTTTTTATCCGTCGTGCGTTGCTTGAAGTGCAGCAGCGCCGTGTTCGTCGTCGTCAGGTTGCCATCGGCCAGCGTATCAACATGACCGCCGGATTCCGCGCCGTCGATCAGGATGAATTCCTGACCCTGGGCCACGTATACGTTGGTGTCGACAACCATGTTGACCTTGGTGCCGGCGACAACCGTGGCTTCGCCCGTCGAGGTGATTTTACCGGACGTGGTCGGCGTGTTGACGCGATAGGTCAGCAGGGTGTTCGCCGTGGTGGTGAACGTTGTGCCAACCGTCACGGTGTTGATGCCGACATTCATGTTGTCGGCGGCGACGGCGCTCGTCCCTACGACCAGCGGGCTGGTCACGGTCAACGATTTCAGGCGGGACAGGCTGTCCGTGATATTCAAGCCGCCGGTATAATTAAGCGTACCGTGGCCCGCGGTGTTGTTCAGAACGCTGTGTACCGTCTGGTTGCTGCCAAGGTTCAACGTGCTGTCGGTGCCGAAGTTGAGGTCTAGGCCGCCAGCGTTTGTAGTGATGTTGCCAACCGTCAGCGACGTGCCGCTTATGGTCAGACGGGCGACGTCTGCGCCGCTCTTGGTTACGGTGGCGATATTGTTTACGCCACTCGCCAGCGTCGCGACACCGCTCGACGTGAAAGCCATGGTATTGGCATTCACCGCACCGTTGAAAGAAACCGTGCGCGTGTTGTCGCCATCGATGCTGATCGTGTGAACTTCATTATTCACAGCACCCACGGCGCCATCGACCGCCGCCGAACCCGCAAACTTCACGGTACCGTGGTTTTGCGTGGCCGCCGTGACAGAGCCTGTCGTCCCTGCGTTATGGGCGAAATTGAGCGTGCCGTTATCGGTGAAAGCGATATTGCCGTTGATGCTGCCGCTCGCATTGACCGTGACCCCGCCAATATTCGTGGTACCCGCATACGTCGCTGCGTTCAGCGTTTTAATGCCGGAGCCGAGAAGATTGACAGTTGCCAGACGATCGCCGCTCGTGCCGATATCAGCCGTCACCGCCTGATCGCCCGCGCGGTTCAGCGTCAGGATACCGCCTGCGCCAAGCACGTTATTGATGGCGGCGGCCTGATATTCCAGGGTCGTACCGGTGTTGATCGTGTAGGTGTCGATATTCGTACCGCCACCAACCATGCGCACGATCTGGTCCGCGCCGCCGGCGATGGTGATATTGTTGATTGCGTCGGCATGGGCGCCCGCAACCACCGGATTAACCGTCAATACGTTATTGCCGGATGCCGAGAAGGTAACGTTGTTCGTCACGGCGTTCGTCGTGCCGCCCAGCGTAAACGCGCCGGAAACAGCGTCGATGCCGCCATTGAAATTGACGGTGGTGATGCCGCTGCCGCCGACAAGAATATTGTCGAGGTGGGCGCCGAAGGCGCTGTTGAAGGAGGTGTTGGAACCGCTCGCGATCACAATGTTGTTCGTATCGCCCGCTTCGGCGCCGACGACCGTACCGGTATAACCTCTTGTCTGGCCGTTGAGACCGAAGGTCACCAGGTTGGTGTTGGTTCCGCCGACCGCGCCGAGGGTGATGTTACCCTGCGCGTTGAGGCTGTTGCTGAAACGGACATCCGTATTGTTCGCGTCGGCTGCGCCGATCTGGACGTTGTCGATACGCGTGGCGTTCGAACCGCCACCGATCATGCCGGTGAAATCAACATGCTGCGCGGTACCGGCACCGTTCAAAATCGTCAGGTTCACGGTGTCAGCCGCGTCGACCGCATTGATCGCGCCGGCGAAAACGATGTTTTCCGGGAATGCCGTATTCACGGTCACGGTGATCGTCGGGTCGGCGGAGGCGCTGCCGGCGTTGATCGTCGTGCCGGTGCTGGTATCGCCCGAGAAGGTGACGTTATCGTTCGTCGCGTTGATGGTCACCGAACCTGTCGCCGTCGTGATGTTGTCGGCGAAGGTAACGCCGTTTGCCGTACCCGTCGTCGTCACGTTAAGAATGACAGCACCGCCAGCCGTGCTTACCGCGACGGAGGGCGTCGCGTTCGCGCCGATGGCGACAGCGCCCGTGTTGGAATCGATGATCGCCGTCGAGGCGCCTGTCGTTTCCTGAAGACCGCCAGCAACGCTGGAGGTGATCGGGCCGTGCGTGCCGTCTGACATTTCGACAGCGTGCGCATCCGCGCTCACGAAGGTAAGCGCGACCAGTGCAGTACCGGCAAGCATCAGTTTTTTCATGGTGGTGTTCATTCCCTTGACCCTTTTGACAAAAATAAAATTAAAAATGAATTCTGACGTAAGACTCCTGAACACCGTTGCGGCGCCCGATGCCCAGCACCTTAATCCCCAATTCTTACGAAGTAGTGAAGAAGGCGGTGGAACCGAAACACAGCCCTGCCCGTTGGTTATAGCCGGAGAGCTGGCGTCGCGGACGATGCGGAGCCCCTGCGTGCCTGTTCCGTCATCTTGTTCTTCTGAGAGCAACAGGATGAAGGATACGCCTGCAGGTTGAGTAGATTATTGCCAACGAGAGGTCATATGGCAACCGAAAATATGATAGGACAGAGAATAATTTCTCTGCGTAAAGCGCAGAAGATGACACAGGCGCAACTCGCGGAACGGGCGGGTCTCGACCGGAGTTTCGTCTCGGAAATCGAGAACGGTCACAAGAATATTTCCGTAAGCACACTCGGTAAAATCGCCAAAGCGTTGGACACAACCATGTCGGCGTTGCTTGAAGGGCTCGACAGTTAGATTCAAATAGACATAAGACACTTCTCTTCCGACAGGCTTGAAAAAGAAGCGGGGGTCAGGCTCACTCTATAGATGAGCGTTTTATCTTCTTCCTTTTTTTCCGGAAAATACTGGACCGCCCTCGCCGCCGCCGCCCTTCTCGCCGGCTGCGTCGGCGCGGGTGAAAAGCGTCTGAGCACTGCGCGCGCGGTTGCCGACCCCGCGCAGCTTTCGCACCGCACGGTGACGACGGACGGTTTCACGCTGACGGTCTTTGAAAAAATCGCCGCGCCGGGCACGGCCGCGACGGTTTACATCGAAGGAGACGGCAGGGCGTTTTCGCGCGCCCGCCCGACGGCAGACCCCAGCCCGGTCAACCCGGTCGGCCTGCGCCTCGCCGCAGCGGATCAGTCCGCCGCCGTAATCTATATCGCGCGCCCGTGCCAGTATAGCGGCGGCGATACGTGCGCGCAGGCATTCTGGACCACGCGCCGTTTCGCGCCCGAAATCGTCAGCGCCATCGACCATGCGATCACGCAGATCATGACGCAGCATCAGTTGAGCGGCGTACGGCTTGTCGGGTTTTCGGGCGGCGGCGCGATCGCCGCGCTTCTCGCCGCGCGGCGCGGCGACGTCATCGACCTGCGCACCGTGGCGGGCAACCTCGACCACCGCATGCACAGCGCCATCCACAAGGTGGCGGCGCTGGCCGGATCGTTAAACGCCGCCGACGAGGCGGCGCGCCTGCGCACCGTGCCGCAATATCATTTTATCGGGGAGAAAGACGATATCGTGCCGCAGGCGGTTTACGATTCATATGCGCAGGCCCTGGGCGCCAGCCCGTGCCTGCACAGCCGTATCGTTCCCGGCATGGCGCATGGGGAAGAATGGGCGGCGGCGTGGCGCTCGCTCCAGACGCTCACGCCCGATTGCGGGCGTGAGTAGCGCGGCATCCTAGCTTTTCGGCTTGATGGTATCGAGCGCGCCGTTGAGACCGTTCAACGAGAGCGTGATTTCCAGCGGCTGGGCGGTAAAGAGCTGTGACTTCACGGTCATTTCCTTGCCCTTGCGCAGCTTGTTGATATCGCCGTTGCTGAGTTCGATCACGCCGAAACAACCGTTCGGATCACAATAGCGCGGCTCCGTCGTCACGAGTTTCGAACCGTCGATCTCAACCACGATATCCTTGTTGACGGCGATGCCGAGTGGAAGAATGACGACCGCGCTCGCCTTGTCCTTGAACGACGGGGGATAACCGATGGCGACTTCGATCACGCGCTTGGCGGTCGAGGGATCGGCGTCCTTGGCGGCCACGGAAAGAGACTGCACGGCTTCGCAATATTTACCGACAACCTTTTCGCCCTCTTTCATATCGTCGCAGCGTGTGACCCAGGCGGATTCATCGCCGGTCGCCTTGGCGGCAATCGTGCCGGACTTTTGCGCATCTTCTTTGGGTGCATCGGCTTTCGGCGCATCGGTTTTGGCGGCGGTCTTTTTATCCGCGTCCGCTTTCTTTTCCGGTGCCGGTTTTGCTTCGGCGACGGGTTTCGCCTGAACGACGGGCTTTTCCGTCGCCTGTGCGTGCGTTACGGACGTTGTGCCAGCGGTTACCAAAACGAAAGTGGCCAGAATACCAGTAATCAAATTCTTTGGGGTTTTCATGCGCGTTCTCCTGCTTCGTCGTTTTTATACGAAGCGCGGATTTTTGTCCATCGCGCAGACAATCAGTTGACGATACAGCTGCCGGAATCGGCGTCCTGAACCAGACAGCTGACGCTGCCCGCAATGCCGCTATCTTCGCCGTCCGTGGCGGCCTGCTTGAGGGTTTCCTTGCTGTCCGCCGTATCCGGCGCGTTCGCCGTCAGCTTGGCGGCATAGTTCAGGGTCGGAATGACGTTCGGCAAAAGCGATTGGTCTTTCGAAGCCGATGCCGGCGGCGTGACCGGCGGCACCACCGGCGGAGACGCCGCCACCCTGTAGATGAAATGGCTGTCCGCGCCCGCGATCATCGACACCGGGGTCGTATTGTAATTGGTGCTGTAAATATCCGCCGCCGTCAGGCCGCCCTTGACCGTCCCGCCGATATCGTTGACATACACAAGGTAGCGGCCATTATCGGCCTTGAGCGCGTTGGCGCCAGCCGAAGCGTTGTTGATGAAATCGTCGCTCGCGACCAGCAGCACCGGCGTGCCGCCGTTACCGTTCGACGAAATCAGGCCGTTCGCACCCAATACAAGATTACGCGCAACCGCGCCCAACTTAACATTATCAAGGTTAAATAGCGCATTCGTGGTTATACCACTTGCATTATCCCAGCCCGCAAACATGTTGATCGCCCCGGCGCCCGCGTTTACGACATCTTCGTTGACCGAGATATTGCGGCCAGCAAGGAAGTTCAGGGCGCCGGTGCTATTTGAATTATTGTCACCATTGACGGTGATAGAGCCATCTTTCGCATACAGATACACATTCCCCGTACCCGTTGTCAGGCCGCCAACCGTTATATTGCGGCCAAAAACTTGAACATTGTTGGATTTTGCCGACAGATCCCAACCATTGATCGTGATATCGCCAGTGCCGTTCGCCGCATCACCAATGACAAGCGTACCTGCGGTAATCGCATTGAGCATCGCGCCCGTCAGTCGTAGCGTAGTGGCACCCGTACCCAAAGTTATATCCGCAGAATTTGTGATCGGGCGCAAATACACATTGCCCGCCGTCGAAATGACCGCCGTATTGGCCAGTGCCATCGCATCCGCAATGAATTCAATATCGCCTGACGTACTCTGGATGGTCGAAGTGTCGCCAAAACCAACCTGAACACCAGACACTGCGCCTTGCGAGCTTGTGCCCGTACCAGTCAGTGTAATTTTACCTGAGGTCGACTGAATAATCGGATTGCTGCCCCCATTTCTTTCCACCACCACACCATAGGTAGACAACACGGAGTTTTGTGAAGTTCCATTGAAGGTAATTGCACCTTGCTGCGTGTAAACACCCACGGCACCATTGACACCGTTAATATTCACGCCATGGGTATAGTTATTCGTGTTCTGGCCGTTGGCCGTTCCTATCAGCGTAATTGAACCAGTATTAGCAGTACGCAGTTCAATGTTGTTTCCGTTGACAGACACGCCACGATTATAGCCTGCGCCACGCGCAAAAATATCGCCACCTTGCGCGTTGATCGATGCTGAAATCGATATCCCGTTGTTAGTGGTGGAATATGCGTACCCATCCGGCCTGCCGTCTCCGGCTACGCCGCCGTTTGCACCATCATCCGCGCCACCGCCGAAATAGACATTACCGCCATTGGTCGCGATATTTTTACGCATCGCAATCCAGCCGTCATGATCACCTTCGGCGTCAGAGTGAAAAATAACATCGAAGCTACCATTCGTCGCCGTAATCGTACCGGTCGTGTTTGTATTGATATCCTGATCGGCGCGGAATGTGACCGTAGAGTTGCCCAGCACCGATTTCAAAACACCTGCATAGATATTAATGATAGCAGTGTCAGCAGGCGCATTCTTTGCCACGGCCAAGAAGTTACCCGAGCCGAGTTGCAAACCATAACCGGCGGCATTCGCCGTATCCTGGATGGTGATGTCGTTGCCGTAAAGCTGGACATGATGGGTCTTGGCGCTGAGATCCCAGCTTTCAATGACAATGTCGCCCGTACCGCCAACAGCATCGCCGATGATCAACGTGCCTGCGTTAAAACGGCCCAGCTCCGCATCGTCGATATGCAGGCCCGTTGTTACACCGCCCAAGTTGATATTCGTTGATGCCGTGCGCGGCGTTATGCGGATAGTACCCGTTGTTGTAATGGTTGTGCCGCCGTTGATGAATGTATTGGCGTTGATGATAATCGTGCCGGACTGGACGACGCTGCCCGCCGTCGTGCCGCCGATGGTACCACCGTTAATGTTGTAATCCTCGCCGCCCGTGGAGCCGATACCCGTCAGGGTGATCGTGTTCGTCCCGCTGTTGATCATGCCGGAATTCATGCGGAAGCCGTGGTTGCTGCCGCCGGAGGGGCTGGATGCGGTCCCGTGCATCGTGATCGCGCCGCTGTTCGACAGAACATTCCCCTGATTGAAAATACCATAGGCGCCGTTGCCGGAGCCAGTAGAGGCATTGGCGCCGGTGATTTTGATCGTACCACTATCGGTTTGGATGCCTTTACCCGCCGCGATCTGAACACCGTAATTGGCTGTGCTGGCACCATTACCGGCAGCCGTTCCGTCAATGTCAACGATCCCGCTATCGGTTTGGAGAAGTGAATTCACATAGATACCAAGGTTAGAACCTGTTGTCAGGTTCGCACCGCGGCCTGTTAGATGAATATCGCCTGATCCGGTGCTAATTTGCGCATTATGTAGATTAATACCGATCGCCGTATCAGAATTGCCCCAGGTCGAAACTACATCGGCACCGTTCCCACCATCACCCAGAATGCCGTTACCATCGGAATC
>CAYPCP010000058.1:0-11930 GCA_964409255.1 uncultured Pseudobdellovibrionaceae bacterium
CATGATTTTCATCCCCCGGGACCGGCACCCCCCATTTGAAGTTGGTGCGGGAGATCGAGAGATCCTGAAGCCCCCCCTTCACGAAGGAGACAATCTCATTCCGGCGGCTGACAGGGTCGATGTAGCCCGGATTTTCGTCATAGAATTTAAGCAACTTCTCAGTATAAGCCGATAAGCGGAAGAAATAGCTGGATTCCTCGACCCACTCGACCGGGGCCCCTGTCGGCGCCAGCTTGGTGCCGTCGGGACCGTCCGTCAGCTCATTTTCCCCGAAGTACGCTTCATCACGTACGGAATACCAGCCGTCATATTTACCCAGATAGATATCATCCGGATTGTTTTCCTTAATCGCATTCCAGATCGCTTTCGACGCATCGTAATGGCGCGGCTCTGTCGTGCGGATGAAATCGTCGTTGGAGATGTTGAGGTCTTTGGCCTGCCCGACGAACAGCGCCGCGATCTGATCGCAAAGCTGCTTGGGCGTCAGCCCCTGCTTCTCAGCCGTCTTGGCAACCTTTTGCCCATGCTCGTCCGTGCCGGTCAGGAAATAGGTGTCGTAGCCATCAAGACGCTTAAAACGCGCCATGGCGTCGGTCAGGATCGCTTCGTAAGCGTGGCCCAGATGCGGCGCGCCGTTCACATAAGCAATGGCAGTGGTGATGTAAAAAGCCGGTTTTGCGCCCGCCATGACAGAAACTCCCTCTAAAAGACGATAAAAACGGCGGGCTTTTTATTCGAAATGGGCGAACGCGCCCAGAACACCCTGCCGGCGGTCCAGATTGGCGACCTGAACCTGCGTGAAATGATCTTTCAGTTTTTCACAGATTTTCAGCCAGTCTTCAAGGGAATAATGGGCGAGCATCCGGCGCAGCGGTTCGGCGGAAAGCGGCGCGCCTGCATCCGCCATGCCGCGGGCCTTGGCAAAGGTCAAACGCTCGACACTCCACATCAGGATGTCCTGAAAACTTTTATAGGCCGCTTCCTGCCCCATGCGGCCGAGCGTGTCAGCGGTCTGGTGGATACGGACCCAATCCCAGTTCGGCCATGCGGTCAGCAGATTAAGAACCGCCTGCACGGCTTCCAGACCGCCATCGTCCATCAAGCGCACAGCCGGGCCGATGCGGCCTTCGGCCAAAGCGGCGATCGCGGCGGCTTCGTCGGTTTTCAGCCGGGGATCGTGCCGCATCATCAGCTCAAGCAGCGTCGCCTCCGGCAGCGGCGCGAAATTGATCACCCGGCAGCGCGAGCGGATCGTCGGGATCATCGCCCCCGCCCGGTGAACGATCAGGATCAGGAGCGCGCGCGGCGGCGGCTCTTCGAGAATTTTCAGCAGCGCGTTCTGGGCGTTGCGGTTCATGGTGTCGGCATCGTCAACGATCACGACGCGCCAGCCATTATCCCCCGATGCCTTCATGCGCAGGAACGGCGCGACCTTGCGCGCGGAATCGACATCGACGGCGGATTTCTGTTCGCCCTTGCGCTCATCCATCGGGCGCTCAATCACCAGCATATCGGGATGGCCACCGGACGCGATCCGGCGGAAGGTCGGGTCTTCGGCATCGACATCAAGCGAGGTAGCCAACGCCGAGGCGCCGCCAAACAAACTGTCCTGCCCATCGTCGCCGATGCCGTTTTTGAGGACATGGCGCGCAAGGCGATACGCCATCGCGGCCTTACCGACACCTTCCGGTCCGGCAAAAATCATCGCATGCGGAACAGAGCCGCTATTGAGAATATCGAGCAGTGTTTTTTCGACCGATTCATGCCCTGAAACCCGCGGATTTTCACGTGAAACAGGCAATCCAGCACGTACGGCGACGGACGCTTTATCGTCGTCTTCAAGAAATTCGTCATCGTCATCAATCAGATCGTCAAACATGTTAAAGACGTTTCAAAACCTCATCAGACATACGGGCCGCAATCACATCGCGATCGGCGGCAACGTCGATGATAACACAGCGGCCGGGATTCTTTTTCGCGATATCCAAAAAGCCCCCCCGCAATTTTTCGTGAAAGGATAAATCTTTGGCTTCAAACGTGTCACCCGCGCCATTACGCCCGCGTGTACGCGCCAGCCCGACGGCAGGATCGAGATCGAAAATAAAAGTAAGATCAGGCTCAAAGTCGCCAATGCTCAGTTTTTTGATTGCCTCAATCGCGTCACGATCGTACGCGGCGCCATAGCCCTGATAGACGCGAGTGGAATCCGTGTAACGGTCGGAAATAACGATTTTTCCAGCCCCGAGCGCGGGACGGATAAGATTTTCTGTGTGAAGGACACGCGCCGCCGACATCAGCAGTACCTGCGCGGCGGGTGGCCAGTTATTGCCTTGCTGCCGGATGAACGCTTCGCGCAACGCTTCGGCTTCGGGCGTGCCGCCCGGCTCCCTTGTTTCCACAACGTCATGCCCCTGCGCACGGAGGGCGTCGGCCAGAAGGCGCGACTGGGTCGATTTACCGGCCCCTTCACCGCCTTCGAGGGTTATGAAGAACCCCCTGCTCATTTCCCGGCCGCGGGCGCTGTTGCCGCCGGGGCGGCAGAGGCTTCGGGCGAAGGCGCCGTTTTCGCGGCGATCTGATTTGTCAGGAAGAGCTTTACCTTTTCAATGGAACCCGCGAAGAAACCCAGCTTTTTTACGTCCGCGCCGGCTTTCAACGGCAACTGGATCGGCTGGCGGTCCGGAATGGTGATAATCAGCTTGCCGATTTCCTGCCCCTTCTCAATCGGAGCCTGAAGCGGGCCTTGATATGCGGCCTGGACCTGAATTTTATCGCGGCTGTATTTCGGAACGGTGACAAAAATCTCCTGCTCCACGACCAGCGGGACGGTTTTCGCCACGCCCATCACAACGACGGCGTCCTCAACCGTTTCACCCGGCTTGAAGAACGACACGTTGTCGAAATCGCGCAGCCCCCAGTCGAGCAGACGGGCTGATTCTTCGGCGCGCTGTTTATCGCTTTCCATGCCGTTCAAAACCATGACGACACGGCGGCCATCGCGGGCCCCCGACCCGATCAGACCGTAACCGGCCGCCTCGGTGTGCCCGGTCTTGATCCCGTCGGCGCCGATGTTGCGATATAGCAGCGGATTGCGGTTCGGTTGTTTGATGCCGTGCCATTCGAAGACGGTTTCGGCATAGTATTTGTAATAATCCGGGAAATCCTTGACGAGATGCAGCGCCAGCGTCGAAAGGTCGCGCGCCGTGGAATAATGGTTCGGATCAGGCCAGCCGCTGGCATTGACGAAGCGGCTTTCTTCCATCCCCAGCTCATGTGCCTTTGCCGTCATCGCGGAGCCGAAGCTTTCCTCCGTCCCCGCCAGCCCTTCGGCCAGAACGATGGTGGCATCGTTACCGGATTGAACGATCACGCCGCGGATCAGGTCTTCAACCTTCACGGTTTTGCCGACCTCGACGAACATCTTGGAGCCCTGCATGCGCCACGCTTTTTCGCTGACCGGGAGTTCCGTATCGAGCTTAAGGCGCCCGTCTTTGAGCGCTTCGAACACCATGTAGATGGTCATCGTCTTGCTCATCGACGATGTGGGCATGCGTTCGTCGGCGTTCTTTTCAAACAGAACCTGCCCCGTCGTGGCGTCGATAATGATCGCCTGTTTGGCGGCGGTATCCACCGTGTACGCACGCGCAGGCGCGGTGACGGCGATCAGGGTGAGGAAGGAGAAAAGAAGCGCACGTAACATGGATATTCCTTGTAAAAAGTCGTCATGGGTCGATGCCCCATACAATCGCAGATGGGGCACGGCGTCAATGCGGGAACCCGCGAAAAAGCTGAATTTAATCGACGATAATGATGGCGTCGCGCGAGCCTGCGCTCACCACGCGGGCCAGAGCCGCGTCGGCGGTTTCGACCTGTTCATAAGGGCCAAGCCGTACGCGATAAAGCGACCGTCCGCCGATATTCACATGATAGACATGCGAAGGCCCGGCGGAGGCCAGTTTACTGCTAAGCGCGATGGCATTCGATTCCTGTGAAAACGCGCCGGCCTGCACGAAAATGCTGGTCTGGCGGACAGGGCGCTGTTCAACCACGGGGTCGGGCATGAAACGGCCGTCGTCGCTGGCGTGACCTTCGACACGGCCAACCGGCGCGACATCGACGGTCTGGATCGGCTCGGGTTCATAACGCGGCTGGGCCGGCGCGCTGGCCGGTGTCACGCGGCCTTTTTGCGCGGCGGCGACTTCATATCCTTTGGTGTCCTTGCCCTGACGCGCAAGTTCGGCAAGATGGCGGCTTTCGGATTCAAGAACCTCGACCTTCACTTTCGCCGTGCCGATATTTTTGAAACCGAGAAGCTCAGCCCCCTTCTCCGACACATCAAGAATACGCCCGCGCGAGAAAGGGCCGCGGTCATTAACGCGCATAATCACGGAGCGGCCGTTATCAAGATTGGTAACACGGATCAGCGATGGCATCTGAAGCGTTTTATGCGCAGCGGTCAGTTCGTGTTTATCGAATTTTTCACCGTTGGCCGTACGCTTGCCGTGAAAGCCGGGGCCATACCATGAGGCAATGCCGGTTTCGACATGGCTGTAAGATTCTTTCGGATGGTAGGTCTGCCCCGCAACATTATAAGGGTTCCCGACCTTAAAATTGCCTTCCTGGGTCGTGTTTTTAGTGCCGCTGCCGCCGACATTCTTCGCCAGATGGGCGGCATATTGCGTTTCACTGCAAGCGGATAAAAAAAGCGCTGCGCTCAGGATTCCGGCCAGAAATAATTTCATGTCTTAATTCGCTATACTATCTGCAAGAAGGCCGACGGAGGTCGCGAAATAGGTGGAGCGGTTCCAGGCCATGATGGTTTGGTAATTATTATAGACAATATATGTCTCCCCTGTCACCCCGTCCGGCGCAACGATGGACGCGCTGATATTATCCGACGGCAACGCCCCGCCACCGGGCAGCGTCACGCCCATGCGTTTCCATTCGTCCATCGGTTTGCGGATTTTGGGGCCGATCATGCTTTCTGGAAAACTGCGCGGGATCGATACGCGGCGCCCCCACCGTTCGCCGGATTTCCAGCCGCTCTTCCTCAGGTAGTTGGCCGTCGAAGCGAATACGTCCGCCCGCGTTCCCCAGATATCCCGGCGTCCATCCCCATTTCCATCCACAGCGTAAGCCACGAAGCTGGAAGGCATAAACTGGTTTTGTCCCATGGCGCCAGCCCATGAACCTTTCATATCCGCCGCGCTGATATGCCCGGCATCTATGATTTTAAGGGCATTCATCAGCTCCTTTTTGAAAAACTCCGCGCGGCGGCCTTCCCAGGCAAGCGTCGCCAGAGCCGGGACAACCTTGAATCCCCCGGTATTCGTTCCGAAATTGGTCTCAATCCCCCACAGCGCAATGACATATTGCGGGGCGACACCATATATGCGCTCCACCTCCGCCAGATCGGCGGCGTGCTGGCGCATCAGTTCCCGGCCCTTCTGTATGCGGGTCTGGTTGACGATCTGCTCTTTATATTGAGCGAACGTCTTTTTCATTTCCGGCTGCTTGCGATCGAGGTCGATGACTTTCTGTATAGGCTGTATGCCGCCAAGGGCGGCGGACACCGTTGCAGACGAAACCCCCGCGTTCAACGCTTCCGTACGAAACGAAGCCAGCCAGGAATCAAAACTTTGTGTTGAAGCCGCCGCAGGTAACGCGAGAGAGGCAAATAAAAACAGGGCGAACAGGGCGCAAAGACGAGTCATGGACAGGCTCCTTTTTGAAATGTCCGCCAACTTTAACAGATATTCCCTTTACGACCAGCCCCGGAATGACTAGTTTTCACAACACAAAGGAGAGGTGGTCGAGTGGCTTAAGGCTCCGGTCTTGAAAACCGGCGTGCTCGTAAGGGCACCGTGGGTTCGAATCCCACCCTCTCCGCCATTACTTTGAATAACGTCTTATGGCTTAAGAGCTGAATCCCAATGCTCGTCGGCCTTGCCATCGACAATGCGCCAAGTATCGAACCAGGTCGTGGTGTAGGGCGTTCCCTGGCCATCTTTGGCATCGTGCACGAAAGCCACCGTTACCAGATCGCCTTCCGCCGTAACAAAAGCGACCTTGGATTCTAAACGATCAGCGACAGGTTTGGGCACGACCTTTACGACTTCGGTGAAATAGCGGACCACGCCCTCGCGGCCGGAGGCCGCATTCGGATTATGCTGTATATAACGCTCGGTCAGATACTCATCTGCCCTGCTCCACTGCCCCGCTTCAAGCAACACGCGGATGATGTTGTAGACAACCTGTTTATTGGCATGCAACTGCGCATCCTGACTGGTGAACAAGACCTTAACATCCGGCGCGGCTGTAACCGTCTCCTGCGCCCGCGCACCAGCGGCTAAACAGGTAAAGAGCAGAAGAAAGCCTAAACATTTCAGGATATATTTCATCGTATTGGCCTTTCATAACCTTTCACAAAGAACGCCCAAGCATCCTGTTACATTATAGGTAACGCAAGATATTGATTAAAGGCATAAGATCACAGTAACTTTCAAACATGCTTATGCGAATTAAAGACAAAGCATAGATAAGGCGCGCCGTGGGCTTTTCCTTTTTCATTTTTACGTTTCTGGTTTTGCCGAATGCCTATGCAGGCCTTCGCATCTTTACCCTGTGGCCTTGGGCCAACCAGAACGCCTTTTTATTCTGGGCGCTTTTTGCCGTGTTCGTGCTTGTGCAGTTTGCCGGGCCATTCGGGGAGCGCCTGTTCTTTCCGAACTGGCGCACCAATGCGGGATTGGACGCGTTTATCCCGGCCCTGAACTGGGCTGCCTATATGGCGTACGGCATTCTGTCGATCTTTGTCTTCTATACGGTGATCGGCGATATCGTCCGCATTATCTGGCTTTATTTCTCCCCCGCCGACGACACGGTCGATTTTGACCGCCGCATGATCCTGACGCTTGGCGTCGCGACCGCCGCAACGACCGCTGTCGGCATCTGGCAGGCAGGGATTGGCCATCTTAAGATCGTACGGGTCGATGTCCCTATCGACAACCTGCGCCGGGAACTGGATGGGTTTACCATTGCCCAGCTATCGGATCTGCATGTCGGACCGATTATCGGCAGATCCTATGCGCAGAGTGTCGTTAACGCCGTCAACGGCCTGAACGCCGATATGGTTGCGCTGACGGGCGATTTCGTCGATTCAAGTATTCCCGCCATCGCCGACGACATCGCACCGCTGGCCGAACTGCGTTCCCGTCACGGGTCGTTCTACGTCACCGGCAACCACGAATATTATTGCGGGGCCGAGGAATGGCAGGCGCATTTCAAAAAAATGGGCATCCATGTCCTCGCCAACGAACACAATATTATCGAGCATGACGGCGCGCCGCTGGCGATCGCCGGCGTCAACGACTACTCAACGCTAAAGATGTCCCACCCAAACGCATGCGACCCGCAAAAGGCCGTGCAAGGCGTACCGGAGGGAATCAAAAAGATTCTTCTGGCGCACCAGCCGATCACGTTCACGCTGGCGGAAGCAGCCGGCGTCGATCTTCAACTCTCCGGCCATACCCATGCCGGGCAGTATTTCCCGTTCAGCATGGTCATCCGTTTTTTCCAGCGTTACTATAAAGGCCTCAACCGGCATGGAAATATGTGGATTTACGTCAACAGTGCGACCGGCTATTGGGGCCCTCCCTTGCGCGCCGGCGTGCCGGCGGAAATCACGCTGCTGACGCTAAGGTCCCGCCCGTAATTCTTAAAAATTGAAAAGGCCGGGACGTTTCCTATATTCTTTTTCCATGACGATTTTTGAAGATTTCGACCTGCTGAAACTCGCCAACGAAGGCTCGATCGACGCCCAGATCAAGCTGGCGACGTTATCGTTTGAAAAGAACCGTCACTCGCTCATCGCCTTCGAATGGTTTAACCGCGCCGCCACATCCGGTGACGCGCACGGCCTTTATATGGCCGGTTATATGTATGCCTATGGCCTGTCCAAGACCGCCAATTTCGAAAAGGCGCAGGAATATTTCGAACGCGCCGTTTCTCTGGGCTATGGCCCCGCGTTCATCGAACTCGCACTGATGTATCAGCGCGGACAGAACGTGCACAAACCCGAAGGGCTCGATGATTTAGACAACACCGATCTCGCGCGGCAATATTACGAAATGGCATGGGAGCTTCATAACCTCGACGAAGCGCGCCTTTTGATTCGCAATCTTGATGAGCCGCGCAAAGAAGAGGCCCCTGAGGAAAGCGCCCCCGCGCCCGTGCCTGAAGACTTCGTGCCTCAGGTATTCCAGCTGCCTGAAGATATTAAATTCTGGGCCGATGTCCCGCCCGAAGAACGCCATACCGGCGCGTCCATTCACGAAGCCGACATCATCGCCGACCCGTTTGAAAAACTCGAAAGCCTGATCGGCCTTGAGAAGGTGAAGGCGCAAATTTACGCGATCGAAAAAAGAATTCGTTTCGACGCCATGCGCGCCGAACATAATCTGACATCCCCCGCCCACAGCCACCATTTCGTCTTTACCGGCAATCCCGGCACCGGCAAGAACGAGGTCGCGCGCATTCTGGGCGCCCTGTTCAAAAAGATGGGACTGCTCGAGACCGGGCACGTCGTGGAAACGGACCGCAGCACATTGGTCGGCCAATATATCGGCGAGACGGCGCAAAAAACAAAAGACGTCATCAACAAAGCCATGGGCGGCGTTCTCTTTATCGACGAAGCGTATAGCCTTTTTGACGATTTGCGTGGCGATTACGGCGCGGAAACGGTCGCGACGCTTTTAAAGGTGATGGAAGACAAGCGCAGCGATTTCATCGTCGTGATGGCCGGATACAAAGATGAAATGAACAACCTGATTAATTCCAACCCGGGGCTGAAATCGCGTATCAATCACACGCTGCATTTCGACGATTACTCCGCCGAAGAATTACACGCCATATGCCACCTTTTTATTGGCGAGGGGCAATTCACGTTCGAAGAAACAGCTGATGAAGCGCTCTACAAATTGATGGAAAAAGCCGCCAAAACGCTCAACAAGCGTTTCGGCAACGCCCGCTTCGCACGGAACGTCATCGAAAAGACGCTTGAAAAAATGGCAACGCGCGTCATCAACAACGACCTGCGCACTGAAGACGACCTTAAGATCATCCGCTTTATGGACATCCCCTCGCTGGAAGAAATGACCGGGGCAAAAGAAAGACCCGGGTCATCCGATGTGCTGCCATTTAAAAAGCCGCCCAAAAAACCATAACATCCAAGACTAACCGTCCGCCGATTGGAAATCGACCGTATTATCCGTACCTTCCGTAAAGGCGCGGACAAAGGCGTTGTTTACGATCCCGCCAAGCGTAGCCCAGAAATTGGTTTGTGGATTGCTTAAATCGCCCTGCAGTTCCACGCGTGTGGCAAATTGGTCGGCGGGCTGATTTTCGAAAATCTCAACCACGATCGAGGCGATCGTCTCCCACATGTAATTCAGCGGATCGGTATCCTGCTCTGCATCGACCAGTGTGACATTGCGGGCCAAGGGTTTCACGTACCCGGTTACACGCCCGTCTTTTACAGCCAGTTCGGTGTAAATGTGAAGCGTGCCGTCGACGAAATCGATCCCGGCATAATCGTTGCTGTAATTATTGATCGCGGGCAGCGATACATTTTCGAGTTTCGCATCGATATCAAAATCGGGCGTTTCTTTCAGGATATTGGTATCGCCGACAATACGTAGCTCTCCGCCGCCGATGGATTTGCCGCTGCCTTCGAAATGAGACGGCAGCGCGAGGTCTTTATCTTCGACATTACGCAAGTTGAAAACGGCACCGTTCAGGTCCGTGATCGACAGATCGACCGGCCGGCTGGCGGAAAAGTCTTTATACGCGATGATGCCGTTATTGATATCGACCCGGTTGATATCCAGAGGCATGAGATCCTTGATCGGTTTCGTCCAATCTGCGTCCGTCCCCGTCTGGGTCGCGCCTGAGCGAGCGGTAGCGAAATTGAGCTTAGGCGTATTTAATGACGCCTCCCCCACGATAGCGCCGTCAAACAACGCGCTCCATTCCACGGAAAAATCCAGGACGGAGATATCAATGAAAGGTACAGGGATATTCCCGCTATCTTTGAAAATTTTAAGATCATGGATGGTGTAGGCGCCACGGTACAAATGAATATCCACATCGGAAACAGACCCGCTGTAGCCGTCGATGCGGTTAATCACCTTATTCACGTAGTCCGTGACAACAAAAGGCAACGCCACCCGCGCTGCGACCAGCACGATAAAAACGGACAAAAGGGATAAAACAATAATCTTTTTATTTTTTTGGGTCATTTCTGGATTCCACATAATACCTACGCGTGCAGGGGATAAAAGTTGCATCTAAATCCCCGATGCGGACAAAAAACTATGCCCCCGGCCCTGAATGCTTTACCCTTTTCCCATGGAACATGATCTTATCGACACCGTGGTCGTCAGCCTCGTCCTCGCTTTTATTCTGGGGCTGATTTTCAACAAACTCAAATTTCCGACCATTTTCGGCTACCTGATCGCCGGGGTCATCATCGGCCCCTTTACGCCCGGCTTTGTCGCCGATGCCGCGCTCGCCAATCAATTGGCGGAAATCGGGATCATTCTTCTTATGTTCGGGGTCGGCCTGCACTTTTCTTTTCCCGACCTTCTTAAAGTTAAAAAGATCGCCGTCCCCGGCGCGCTTTTCCAGATGGGGGTCGCGGCGGCGCTTGGCGCTGGCGTGGCGCTATTGGCCGGCTTCTCTTTATCGCACAGCCTGGTTTTCGGCTTTTCCCTTTCGGTCGCAAGCACGGTGGTTTTATTGCGCGCCCTTGAAATGCGCGGGCAAGTCACTTCGGAAAGTGGAAAAATCGCTGTTGGCTGGCTGATCGTCGAAGATATCGCCATGGTTCTGGCGCTCGTTCTTTTGCCTGTTATCGCGGGAATGCTTCATAGCGGGCAGGAAATCACCTTTAGCGCCGTTATGTCGGAAGTCATCAAAGTCGCCTTCAAAATCGGCGGTTTCATTGTGTTTATGGTGGTTATCGGCACCCGTCTTTTGCCACGCATCTTTAACGCCATCGCAAAAACCAAATCATCGGAACTCTCGACGCTCGGCACGCTCGCCATTGCACTCGGCTTTGCGTTTCTCGCTTACACCGTTTTTGACGCTTCCTTCGCTCTTGGGGCCTTCCTCGCCGGGCTTGTGCTGAACGAAAGCGAGGTCGGTCATAAGGCCGCGGAGGATTCTCTCCCCATGCGCGATGCTTTCGCCGTCCTCTTCTTTGTCTCGGTCGGCATGCTGTTCGATCCCATGACGCTGCTTGAGCATCCGTTCCTCGTCCTCGTCACGCTTCTGGTCATTATCGTGGGAAAAGCTGCTGCGGCCCTTATGATCACCAGCATCTTCCGCCAAAAGCGCGACGTCAGCCTGACAATTGCCATAAGCCTAGCCCAAATCGGGGAATTTTCCTTTATTCTGGCGGGCATGGCCATGACCCATGATTTGATCAACGACACGTTATACAACCTGATTCTGGCGGGGGCGCTCTTATCTATTGCCCTCAACCCGTTCCTGTTCAAATTATTGGACAGGAAACTGGCCTCCGATAAAAAGGCCGAGCCCTTCCCTACCAGCCCGTAAGAGGGCTGAAACAGGCAGAAATCTGCCGTTTTTTGAAGATTTTGGGACCCTAAAAACCCTGCCAGGACGGATATTTACGTCTTTTCCTTGACAGTTTTTAAGGTTTGTATATATTGCGCCGACTTGGAAAAACCTTAGGATTTTAGGAATTAGCACAATGTTTGCAGTCATTCGCACGGGCGGAAAACAATATCGCGTCGCCAAAAACGACCGTATCGAAGTCGAACTCCTCGACGCCAAAGAAGGCGCCGCAGTTGACGTTGACGTTCTGGCCCTGACCGATGGCGGCGACGTCAAAGCCGGCGAAAAGG
>CAYPCP010000059.1:0-11709 GCA_964409255.1 uncultured Pseudobdellovibrionaceae bacterium
GATCATCTGCTTGAGATCGAAGAATTGCAGGTTGCGTTGCAGGATATGTTCGGTGAGGTGCGTCTCGCGGTGCGCCGCCATCGCCTTGTTTTTCACTTGTGTCATGTGACCCCCTTTAAATTGTTTTCTGTCTGAATTCACAACTATTGGTTATGTAAATGCGGACTTTATGCCTTCACGGCCTTAACAAAGGGTTAAATTCAGGGTTTGCACGGACCTATCTTTGGATAGCGCGCGCATCGCATTTTGCAATCAGGCCCGCAAAGGATGCAGATCGGCCCCCACCAGCACATGGGAATCCATCACGACAACGCGGCGCGACAGCCCCCCGACCACGATCGGCGACCGGGACAGGGCGCATTTCGTTTCCCCTCGGTGCCAGTAAATCGCGCCGCGCAGATCCTCCGCCTCCTCCCACGCCACCGAGAACACCGACGGGCATGAAAATTGCGCGCCGCGAAAATCGCCCGCGCGCACGATCGCGCCGGTCATATAAGCACCGCGCATGTCTGCCTGCCGCCAGCGCGATTCCGCCAGGCACGCCTCCTTCATCTGCGCCATGCGTATGTCCGCACCGGTGAAGTCGCCACCGCCCATCTGCGCGTGATCGAGAATCGCGCCCCACAGGCAGGCCCCGTTCATCACCGCCCCGTCCAGTGCGGCATGCCGCAGCATCGCCCGGCGCAGGTTCACCCCCGACAGATCCACGCCGTCCCGCACCGCCGCCTCCACCGCGCGGCGCACGGTTGTAAAGCGGCCCTCGTACAGCGTTCTTCCCTCTAATGACGTTAATTTCATCCCATCCCCACTTGTTGCTTGTTACCAACTATTTGGATATTAGTTGGCAATAAGAATATTTTGTCAAGCGGGATTATTGACGGATAAGGACGGCGGTAAAAAAGCCATCCGTGTTGTGCGCGGCCGGGGACAGCCGCAGATACGGGCCTTCGCCCGGGATAACCGTGCCTTCCGGGACCGCCTCGGCGATGGGAAGAACCTTGTAATCCGGGTGGCTTTTCAGGAATTTTTCGACTTGTTCCTCGTTTTCTTCCGGGAACAGCGAACAGGTTGCATACACCAGACGGCCGCCCGACTTCACCTTGTCGGCGACACGTTCAAGGATGTCGGCCTGCATCGCCTTGATTTCGTCGAGGCCGGGGCCGTATTGCCGCCAGCGCAGATCCGGGTTCCGGCGCCACGTGCCCGACGACGAACACGGCGCATCGATCAGAACGATATCCATGGTCGCCTTCTGACGGCGCAGCCATTTGCGGTGCTGTTCATCGTCCAGGCATCGCATCTCGACATTATGCACCCCCGCCTTGCGGTAGCGCGGGCGCCCTTTTTCAAGGCGGCGCGCGTCGATATCCATCGCGACGATATTGCCCTTGTTGTTCATGCTCGCGGCGATGCCCAGTGTCTTTCCGCCGCCGCCCGCGCAGAAATCGAGCACGCGCATGCCCGGCGCGGCGTTGCACGCCAGCGCGATCAGCTGCGATCCTTCGTCCTGAATTTCGACGATGCCTTTCATGAAGGCTTTTGTCTCCGCCATAAACGGCTTTCCATCAACGCGCAGCCCAACCGGAGAATACGGCGTCGGCGCAGTAAATACTTTCTGGCCTTTCAACGAAGATATCGCATCCTCGCGCGAGGATTTGAGCGTGTTGACGCGCAGGTCGAGCGGCGCGGCGTCCTGCATAAATTTCATTTCATCGAGGAACATATCGCCAAAACGCGCGCGCAGTTTTTCTTCCGCCCATGCGGGGCACTCTGCCTTGACGGCACCCGGCATATCATCCGTTTCAAGACGCAGCCCCTTGAGTTTGTCCGCCAGGGCAATTTCATCGTCTTCCGGCGGATCGGGATCGTATTTGCCGCCGACAAAGATGGCATTCAGATCATCGGGCGTCATGCCTTCGTTCAACATCAAATCCGCGATCATGCGCGTGCGCGGCGTGTCAGGGGCGCCCGCCTGTTCAAGATGCCAGCCCAGGCGGGCATGGCAGCGCATCTGGCGGTAAACGCGGTCGACGATATCGGCGCGGTCCTTCGACCCGATAAAGCGGCGCTGCGCCATGTAATCGCGCAGGGTGTTGTCCATCGGGATCGGGCTTTTCGCGATGCGGCCGTTGATCTCGATAGCGCTCTGGATGCGGGCGGATTGTTTCATGGGGTGGGTTGTACCGCGCCTTGGGCGCAAAGAAAAGAAAAAGCCTGCCCCCGGACGGTGGGCAGGCCTTTATCCTTAAGCTTGATAAAGCTTAGTGCTTCGCAGCTTCGCCAGCTTTGTGAGCGGCGTCGGCAGCGGCATCAGCAGCGCCTTCAGCGGAGTCAGCAGCTTTTTCAGCAGCAGCGTCGGCTTGTGCAGCGGCGCCTTCAGCGGCTTGCGCATCGGCAGCGGCTTTGTCAGCAGCGTGTGCGGCATCAGCAGCGGCTTCAGCAGCCGGTGCATCTTCAGCTTGAGCGGAAACAGCATAGTAAACCGGTGCAGCAGCGATCAGGCCTGCGGCAACCAGCATCATTACGTATTTATTCATTGAGGTCTTCTCCAGTATGCCAGGTACATTATTGCCCTGTGCTGGGGCGTAAGTATTATAAAACCCCCTTGAAAAACAAGGGGGTCGGTGTCCCCGGAAAGAAAAAATATTTTTTCAGACCGATGGAACTAATTCCGAAGTGTCGCGCCAGCCGTAACAGATTTCCTTCAGCTGGCTCGGGCCGATCTCGATCATCTTCTTGCCGATGCGCTGGCCGCCCATCTTTTCGTAAAAGCTCTTGGCGCGGCTATTCCCGTCCAGCACCCAGAGGCATAGCGTTTTTTGCTTGTTTTCCCGCAGGTTAGCCGCCGCCTGCCGCAGCAGCGCCGCGCCGATCCCCTGCCGCCAAAAGCCGGGCAGGAGGTAGAGCGCATAGATTTCCGACCCATGGGTCGGGCGGATATTCGAACTGCCGGGCGGCGGGGTCTTCGTCCGGCCATAGGTAACGAACCCGGCGGGCTGCCCCGCTTTTTCGGCAAGCAGCGTGGTGCTTTCGCCGGAACCCATCCACCCGGTCCAGTCGTTGATACGCTGATCGACGCTCAGACTGTCGAGATAGGCCTGATCCACCAGCCCGCCATACGCAGCTTTCCAGCCTTCGATGTGAAGGCGGGCGATGGTGGGGATATCCTGCTCGGTTGCCAGACGTATCATAAGACTGCTAAAACCCTTTATCGATTTATATAAAAGAAAGGTCGACCCAAATGAATAGAAATGTGATCCTCGCCGTTATCGCTCTGGCTCTGGTTGCTATCGCTGGCGCCTATGTCTATGAGACCACCAAGAAATCCCCGGCTGAAGAAATCGCCGACGGCATCGGTGATGCTGCGCGCGATATCGGCGACGCCGCCGACGACGCCGTCAACGGCCGTTAATCTATTTTAGACGATATTAGAAAAACAGCGGCTCTCGGGCCGCTGTTTTTTATTTCCTAATTTTCGGTGCGGTAATTCGGCGCTTCGCGCGTAATGGTCACGTCGTGCACGTGGCTTTCGCGGTAGCCCGCGCCCGTCATGCGCACGAACTGCGCCTTGTCTTTCATTTCCTCGATCGTGGCGCAGCCGGTGTAGCCCATCGCGGCGCGCAGGCCGCCCACCATCTGGTGGATGACGGGGCCGACGGGGCCTTTGTACGGTACGCGGCCTTCGATGCCTTCGGGCACCAGCTTGTTCGATTCACTGACCGCACCCTGAAAGTAACGATCCGCCGACCCTTTCACCATCGCGCCGACGGAACCCATGCCGCGGTACGATTTGTATGAACGGCCCTGATACAGGATTACCTCGCCCGGCGCTTCGTCCGTCCCGGCAAACGCGCCGCCCATCATGGCAAGGTCTGCGCCCGCCGCGATCGCCTTGGCGAAGTCGCCGGAATATTTGATCCCGCCATCGGCGATCACGGGAATGCCGTGTTTTTGCGCTTCGGCGGCGACATCCATGATCGCCGTCAATTGCGGCACGCCCACGCCCGCGACAACGCGCGTGGTGCAGATGGAACCCGGGCCGATGCCGACCTTCACCGCGTCCGCGCCCGCATCGATGAGGGCTTTGGCCGCTTCGCCGGTTGCGATGTTCCCCGCGATGATCTGCAGGTTGTTGGTGCGCAGCTTACGCACATTTTCGACCATCTTCAGAACGCCTGCCGAATGGCCGTGCGCCGTATCGACAACCAGAACATCCAGTTCGGCATCCGCCAGCGCGGCGGCACGTTCAAAATTCTGTTCGCCCGTACCGATGGCGGCGCCAACGCGCAGACGGTCTTTATCGTCCTTGCACGCGTTCGGGAATTTGATCGCCTTTTCGATGTCTTTGACGGTGACAAGACCGATGCAGCGTTCGTCGTTATCGACGATCAGAAGCTTTTCAATGCGGTGCTTGTGCAGCAGGCGGCGTGCTTCATCCTTGTTGACCTTGTTGTACGCCTTGACGATATTTTCCGATGTCATCAGTTCGCGCACCGGCTGCAGCGGGTTTTCCGCGAAACGCACATCGCGGTTGGTCAGGATGCCGACCAGACGGCCCGAGCCGTCTTCCGTCACCGGAATGCCGGAGATGTTGTAATGCTGCATCATCTGCAGCGCCTGCCCCAGCGTCGCATCCGGCGCGATCGTGATCGGGTTGACCACCATGCCGGATTCATACCGCTTCACGCGGCGGACCATTTCGGCCTGTTCCTCGATGCTCATATTCCGGTGGATGATGCCCAGACCGCCGTTCTGCGCCATGGCAATCGCCATCTCGCTTTCCGTGACCGTGTCCATGGCCGACGACAGCAGCGGAATGTTCAGGCGGATCGATTTGGTCAGGCGGGTCGAGGTATCGACCGCGTCGGGCAGGACGTTCGACGCCCCGGGGACCAGCAGGACGTCATCAAAGGTTAACGCCTCGCGGATAGTCTGCGCGGATTTCGGTGCTTTCAGGGCCATGGCAAATTCTCTTTCGTCTGGGGCGGCGCGAACCGCTGAATTTGCAGGGTAGTTATAGGGTTTTTTGCTCAAAAGTAAATACTAAAATGTTGCGTTATAGAAAATAATTTCCTATAACGCCGTGATGTCTTCTGAGCGCGTTACTAAGTCGTCTGTCCCGAACCTGCCCGCCCTTCTCGGGGCGCATGCCGCGCCCGACCCCGCGCCGGACACGCCGGTCAATCTTCTCGTCTACCCATCCGAACAGCGCCGGAAGCTCGGCGCGTTGTGCGAGCGCTACAAAATCATTCCGCCCTATGTCCTCGTCGGTCTGGAAAACGGTGACGTGCCGTTTATCCGTATGCGTTCGTATATGGAGATCCGCGCCATGTTCCGCGATTGCGCGGCCAGCCTCGCGGACAGGAACATGCTCGCTTACAAGGCATTCCTGCTGTTCGGCCACGCGCAGCGCCTGGAGGCTTTCGAGCGCAACTGGGGGCAGGATCGATTTCCGAAGCTGGGGCGATGCATTCCATCAATATGGCATTCACCGCACGCGCATTTCTTTCCGGCGCGGCGCGACGCAGATGCCGCCTGTCCGCGACAAAGACGGCAGCGTGTCGCTGATACGCACAAAATTTGCACTCGCCGCGCGGCCTTTCAAATCGTGCATGGGACAGGAGACGCTCCAGCAGATCGCCGACCTGTCCGTAAAATGGAACCTTAACGTCAACGAATATAAACGGGCGCTCGATATGTACACGCAACGCATGGACCCGCCGAACGAGCGCCACGCCCTGCCCGAATTTTACATCCGCGGCGAACGTTTCGGCCTTCCCGGCACGGCGTTTTACGCCGTCGACCGCGACGACCCGGTAAAGATGTTCATCGGCAATTACACCGGGTGTTGCGAACGTATCGTCGACCAGAAGAACAATATCGAAGGCACGATCCAGCATTCCTATCTGCGCACCGGCAGCACGTTTTACATCGTGTCCGACGGCACGAACATTCTGGCCCACAGCTGGGCATGGCTCGGCAAAGACCGGGCGCTTTGTCTGGACGGCTTTGAATCGAAAAAAGACAGCGGCTTCACCGCCGATGTGATGAAAAACCTGCTCAATCAAATCGCGACCGATATTCTTACGCCGGAATATGCGGAGTTCGGGCTGGAAGGCCTGTTCATCGGCCAATGCGCAAGGCATCTGGAACCGGGCCGCGCCGATTACGCGGAGGTTGATGCTGAAGATCTCAAGCCCCGCTCCCTTGCTGAAATCGGCATGAACAAGGTATCGCGCAACGATAAGATGTCGTGGGTTATCTAAACCCTAACCTCTGTAACCCTGCGCGATAACATAGGTCTCCGACGATTGTTTGCGGCTCGCCGGCGGCTTGATGTGTTTGACGGTTTTGAAATCTTTTTTCATCCGCGCCAGCAGATCGGCTTCCGCCCCGCCCTGACGCACCTTGGCGATGAAGGTGCCGTTGGCGTTGAGAACCTCCAGCGCGAAATCATACGCGGCATCGACCAGCGCCATGATTTTCAGGTGATCGGTATTGCGGTGGCCGGTGGTATTCGGCGCCATGTCGGACATGACGAGATCGGCACCGCCGCCGCCCATCGCGTCGATCAGCGTGGCGGGCGCGTCGTCGTCCATGAAATCCATCTGGAAGAATGTCACGCCGGGAATGTCGTCCATTTCCAAAAGGTCGATCGCCACGACCTTGCAGCCTTTTTCCGCCGCGACCTGCGACCAGCCGCCCGGTGCCGCGCCCAGATCGAGCACGACCAGACCCGGTTTCAGGACCTTAATCTTTTCGTCGATCTCAATGATCTTATACGCCGCGCGGGATTTGTACCCGTCGGCCTTCGCCTTGGCGACATACGGATCGGTGAGCTGGCGTTCCAGCCACAGCGTGGAGGATGTCTTGCGTCCTTTGGCGGTTCTGATCTTTTTCATAGCCCTACAAAACCATAACTAGCGTGGAAACGCAAAAGGCAGCGATGAAAATCGTGATCGACGCGGCGATATAGACGAAACTGTCGGTCCGGGGCGAGAAATGCGACAGGATGAAAAAGCCCAGGATAAAGACGCTATAGGTGACAAGACCGCGCACGTACAAGGGCGCGTCGATAAAACGGAAGAAGCCCTTGCCGTAGCCGATGGATTGCATCAGCTCGATCTGCAGGCGCATGACGAATGCGCAGGCAAGCACGAACAGCACCGCCTTCAGCCTTTGCCCCTTATGCAAACACAGCAGCGCGACCGGCACCCATAAAAGATCGATATGATTGTATAAAGCCTGCTGCCAGCCCATATTGATACCGGACGTCCCCTCGGAAAATGGCTATACTCGCCATGTTTTGACCGTAATGTTTTATCATAACAGACCCATGCCGATGAAATCATTTCGCCTTGCCCTCGCCCTGCTGATCGCGCTGGGCGCGTTCGTTTCTCCCGCGGGCGCGCAGACCGTGATCCGCGACGCGGAGATCGAGGAATACATGACCGAATGGTTCGAGCCGGTGTATCAGGCCGCCGGGATGAGCGCCGATCAGGTCAAGATCGTGATCGTTCAGGACCCGATGGTGAACGCCTTCGTCGCAGGCGGATCGAATATCTTTTTCTATACCGGCCTCCTGGAAAAAACCGACGGCCCCGGCGAAATCATCGGCGTCATGGCGCACGAGCTTGGCCACATTGCGGGCGGTCACCTGATCCGGGCGCGGGAAGCGATGGAGAACGCGTCCTTCGAAGCGATCCTGGGCAGCATCATCGGCGTGGGCGCGGCGATTTTAACGGGCGACGGCAACGCCGCCGGGGCGCTCGGCACCGCCGGTTCGTCGATGGCGCAGCGTAAATTCCTCAGCTACAGCCGCGGGTTTGAATCAAGTGCCGACCAGTTCGCGCTCAGCACGCTCAACAAGGCTTCCCTCGATCCGTCGGGGCTGGCCACGTTCCTCGAAAAACTCGAAGATCAGGAATTGCTTCCCGCCAGCCAGCAATCAGAATATGTCCGCACCCACCCGCTGACCCGCACGCGTATCGAAAGCGTCGCGGCAGGCGCGCAGCAATCCGCCGCCAACGGCAAATCCTATCCCGCCAAATGGACCGACCAGCATGCCCGCATGAAAGCGAAGCTGATGGGCTATATCACCCCGCAGCAGGTGTCGTGGACATATGACGACCGCGATACGTCGATCCCCGCTCTGATGGCGCGCGCCATCGCGGCATACCGCACCAATGACGTTTCGAATGCGCTCAAACTGACGGATCAGCTGATCGCCCGCGAACCGGACAACGCGTATTTTCAGGAACTCAAAGGCCAGATGCTGATGGAGTTCGGCCGCGTGCCCGACGCGCTGCCGTACTACCAGAAAGCCGTTTCCCTGAAACCGCGCAGCGGCCTGATCCGCACGGCGCTGGGTCATGCACAGCTTGAGACCGCGGGCAACGATCCGGCCAAGCTTCAAAAATCGATCGAGAACCTCGAAGCCGCCCTGAAATACGAACCGCGCGCGCCGCGTATCCACCGCCTGCTGGCCACGGCATACGGACGCAAGGGGGACGATGCGAACGCGCGCCTTCATCTGGCGGAAGAAGCCCTGCTCCAGCGCAACAGACCCTATGCCCGCGCACAGGCCGAAGCCGCGCTGAAATCCCTGCCGCAGGGCAGCCGCAGCTGGTTGCGGGCGAAGGACATTATCGCCTTCCTCGACAATGACAAACCCGCCGCGGATTAACCCCGTGTCGCGCCCGTTTGCGCCTTGCAAATCCGTCAGGGTACAATAAGCTGTAACCATCCGTCGCCCGCCCGCGAATAGACATAAGCGGCACAACTTACATAGGAGATATCCCCCGTGATTACCCGTCTGGCTCTTGTTACCCTTCTGATGACCTCCCTGTCCGTTCCGGCCCTTGCGGCCGACGCCCTGACCGACGCGCAGAAGAAAGAGGTTGAGGCCATCGTCGAAAAAGTCCTGATGGAAAATCCGAAGCTGATCATGGACAGCGTTGAAAAATTCCAGACCGAGCAGATGGAAAAACAACGCGTCGAGCAGCAGGGCAAGATCAGCGAATTCGTCAAAACGCTCGACACCAATCTCGCCGCATACACCGCCGGAAATCCCAAGGGTGACGTCACGGTCGTCGAATTCTTCGATTACAATTGCGGCTATTGCAAAAAGGCCTTCACCGAAGTCAACAAGCTGATCGAGGAAGACAAGAACGTTCATGTCATCTTCTTTGAAATGCCGATCCTTGGGCCTCAATCGACGGCCGCCGCACGTTGGTCGGCTGCCGCTGCGAAGCAAGGAAAGTATTTCGATTTCCACCGCGCCGCGATGGAATTCACCGGTCCCAAGACCGAAGAAAATCTTGAAGACCTCGCGAAAAAAGCCGGTCTTGACGTAGCAAAAGCGAAAAAAGACAAAGACGACCCGAGCGTCGACCAACTGATTGAAACCAATATCGGCAAGGCGCAGGAACTTGGCTTCTCCGGCACGCCGGGCTTCATCATCGGCGAAAACCCGGTCTTCGGTTATCTCGAATACGACGCGATGAAATCGGCGGTCAAAATGGCCCGCGATTCCAAGAAAAAATAATCTGCGATGACGCGCGCCATCCTGTTCAAGGTCTTTATCGTTCTGCTGGTAGTTGCGGCAGCCTATGCGCTGTTCGAGATTTACCGCTTTTCGGCCATGACCCACGGGGTGCGCACCACGCGTGCGGAATTCGCCGTTCAGGGCCCGGATAAACCGGTCGTCACGATGGTCGAGTTCCTCGATTACAAATGCGGGTTCTGCCGCGAGCTTCACCCGTCGGTCAAAGACTTCCTCTCCCTGCGCAAGGATGTGCGGTATATCGCCCGTCCGATCGCCGTGCTGGGGGAGGAATCGGAAAGGCTCGCGCGCATCGCCCTTGCCGCCGGGCTGCAGGATAAGTTCTGGGAGATGAACGACGCGTTCCTGTCCAGCGACGGCAATATCGACGATAAATTCCTGCGCGAAACCGCGATGCTGTACGACATCGATTACGACCGCATGCTGGCCGACGCCGACGGCAAAACCGTCAAGAAAATCTTCGATGACAATGTTAACGACGCCGAGCGCGCTGCGATCTATTCCACCCCGACCGTCATCATCGGCAACACCTATATTAGCGGTTCCATGTCCCGCATGCCCACGGCGGCGGACTTCATCCGGGTCACCGAGACCGAAATCAACCGCTAGGCCTTCTTTTTCCCGCGCAAACCCTTTGAAATTAACGCAAACGGCCTTGTTTTGGCCGCATTGACGCGCTAATTAGGGACAATCGTCCCTTTAACCTGCGAAAGGCCGCCCCCATGATCCGTACGCTGCTTTTGATCCTGTCTTTCATTCTGATTGCCATCGGTTTCGGCCCTCTGGTTTTCGCCCAGGACGAAGGCCCGATCGCGGTTGAAAACGTCTATGCGTTCGCGACACCGGATACGGCTAAAAACGGCGCGGTCTTCATGATCATTAAAAACAATACCGCCGTTGTCGATACGCTGCGCTCCGCGCTGACCGATGCGTCCAACATCGTCGAGCTGCATGAAAACGCCATCGACAACAGCAACGGGCGCATGACCATGCGCAAGATCGATGGCGTCGAAATTCCCGCGAACGGCGCCGCGTTTCTTGAGCCGAACGGCAAGCACATCATGCTGATGGGCCTGAAACAGCCGCTGAAAGAAGGCGTCAATTTCTCCCTGACCCTGACCTTCGCCAATGCCGGCGTCGTCACGGTGCCGGTGAAGATCGTTCCGCCGGGCGACGCGATGGATGCGCCGGACCAGCATTCCGGTCATGACGGCCATCACTAAGCCGCGATGCAGAAACCCGTCCTGATCCTCAACGGTCCCAACCTCAACATGCTCGGGCGGCGTGAACCGGAAATCTACGGTTCCGAAACGCTCGACGACGTGAAACGCCTGTGCGAAACGCGCGCGGCGGAACTGGGCATGACGATCGATTTCCGTCAGACCAACCACGAAGGGGTGCTGGTCGACTGGGTTCAGGAAAGCCTGGGCAAGACCGCCGGGATGGTCATCAACCCCGCCGCCTTTACCCATACCTCGGTGGCACTTCATGACGCGCTGAAGCTTTACGACGCCCCGATTATCGAGGTTCACCTGTCCGACCCTTCCAAGCGCGAGGAATTCCGTCATTTTTCCTATGTCACCCCGCTGGCCGGGGCGGTCATCAAAGGCAAGGGCGCCAAGGGCTACGTGCTGGCGCTGGATGAGCTGTCCACATTTCTGACCCCCTAAAGCGCGGTGGGCTTTGACTTTTCATCCCTTTTTCTCTATTCAAAGGCGATTGTAAATAAACAGCGGAAGACGCTTTATGAAAATTGATGCCAAGGCCATCCGTCAGCTGGCGGAACTACTGGATGAAACCGGACTGACCGAGATCGAAGTCGCTGAAGGCGATCAGATGATCCGCGTGAATAAAGGCGGCGTTGCGCTGCCTGCTGGCGCGTACGCCCACTCCGGCCATCTGAACATGCCGTCCGATCCGACGACGCCGCAAAAAGCCAACACCGCCCCGCCTGCCGCCATTGCTGGCGATCATCCAGGTGCGGTGACCTCGCCGATGGTGGGAACCGTTTACACCTCGCCGGAACCGGGTGCCGCTGCTTTCGTCAAGAAAGGCGATTCCGTTTCCGCTGGCGATACGCTGATTATCATCGAAGCCATGAAAGTCATGAACCCGATCAAGGCGCCCAAGGGCGGCACGGTCAC
>CAYPCP010000060.1:0-8417 GCA_964409255.1 uncultured Pseudobdellovibrionaceae bacterium
GAGGATAAGGGGGATGCGCAATTCACCGCGTGAGAGGACCGCGACATCGCCATCCTGCCGCATGGCGGGTTCTGCATCGGCGATCACGCGATACGGCACGGCCACGCGTTTCAAGAATGTTTGCGTGATGGATAGTGCGCTGCCCGGAACGATCGCGGTTTCAAGGCGATGGCTGTGATCGTCGAGCGGGTCGAGCGCGATTTCCGTTTTATCCATATGAAGATACGGCGTGCCGAAACCGCCCGTGACATGGGCCTTGATGATGCTGCCTTCAGCGATGTCGATGGGCGCGTCATCGCGCTTGGCAACGCCCTTGATGATGATCGTCTCGCGGTCGGTATAGGCGGGCGGCGTAATCGTCAGCGTGGCGACGTCGCTTTGCATCAGTCCGACGGGGGAGAAGCTGAACGGCCATATTCCGGCGCGCAGGCGCGGCTGCCACGCGCTTCCGGCCATGACGATTCCGATAATAAGTGTGAGGACTGCGAAGATGCGCAGCGCCGCCGGATCGGCCAGCGCCAGCACCGGGCGCGGCAGTGCGGGTTTAAGTTTTGCAATCGCCGCGGGCAGCGCATTGCGGCTTTTATCCCACAGCGCCCGTGTTTCATCGCCGCGCGTGCCCGCCAAAGTATCGTCGAGGGCGGAGAGGGGGCGGTGCTTGACGCCGCTTTGTTCCTGAAGACGCAGATCCGTTTCCGTCCGCGCGGGCCATGTAAAGGCGCGTACGCCGCGAATAAAAAAGAAAATCGCGCCGATGATGGCGGCTGCGCTGATGCCTTGCTGGACCCATGACGGCAGTGGCGCGGTAATCCCCGACAGCCACAGCCCCGCGAAAAAACACAGCCACGATGCGAAGGGAAAGAATGCGCGCGCCAGACGTTCGATGGCGATCATGGCAAACGTCACCCGGCGCAGATGCGCGACACGGGCGTATAAAGGACGGCTCACATAATCGTTGGGATCGATCATCAATCCTGTTGCGTTGTTACGACGACAGCCACGCGGGCACGATATCCTGGTCGATTATAGACTGAACATCCTGACGTTGGCGAATGATTGTATATTCCCCGTCCTTGACCAGCACCTCTGCCGGAAGGCCGCGCGTGTTGTAATTCGACGCCATGCAGAAACCATAGGCCCCGGCGGACCGGATAACCGCAAGGTCGCCCGGCTTCATCCCCGCGACGGAACGCTGGGTGGCGAACGTGTCCCCGGTTTCGCAGATCGGTCCCACGACATCATAGATATGGGGCGCTGCGCTGCGGTTTTCCACCGGCTCGATTCCGTGATACGCCTCGTACAATGTCGGGCGGATCAGGTCGTTCATCGCCGTATCGACGATCAGGAACGTGCGGTCCGCCGATTCCTTGACGAATTCGACGCGGGTGAGCAGCACGCCCGCATTCCCGACCAGATAACGGCCCGGCTCCATGATGATCTCGGTATCGAGCGGCACGATGATGTCGTTGACCCACCGCGCATAGGCGTCAAGGTCGAGAAGCTTTTCATCCTTATAGATGATCGGGAAGCCGCCGCCGATATCAAGGCGCGTGACCGTGTGGCCGTTGCCGCGAATGCGCGCGACCACGCCGGGGATTTTTTCAAACGCGGTCTTGAACGATTCAACGGTCGAAACCTGCGATCCGATATGCATCGACAGGCCGACCGGGTTTACGTTCTTCATCGCCGCCGCCGTTGCATACGCTTCGTCGATCAGATCATCGGTGATTCCGAATTTGTTGAATTTCTGGCCCGTGGAAATCTTGCTGTGGCCGCCGCCCGCGACATTTGGGTTGAGGCGGAAGGCGACGTTCGCTGTGATGCCCACTTCGCCAGCGACTTTGTCGATGCGGTGAAGTTCCGGGATCGATTCCACGTTGAATTGCAGGATGCCGGCCTTAAGCCCGCGCGCGATTTCGCTTTCGGTCTTGCCGACGCCGGTCGATACGATCTTTTTCGGATCGAACCCGGCTTTCAGGCCGCGCATCATCTCGCCTTCGGATACGATCTCCAGCGAGCTGCCCAGCGACCGCAGGTACGACAGGATGGCGACGTTGCTGTTCGCTTTGCACGCATAACACAAAAGCGGCTGGCGATCGGCGGGCAGGGCGCGCTGCATCGCGCCCTTCAGGGCGTCGAACTGGGCCTTGATCACGCCTGCCGAATACACATAGGTCGGCGTGCCGGCATCGGCGGCGATTTTGCTTAAAGGGACGCCATCAACATGGAGGGCGCCGTTCTGTTCTTCGAATCCGGCCATTGTGGCTCTTTCTTACTCTTCTATGGAGGTGGGGTAGCTGCGCGGGAACTGTATTTCCTCTGCGCCGGCGGGCGGAGCGACGGAATCGGGCTTGACCCCGCATGCCCCGGCAGGCAGGCTAAGGAGCAGGACGATCAGCAATTTTTCAAGGCTTTTCCGCGTCATAACGTCCCAACCAAACCATGGCTATTGGCGCAAGGCAAGGTTTTTCCGGTACACTGAAAAGAATGGCAGGCAAATCCGTTTTCATCCCCGTGTGTGCATCTTTTTTCGCCGGCGCCGTGCTGGCGGGTTTTTTTGCGCCGATGGTGGTCGGCGGGGCAAAGCCCGCGCCCGTGGCGCCGATGGCGACGGTAAAGGTCATTCCCGTCAACGAACGGATCGACACGCCCTTCAAGCCCGCGCGCGAAGGCGTATCCGCCGCCAGCCCGATTGAAGAAGCTTCCGCCAAGGCTTTCGTCGACAAGATGTCCGCCCACATCTATTACGATCCGCCGCACGACATCAACGACTTCGCCTATCTTCAGCCGGACGGCCAATATAAAACCCTCAAGGATTTCCGCGGGCGTTACGTTCTTTTCAATCTCTGGGCGACGTGGTGCGGGTATTGCCTTCAGGAACTGCCCTCGCTCGACCGCCTGAAACAAAAGACGGCGGGGACCAATCTCGATGTCGTGGCGATTTCGATCGAGTCCGGCAACAACCTCGAAAATCTCGGAACCTTCCTGAAATATCAGGGGATCGGCGACGTCGCCCTCAACTATGATTACGACGGCGAGGTTCAATATGCCTTGCCCGCCAGCGTCCTGCCGGTGACCTTCCTGGTCAACCCCGAGGGGCGGGTGGTTTATTCCTTCGGCGGGACGGCGGAGTGGGATTCTCCCGGCGCGCTCGCTTTTCTGGAAAATTTTGTGCCTCTCAATCAGTGATGGTTTTTTAATCATTTCAACGGCATAATGGCGCAATGCGAGAGTCCGGTCCCATCGGTACACAGCCTGTCATAGAAAAATTGACCCAGACGCAACTTGATGCGATGGCCGATCTGCACGCGCGTTTTCTCGAAGGCCGCCTTGGCGGACGCCGCGCCGTCCTGAAAAATTCCGATATGTCCGGTCTGTCTTTCAATGGCAAAGATATGCGTCAGGTTGATTTTACCGGCTGCGTCATGCGCGCCATGGATATGACGAATTCCAATTTTTCCGAAGCGCGCCTCTACGCGTGCGATCTGACGGATTCCGATCTGGCGCATTGTAATTTCTCCCGCGCCGATCTGCGCGGCGCGCGCATTGAAAGCGCGAACCTCGAAAACGCCAACCTCGACAAGGCCGATCTGCGCGTCGGCGGTTTCGCCGAAGGCGGGCTGTACGATACCGGGCAGACCGTGAATTTCCGCGGCGCGAATTTGTCCGGCGCGAAAATGACGGGCGCGCTTGTCGCCAATGCCGATTTCTCCGATGCGATCATGACCAACGTCAACATGACGGGGGCCGATCTGCGCGGCGCGAACCTCAAAGGGGCCGATCTGTCCGGCGCGCAATTCGCGCATGCCAAGATGAAGGGCGCGCAGGTCAAGGCCGCCATCATGACCGGCGTCGATATGACGGAGATCAGCGAGCTTGAGGTCGATCTGACCGGCGCCATCACCGATGCCAATGTCGGTACATCCATCGACAATCTCGACGAACCGCTCATCAATAAAATCGAAGCGCACCGCGTATGGGTGTCGACCGCAGGGGAGCGCGGCGTGCAGCTCGACCTGTCCGAATACGATATGCGCCCGCTGGAATCCCTCAAGCAGGAAAAACTGACCGCGATCACGGCGGTAAAGGCGAAATTCTTCGGCATGAATCTCTACAAGATTGAAATGCAGAGCGCCGACCTCGACGAAGCCGATTTCCGCCGCTGCGACATGGTCGATTCCGATCTGCGCGGCTCGTCGTTCAAACGCGCGCGTTTCAATCACGCGAAAATGAACAACGCCAATTTCGAACCGCTGATGTTCGGGGCGGGCGCGACGAAACGGTTCAGCCCGTGTAATTTCGAAGGGGCTTCGCTGTCCTATGCCGATCTATCGGGCTGCAAGCTGCGCATGGCCAATTTCAAAAACGCCGATCTGTCGGGCGCGAATTTGCGCCGCTGCGATCTGCGCGAGGCCGACTTCACCGGCGCCAAAATGGACGGCGTAAAACTCGACGACGCCAACACCGAAGGCGCTGTCCTCCCGAAAACCGAACCGGTTTTTAAAATAAAAAAATAAGCGGTTTCAAAGCATTAAAAGACTTTTCTTGACCCGATGCGGGGGCAAAGCTATTGTCTCGCCAAATTGGAGATATGAAAAATGAAGACCCTTGTAAAATGGCTTCCCGCTGCCGCTTTTCTCGCTGCCGGCGCCACCGCATCCGCTGATAATGCCGATATTCTTTCCGGGAAATTGACGGTCAAACCGCAATCTTTCACGACCGAAGAATTCAATGCCTGCTTCGATGCGCTCGTGCCTGAAAAAACGGCGGATGGTTTGACCGACGGCGCCACGAAAAACGCGCAGGTTGGCCCGGTGTCGTGCGGCGCGCACATTTACGATGTTGCGAACCTCGTATCTTTATATGCGTACGCCGAAAAGAAACGCGAAGATGGCGGGCGCGATCTTTACGGTGCCATTCGCTATGTCTGTCCGGAAGGCCGCGGGTCCGAACCGCTGTCGGTTGAATTCGCCATCGGCCTGGAAAAAGGTTTGTTCATAAACCTGAATGAAACCGTCGAAGCAAATGATCTCCTGGGCATCAGCGATATTAAAAAAGGCGAGATTGCGAAACGCGAAATTTCCGTCGAGCACTGGCAATCCGGCAGCCGGGTCTATCTCCATGAAACCTTCTCGGGAAAAGATCCTCTGGCCGATGGCGCGTTGATCAACGCTGCCGACCTTGCCAATATATGGTCGGCGGTGAATGGCAATATACGCAATCTTGTTGACACCAAAAACAACGCCACTCTGAAATCGTATGTCGAGGATTACTTCAACGATCACCCGTCCCGCATTCCGCCCTCTTGCGAAATTCGCTAATCAAAAGCAGTGTTCAAAAAAAACCGCCCTTCTGGGCGGTTTTTTATATTTGCGTGTCTGCGGCAATTATAGTCCCGGAGGCGCTGCGTTTTCCGCTTTCGGTTCTTCCTTGGGCGCTGCCGGGGCTGGGGCGGGTGCCGGTTTCGCGCTTACGGTGCGCGTGGTGCCCAGGCCGCGGCTGATCTGGTCTTCGCCGCCGCCGCAGGTCGGGTGACCGAAGCCGCCCTTGCTCCTGCCGCTTTTGTCGAAGTCGAACACGATCTGGTCGTTTTTATCGGCGCTGACGCCGGCGGGAACGTAATCGAGGTTGAGTGTCTGCCGTGCGCGCCATGCGATGTTGTGATCGGCGCACGATGTGTCGCCCGATACGCCGATGCCGCCGATGATGACGCCCTGATCGTTATACAGCGCCAGGCCGCCGCCGAACACATTGACGCCGCCGATGCGCTTGCCGTTCATCGGGTCTTTCTCGCTGCCGAAATCTTTGACGTCGCCGTCATAGGCGGCCTTCGTGTCGACCGGGTTGCTTTCCTGCAGGCCGAAAAGAGGGCCGCCGGGTTGCACCGCGCTGTAAAGGTTGGCCGTGGAAAGGGCGAGGCCTTTTAAGCTGAACGCGTTCGCCGTGTTGGCTTTTTGCGCGGAAATCACGCGGCTGCCGGGCCATTGCGCGCCGGGTTCGCCGCCGGTATATGCAACGGCGCAGACGATGCCGCCGCGATCCACAACGGTTCCCCACATATCGAGATTGAGGCCGCCATTGTCCGACTGGCGCGCGGCGGTAAGGGCTTCCTTAAGCTGTTTGTGATTGGGCAGGTTTTTGCAATCGTCCGCGAGCGCGGGGCTTGCGATCAGAACACTCAGTACGCACAGACCAATAAGTTTTTTCATTCTATAGTTTCTCCGTCAGTTCAGGAACGATGGTAAAGAGATCGCCGACAAGGCCGTAATCCGCCACGCCGAAGATCGGGCATTCGGCGTCTTTGTTGATCGCGACGATCACCTTGGAATCTTTCATGCCCGCAAGGTGCTGGATCGCGCCGGAAATGCCGATGGCGATGTAAAGGTCGGGCGCGACGACTTTGCCCGTCTGGCCGACCTGATAATCGTTCGGGACGTATCCGGCATCGACCGCGGCGCGCGACGCGCCGACCGCCGCGCCGAGTTTGTCGGCGAGGGCTTCGATGATTTTGAAATTGTCCGACGATGCGAGGGCGCGGCCGCCCGACACGACGATGCGCGCGGCGGTGAGTTCCGGGCGGTCGGATTCCGAAAGTTCCTGCGATACGAACGACGACAGGCCCGCGTCGCCTTTTGCGGCGCCATTCTCGATGGCGGCGCTTCCGCCCTCCGCAGGAGCGGGATCGAAACCCGTGCCGCGCACGGTGATGACTTTTTTCGCATCGGACGATTTCACGGTCGCGATCGCGTTGCCCGCATAGACCGGGCGCACGAACGTATCGGCATCGACGACGGCGGAGATGTCGGAGATTTGCTGAACATCCAGAAACGCGGCGACGCGCGGCAGGATATTCTTGCCATAGGTGGTGGAGGGGGCGAGGATGTGTGAATACGCCTCCGCCATGCCGACGATAATGGGCGCTACGTTTTCGGCGAGGCCCTGGGCCAGTTCCGGCGCATCGACCTTGACGACCTTCGACACGCCCGCGATTTTCGCGGCTTCCTGCGCGGCGGCATCGCAATTCGCGCCCGCGACCAGTACATGAACGTCGCCGCCGATTTTTGTGGCGGCCGTCACCGTATTGCGCGTGGCGGATTTCAGGGAAGCGTTATCGTGTTCCGCGAGTACGAGAATTGTCATGTCAGATCACCTTCGCTTCGTTTTTGAGTTTGTCGATCAGTTCGTCGACGCTCGATACCTTGCCACCGCCCTTGCGCGGGGCCGGTTCGGCAACTTTCACAATCTGCAGGCGCGGTTTGTAATCGACGCCGAGATCGGCGGGCGTCATGACGGCGAGGTCTTTCTTCTTCGCCTTCATGATGTTGGGCAACGACGCATAGCGCGGCTCGTTCAGACGAAGGTCGGTCGTGACAATCGCCGGAAGTTTCAAGGAAACGGTTTCGAGGCCGCCATCGACTTCGCGCGTGACTTTCACGTTGCCGCCATCGAGTTCGACTTTGGATGCGAACGTGCCTTGCGCCCAGTTCAGCAGCGCGGCGAGCATCTGGCCCGTCTGGTTTGAATCGTCGTCGATGGATTGCTTGCCCATGATGACAAGGTCGGGCTTTTCTTTCTCGACCAGCGCCTTGAGCGTTTTGGCAACGGCGAGGGGTTCGACGCCGCCGAGGTCGGTCGGCGCATCCGTCTGCACGAGAATGCCGCGGTCCGCGCCAATCGCCATGGCGGTGCGCAGGATGTCCTGCGCCTTGTCCGGGCCGATGGTGACGACGACGACCTCGGTCGCTTTCCCGGCTTCTTTCAAGCGCGTGGCTTCTTCGATGGCGATTTCGTCGAACGGGTTCATCGACATTTTGACGTTGGTGAGATCGACGCCCGTGCCGTCCGCCTTGACGCGGATTTTCACGTTGAAATCGACCACCCTTTTGACGGGGACGAGAATTTTCATGAAGGCTGCTCCTTAGTCGGAATGAGAGGTGAGGAAGGCCAGCGCGAACAGCGCGAGCGCGATCCCTTGCAACGTGACGCGCATGCGCATCAGCGTGTTGCCGTATTTCTGGTTGAATTCGCCGCCCTTGACCATGGCGATCAGCCCGACGGCTAAGGAAGCGAGGGTCAGGAACATGGCGATGAGCATGAGAATGAAAAAGAATCGTGACATGCCAATAAGATAAAGGCTTAGCGCCCCCTTTAAAAGGGAGCGTCTGTGCTGCTGCACACAAAATGCCTTCTGTTATGACATATTGATATGGCGTCTTGCATATGACGCATAACTAATTGAAATAATGTTTCAATTTTGCGGGGAAGTGTTGACATTTTTCACCCTGATCCGCTATGAACGCGCACCAAAATAACAAAACTTAATAAATTAAGGGTGTGTCCAGAGTATGAGAAGTTTTTCCCCCCGCAGAACGATGGCCTGGGAATTCCAGGGAATCCAGGAAACCCCGTTTGCGTAT
>CAYPCP010000060.1:8427-11601 GCA_964409255.1 uncultured Pseudobdellovibrionaceae bacterium
CGAAATGGATTGAGCGTCCCGTCGTCGCGATGTTCAAGCATGTCGCCCGCGAACAGGACGGCAGCGAAGTCAAAGGGTTCCAATGCTGCTATCCCAATGAAATCGGTTATTCCGCTGCCGATATCGCCGCTATTGCCGCGTCGCCGGTCGGCCACAATCGTCACGGCATGCGCCGCGAGGAGCTGGACCGCGCCGCGCGTTTGTTCGAGGCTGTGGTGACGTTCAAAAGCGAGCCCGCCATGCCGGACCGTCTGTTCGATGCGGTGGCGACGTTCAATACGGCGTCGGACGAAGCGCTCGCCGCGCTGATGCCGAAAAAGCAGCCCTCGGAAGTTATCGTGCTGGTGCCGCAGACGCAGGCGCTCAAAATCGCCTAACGGACGGCGCTCATAAAATAATTGACCGAAAGGTCGTCTTCGGACAGGCGGAAGCCGTGCGCCGACAACGGGTCGTAGACAAGCCCGGTCATCGCGCCGGGCGTTGTGCCGGCATGTGACAGCGCGCGCGCCAGTTCCGATGGCTTGATGAATTTTTTCCAGTCATGCGTGCCGCGCGGCACCCAGCGCAGGATATATTCCGCCGCGACGATGCCGAGCGCGAATGATTTCGGCGTGCGATTGAGGGTGGAGAAAATCAGCAGCCCATCCGGCTTGCACAGATCGGCGCAGCTTTGCACGAAGGATTGAAGGTCGGGCACGTGTTCTGCGATCTCCAGCGCGAGGACGACATCAAACCGTTTCTTGCCGTTCAAAAGATCGAACGTCGTGCCGTCATGGTAATCGATCGACAGACCGGACTGCGCCGCATGCCGGCGGGCAACGGCAATGGCGTTGCCGTCGGCGTCCACGCCCGTGGCGTCCGCGCCCAGCCGGGCCATCGGTTCACACACCAGCCCGCCACCGCATCCGGCATCGAGGATCGATAGTCCGGTAAAAGGCTTCAGGCTTTTTTCATCCAGCCCGAAATGCGCGTCGACCTGCTGGCGGATATGCGAAAGCCGCACCGGGTTCAAACGATGCAGCGGCGCAAAGGGGCCTTTTTCATCCCACCAATGGGATGAATCCTTCGCGAAATTTTCGATCTCTTTACGGTCGACATGGGTCATGCAAGGTTTTTACCGCCAAGTCATGGCGAACACCATGAAAAAATCCTGTTCACCCCCTGTACATCGCGTGAATACCTGTGTTTTATAGATGCCCATGGCACGTATTGTTGCGAAATTTGGCGGTACTTCTGTTGCGGACTGCGCCCGGATCGAACGGGCGGCGGATAAGGTCGCGCGCGAGGTTGCGCTGGGCAACGAAGTGGCCGTGGTCGTTTCCGCCATGTCGGGCGTGACCAATCAACTGGTGGAATATTGCCGCACCATCACGCCCGTCTATGACGCGCGCGAATATGACGCGGTCGTCGCCAGCGGGGAACAGGTGACGGCGGGCCTGATGGCCATCGCGCTGCAAAAGCGCGGCATCTCCGCGCGGTCGTGGATGGGGTGGCAGGTGCCGCTGAAATCCGATGATGCGCATGGCAAGGCGCGCATTGAATCCATCGACACGTCGGACATGGAATCCCGCTTTAAAAAAGGCGAGGTTGCTGTGCTGGCGGGGTTTCAGGGTGTGACGGAAAGAAATCGCATCTCGACGCTCGGGCGCGGGGGGTCGGATACCACGGCGGTCGCGCTGGCGGCGGCGATGAATGCCGACCGTTGTGATATTTATACCGATGTCGACGGCGTCTATACGACCGATCCGCGCATCGTGCCTGTTGCGCGCAAGGTGGACCGCATTTCGTACGAAGAAATGCTGGAGCTGGCGTCGCTCGGCGCAAAGGTGCTGCAGGTCCGTTCGGTTGAGATGGCGTATAAGCGCAACGTCGCGGTTCAGGTTTTATCAAGTTTCGACGACGCGATCGGCAGCGATCTGCCCGGCACGCTCGTCACCAAGGAGGAAGACATCATGGAAAAACAGGTTGTCACGGGCGTTGCCTATGAAAAGGGCGAAGCGAAAGTCACGCTGCTCGATGTGCCGGACGTGCCGGGCGTTGCCGCGAAAATTTTCGGGCCGCTGTCGGATGCCAATATCAACGTCGATATGATCGTCCAGAACGTATCGACCGACGGGTCCGTCACCGACATGACCTTTACCGTGCCCGAAGGCGACGTCACGCGCGCGGTTGAGGTGCTGAAGAAAAACGCCGATCTCGCCAATGCAAAAATCCTGACCGATGCTCAGGTCGTCAAAATCTCGGTTGTGGGGATCGGTATGCGCTCGCATGCCGGCGTGGCGCAGAAAATGTTCCAGACGCTCGCGGAAAAGGGCATTAACATTCAGGTTATCTCGACCTCTGAAATCAAGATCAGCGTCCTGATTTCCCGGGAATACCTTGAATTGGCCGTGCGTTCCCTGCATACGGCCTATGGGCTTGATGCGCCTGCGAAGGCGTAAGGGGCCGCAGGCTTTTTGCCTTTAAACGCGCGGAACGCCGCAATAGCCGCTGTTTTAATCCAACTTGGCGCCCTTGGTTTCTTGGCGTTAAAAACCCTTATAAAAGGATGGAAGCGCCGGCGAATTTCTCGTAAAGTTCGCGCATGAGTTCATCCTCTGCCGCCCAGAAAGATCTGGATCTTCAGACCGATATGCCGGTCGGCGAAATCTTGCGCCGGACGCGCGTCTATTACGGGCAAAGCCTCGAACAGGTTGAATCGATCCTGCGTATCCGCGCGATCCAGCTCGACGCGATTGAAAAAGGCAATCTTGAAAACCTGCCGGGCCGCGTCTACGCGATCGGTTTCGTGCGGGCTTATTCCGAATATCTGGGCCTTGATGGCGACAAGATGGTGCATCTGTTCAAGGTGCAGTCCGTCGGCGGGCGCGTTAAACCCGAACTTTCCCTGCCGGTCGCGGCATCGGAAAGCAAGGTGCCGAACGTTTATGCCATTCTCGGCGGGCTGGTCGGGGCGATCGCGTTGATTTCCGTCTGGGCGTCGACCCATTCCCTGCCGGGCGGGCGCGAGACCGTGCCGGAAATTCCCGATACTTATGTCGGGACGAGCCTGAGCAAAGCGCCCGCGCTCGGCCATGTGGCCGAACCGCCGCCGGAAAGCCAGCTGGCCTCGGCTGACGGGTCGGAAGGCGCCGCCGTCGCCGCCGAAGTTCAGGCACCCAAAAGCCGCATCCT
>CAYPCP010000061.1:0-11417 GCA_964409255.1 uncultured Pseudobdellovibrionaceae bacterium
GCACCACTCGGCCCAGAAATCGACCACGACAGGGCCTTCGGCTTTGAGGACGGCGGTTTCAAAATCAGAATCGGATACTTTAACGGCGGACATTCCCTAACTCCTTGAATTGCTTTTTACCCTTACAATCTGGGCATGAAAGCCCCGGAAATCAAGGCGGGGAATCAAGCCCTCCACAAAATCTTATTGCCATAAACGCAAGAATTTGCTTAAAAACGGGCATCCCCAACAGGAGAGTTTTGTTATGAACCTGCCCCCCTCCATTCTCGACCGTCTCGACGGTAAAACTCTCAACGCGCTCTCATCGGCGCTGTGCGACGGGGTTTATGCCGACCGGGACGAACCGCACAAGGCCATGATGATGGTGTGCGCTGTTCTGACGATTGCCGAGGGGCCGGCCTATCTCGAACAGCTATATGCCGATATGCCCGCGCGGCTTGAAACATGGAACGCGGAAAAGGACAAACTTGCGCCGCTGCTCGAACGGATTGCCGCTGAACACCGCCGCTTTCTCGACGACAATAAAATCAAAAAACCGCCCGAAGAGCGCGGCGAAAAAGGCGATAAATTCGACGACCAGTTTGTCGCGCCCTATCGCGATTCTTTTAACGGGCAGAAAAACGGCATCGACCTGCGTACGGAACAACGCGAGGCGGCGTATTACAATTCCGATCCCGTTGTTGAAACGGCCAGAATCATGGAAGTCGACAGCCCGTTCGATCGCGTGATTGAAGCCGCGAAAGTGATGCGCGAAGGTCGCCGCGTCAATGCGCGCGCGTTACATTACTTCAAGACCTAGCGGCATCAGCGTCGCGCCGTCGGTCCACAGCAGCGCGCACGTGATGGCGCGCCCCGGATATATTTTTTCCATGGCGCGGGCATAGGCCTGCATCTGCCGCATATAAATGGCGGGCACGTCTTCCACGCGCTGCGGCGGCGGGCGGTTGGTTTTGTAATCAACGATCAGGATTTCTTTGTCCGTAACAAGCAGCCGGTCGATCTGGCCGGAGATCAATGTCGCATCGTCCAGCAAGCCGGTGACGGAAATTTCCGCGCGCGATTCGGGGCCGAAAATCGGCGCGAATTGCGGGTGACGCAAAACCGCCATCGTTTCACGCACGATTCCTTCGCGCACGTCTTGCGGCAAATCCGGTCCCGCGCGGCCGATGAATTGCGCTGCCGCGGCTTCGCGGCTTTCGAACGGAAGATCGGGAAGATATTGGAGCAACGTATGCGTCAGCGTCCCGCGGCGGAAACGGTAAACATCCTTCGCCGCGCGCGGGGATGCCGCCGGCGGCAGCGGGCCGGACGGGCGCGAGGGGACAAGCGGACGCGGCGGCGTCGGCTCTTCGGGCGCGGGTGCGCGCAGCCATGACGGCGCGGCGCTGGCCGCGCGTTTCACCGCATGATCTTTTCCTTTGCGGTCCGCTTCATCGGTGAGCGCGGGATTGCTCAGGCGCAACGTCACCGCGCCGTTTTCATCTTCTGTCGTTTCGGTTTCGGGCAGGCGTTCAAGCCCGGCGCGAATCGCCCCGTGCCATGTCAGGTCGAGCGGCGCTTTTTTGCCCGTGTAACCGCCCGCATAAAGCCTGTCTTCGGCCCGCGTCATCGCGACGTAAAGAAGACGCAGATATTCTTCCTCCTGCTTTTCCGCCACCGTATCGCAGGCGTCGCCGAGCGCGGCGGGCATCATCGTCTTGGTCGGCAGGAAAACCGGCAGCGGGAAATCCGAACGGTCGGGCCACAGGATTCTGTCCGCCTTGCGCGAGGACGCGCCGCGCACCGTATCGGGCAGGATGACGATCGGCGCCTGAAGCCCCTTGGAGGCATGAACCGTCATGATTCGCACCGCGGCCGATTCTTCCTCCATCTGGCGCTTGATGTCGCTGGCCTCGCTGGCGTGCCAGTGAAGGAAGCCCTGCAGCGTCGGCAGCGCCCCCGTCTCATAGGTGAGCGTCCGGTTGAGGAACTCATCAAGCGGATCGAGCGCGTCGGCACCCAGCCGTCCGCGAATCGCCCGCAGGCCCGACACGTTGTCCGCAGGGCAATGCTCCTGAAGCAGGCGGCTGAAAAACTCATACGGATGGTCGGCGGCGGCGCGGCGGATCAGGGCCGAGAGCCATTCCTGAAGCGGCGTGTCCCGGCCTTTCCTCAAGGCCGCCCAGAGGGATTCATTCTCGCCGCGCGGCTGCGCAAGCGCGTAGAGGGCTTCGTCATCCCATCCCACGAACGGCGATTTAAGAAGCCCGGCGAGCGCCAGATCGTCATCCGGCAGGAGCGCGAACGATGCCGCGCAGGTCAGATCTTCGACCGCGAGCTGGTCTTTCAGCACCATGCGGTCCACGCCGCTCACATCAATATTCCGGTTCTTCAGCGCGCGGACAAGCTGCCCGACAAAGGGTGTACGCGTGCGCATGAGGATCAGGATGTCGCCCGGCTGAATCGCGCGTCCGCGGGAAGGCAGGATTTCCTTTGTCCTGATCCACCCGTCGATCGTATCGGCGATCTGCGCGCATAAACGCGCCGCGCCGCTTTGCCGTTCGGTCACGGAAACCGGCAGGTCCCAGCCTTCCGTAACGGTGTCACCGTTTTCCGGCTCCTCCGCGTCGTCATCCTTTTTCAAAGGCCACAGTTCGACAAGGCCCGGCTGGCGCCGCCGGTCGGCGGCGTGGGGGCGTACGTTCCGGCCCAGCCCCTTGCGCATCTCCGGCGGTTCGAACACCGAATCCACCGCCCGCAGAATGGCGGGCGTGGACCGGAACGATGTGTTGAGCGGCACATCCTCCAGCGTCTCGCCCGCCGCGGCGATCCGGGCGGCGTACCAGTCCTGCTGGTCGCCCATCTGTCTGGGTTCGGCACGCTGGAAACTGAAGATCGACTGTTTTTCATCGCCGACGACGAACAATGTACGCCCCGCGTCCTCGCGGCTGCCGCTCCCGGCGAAGAATTCTTCGGTCAGCGCGCGGACGATCGCCCATTGTTCGGGGTTGGTGTCCTGCGCCTCGTCGATCAGGATATGGTCGATCCCCTGATCGAGCTTGAAACGCACCCACGGGGCGACATCCTTCTGGCTCATGCCCATGGTCCGCCCCTGAAGAAGGGCGAGGGTGCGGATAATAAGATCGTCGAAATCCAGCGCCGCGCGCGCCTCTTTCAAATCGGCGTACGCCTTCAGGATCGCATCGCCCAGGATCAGGAGATCGCGCGTGGCCGCGGCCACCTGCGCCGCCTTGATCGAATCATCAAGGGTAAGGAGACGGTTTCCCTCCGCGCCCAGTATGTCGGCCACATCCGGCATAATAGCGACGGCGCCCTTGGTTGCCATGCGGGCGCGCAGCTCTCCTTTGCCCGTGAGGTACGCGCTTTTATAGTCGGCGTACAGCGCGGCGCGCGCCGGTTTCGGTGCATCTAACCATGCCTGTATACTCTGTCCCCGTTTTGAATCTTCCGCGCCGCCGCCTTCGACCAGCGCCCGGACCGCCGTACGCAGCGCTCCTTCGTCGGCGGGCCCTGCGCCTTCTATCAGGCTTTCGGCGCTGGCGCCGGGCGGCAGGTCGAAATGCCGGCAAAGCTGTGCGTACACCCCGTCCGGGCCGAAATGATCCCTGAGGATATCGCCGAGCTGGCGGCGCTCGCTCGCCAGTGTGCGGAGCAGGGCGGCGAACTGGTCTTCGCCCTGAAGCCCCGCGATATGATGGAGTGCCTGGCCCAACGGGCTGCCCGGCTGCCCGGCGGCCTGCGCCAGAACGCTGTCCCGCGCGCGGTCGAGGAGGAGGGTGTCCTGCCCATCTTCCAGCGCGGTGAAGTGCGGCGGCAATCCGGCTTCGAGCGGAAAGCGCCCCAGCACCGATCCGCAGAAAGAATGGATCGTCATAATCCGCATGCCGCCCGGGGCGTCGACCACGCGCGCGAAAAGCTGCCGCGCGGCGCGCATCTGTTCCGGCGTCGGCGCTTCGCCAAAAAGGTTGCGGCCCAGATCCTCCGCCAGCGCGGCATCGTCCATGACCGCCCACGCGGCAAGGCGGCGGCTCAGGCGCTGGGCCATTTCGTTGGCGCCCGCCTTGGTAAAGGTCAGCGCGAGGATCGCGCCGGGATCGCTGCCCGGCCTGCCGTCCGCGCCCGGCAGCATCAGGCGGATCATCCGGTCGGTCAGGACCTTGGTCTTGCCCGATCCCGCCGACGCGCCCACCCATGCCGAGCTATCCGGGTTGGCCGCGCGCCGCTGCAGGACGTTGGGATCTGTTTCACGGGGAACAGAATCGGGAGCGGTAAGCTTCAGCGCGTTTTGTTCGCTCATGCGGCTTCCTCCGATTCGTCGTCGCCCAGCGCGGTCCATTCCTTGACGCGGGCGAGATGTTCGAAATCATTGAAGCGCGGCCGCCGCGCGAGGTCGGGCAGGCTGTAATACGGCGTGGTTTCGCGATCGAACGTGGCGATCAGCGCGTCGAGCCCGGTTTTCGCCGCGGTCACCGCCGCGTCCACTTCCTTGTCGATGACCGTGGTTTCCCCGGCGACCGATCCCCCGCGCAGGACCCAGTATGCCAGCGCGCCGACCGGCTTGGCCGCGATCCCCTCGAACCCGCCCTCGCTCAGGATCAATGCTTCGAGCGGCAATTGCGGGTGCGTGCCGTTCGCCATCCCCTTTTTCGTGAATTTGCCGCCGCTTTTGTAATCGATGATCGCCGCCGCCGATCCGTCGCGCGCCAGATCGATGCGGTCTGCCCGTGCGGTCAGGGTGAAGGCCCCTGCCGGGCCTTCGCGGTCGATATGGCCTTCGGCTTCGGCCTTGGCAAATTGCCAATCGCCGCGCCATTTGCCTTCCTGCGTGCCGATCCATTCGCCCAGACGGGACAAACGCGGCTGCCAGAAGCTCCACAGCGCCGGATCGTCGGAAAATTCTTTCAATTCATCGGCCGCAATGGTCAAAAACGTGCCCTGTACGTCCTGCGGCAGCGTTTTTGGGTGCAGTTGCACGAATTTATCCATCATTTTATGCAATAACGTGCCGCGAATGGCGGCGTCGACCGGCTGTTCGAGCGATTTAAGCGGTTTAAGCCGCAAAACATACCTTGCATACACGCTATAAGGGTCGTTCAGCCATGCCTCGATCTGCGTAACGGGCAGTTCGCGCGGCCGCGCGGCAACGGGCGGTGTCGGTGCAGGCCGTTTAACGGGGCTGACGTTCCTGACATCGTCGAGATGCGCGGCCCAACCGGCATGTGGCCCTGGGGACAATGTCCGGCCAAGCGCCTGAAGCACGGTGTCGAACCGCAGCAGCCATCGTGCCGGCACGCTTGGCGTGCCGTTGACGCGCAACGAGCGTGTGAGGATGACGTCGGGCACGGCGAAACCCTGAACGAAGTCGTGCGCCGACAGGCCGATCGAACGGTCCGGTCCGGGAAGGCCGAATTCGGTGCGCATGCCGCGCGACATCCACGGGTCGCCGGGCGGGCCGGGCGGCCATGTCCCTTCATTCAGCCCGCCGAGGATCACGCGGTCGGCCTGAATCATCCGCGATTCAAGCTGACCCAGAATCATCAGGCGCGGATGGCGGCCATAAGCGGGGCGTACGGTCACGCCGAGCATCAGCGAATCGAGCAAGGCGGCATACTCGGCGACAGAAACCGAAGGAAGCAAAGGGGCCTCCTCCCGCAGTGTGGCAAAAAACGCCGCCGCCTGCTCCCCATCCTCTTCGGCCCATAACCGTTCGGGGGGGCAGATCGTTTCGGCGAGGGCGAGATGCGCCTCCAGCCAGTCGGAAAAGGCCGCCGAACCCTTGGCTGCCAAGGCTTCCAGAGGTGCCAGCGCTTTAGGCAGAAAGTTGGAAAACTCCTTTAATTCAGGGACGCGTTCAATTTTTTGTGTAAGCGCCGCAAGGCCCCGGCGGGGCCACGGCCCGCGCAGCCGCCGGTCAAGAAGACGGACATCCCCGCGCCAGTCTCCTTTATAAAATTTGCTATCCGGCCCCGCGAGCGCGCTTTTCAGGAAGGCGAGCAGTGGCACCGGCGTACACTCATCCGCCACGGTCTGGACAGCCAGCCGCAGATACCCGCCGACGCGCGTATCCGTCAGGCGCGCGCCCGCCGAATCGTCGATTTCAATGCCCCACCGGCGGCACGCCATCGCCACACGCCGCGCCAGGGCCCTGTCCGGTGTAATAAGCGCCACAATCCTGTCCCCGTTTTCCAGCGTCTCGCGCATCGCCGTGGCGATCACCTGCGCTTCCTCCTGCGGGGTGGGGCAGTCGTAGCGCGTAATCCCCTCCAGCGCGCTGTCAAACTCATTATTGCGCCCGGAAAGATCGCGCCACGCGGCTGTCGTTTCGGCGGGCCGCATGATTTCGGTGGCGAGGCGCTGGCGGGGGCTTTGCGCCTCCTGTTCCGTCACGCCTTGCCACAAAAGAACATCCGTACGCGGGCAGCCAAGCTGGTGGAGAAGAGTCTTGAGCGTGGCCTGCGGGTGGGTATCGGTGACCGCGTCCCAGCTTTCGTCGTCCATGGCGCGGTCAAGGCCGGGCAGAACGACGGCGCCGTTTTCCATGCTCGCGATAACGTCGAGAAGGCGCGCCGTGGCCGGGATGGAGCCTGTCGATCCGGCGGCGATCACCGGTCCGGCGGGCGGGGTGTCCCGCCACTGCGCGGCCAAGGCCTTGATCAGCCGGTTGCGGCGGTCTGCCGCGTCGATCATCCCTTCCTCCGCCAGAATCTGCGGCCAGTGAACACTTAAAAGGGACAGGAACGATAAGGTGATCTGCCAGTGATCGGCGAAACGCTCAACATCGACCAGTGTCGGCAGGGCAGAAAGATCGAGATCCTCGGTATAAACCTGATCCATCAGCTGGCCGAGCGCCCGGGCGAGCGCCAGATCGGCGGCGGGGCCTTTGGTGAAATCTTTCATCCCGCCGATCAGGCGTGCCAGCATGATCTGCCGGCGCAGCGGCGGGATGGCGGACGGAATGCCCAGATCTTCGCCCTTTGCCGCCAGGATAAGGGATAATTCCTCTTCCTCGACATCGCCGAGCGGCTGAAGCCGGGGCAAAAGGATCGGTTTGCCGCCGCTTTCCCGCAGGAAGGCGTCGCGTACGGTACGTACGGCGCGGCGTGTCGGCAGCAGGATCGTATAGGCGGTGAGGGCGTCTGGCGCGTCGCCCGCCTGCGCGATAATCCCCCGCGCCAGCGCGCGGGCAAAGGGAACCCCGGCCGGGATTGTGAAAAGATTTTTACGGCACGCGCCCGTCATGCGTCCGTCCCGGCCGTCAGATGGCCGTTTACCCGGGCCAGATCGTCCGGCGTGCTGATATGATGCCATTCCCCGTCATGGATGAGGCCGTACAGCCGGCCCTGCGCTTCCGCCCGGTCCATAAGCTCAAGGAATGAATACGCGTCCCCGATATTCCGGTCGAAAATGCGCGGGGTGGTGATGCGCACCCCTGCGAACATATGGCTGCCGCCCTTGTCTTTTCGGCGCGATGCCCGGCCGTCCGGCGCGATATCGTAATCGCCGACCCCGCCGGTCAATGTCATTTGCCCGACCGGTTGCAGCAGCAGGAGGATGTCCATGCGGGCCGGGTCCCATGTTTGGCCAAGGCGCGTGAGAGCCGAACCGTTGACCCCTTCAACCCATAACGCGTCCCCGTTTATCATGAAGAAATCCTGCCCCTCGAAAAACGGCAAAACCTTCTGAACCCCGCCGCCAGTATCGAGCAGGGCGTCTTCATGAGAATAGTGAATTTGGGGACGCTGTACTGTTTTAAGGTAATTTTCCAGCACCTCCGGCAGGTGATGCAAATTGACCATCACATCCTTTACCCCGGCCTTGTCCAGTTTCCGGAGCGTATGGCCAATTATAGGGACACCGGCCACGGGCACCATGGGTTTGGGCATCGTGTCCGTGTGCGGTTTCAGGCGCGTGCCTTTACCGGCGGCAAGGATAAAGGCTTTTGTCGGTTTATCGGTCATGTCTGTTCACCAGAATGGTACGCGATTCGTCGGTTTGTGGTTCAAAAACCACGTCGATGCGGCGGCGGGGCAGGAAACCGCCCGCTTTGTCCGGCCATTCGATAAGGCAGATCGATTCCGCCATGGCATCGTCCCAGTCGAGGTCGAGGACTTCTTCCGCCGCGTCAAGACGGTAGAGATCGAAATGCGCGATCGGCCCGGTGCGCCCCTCATATGTCTGGACAAGCGTAAAGGTTGGGCTGGGGACATCCGTATCCGCCCCGCACAATGCCCGGATAAAGCCGCGCGCGAACACGCTCTTCCCCGCGCCCAGCGGGCCGGACAGGCAGAACACATCGCCCGGCTGCGCCGCCTCGGCCAATGACCGGGCCAGCGCTTCGGTGTCTTCCGCACGGGTGGAATGAAACGGGCTCACGTTAAAACCTTTTTACAAAGACAGGATTATCCCCTTATATCAGGTCTCTGTCCGAAAAAAAGAAGGGAAGCGAACGCCGTCATGGGCATAACGCACGAAACGGATGTGGCGATTATCGGCGCGGGGCCTGCGGGGCTGTTCGCGGTGTTCGAATGCGGCATGCTCGGCCTGTCGTGCCACGTGATCGATTCGCTGGAGGATATCGGCGGGCAATGCGCCGCGCTCTACCCTGAAAAGCCGATCTATGACATTCCCGCCGCGCCGTCGATTCTGGCCGGCGATCTGATCGCCCGGCTGGAGGCGCAGGCCGCCCCTTTCAAGCCCGTCTACCACATGGGCCAGCAGGTTGTTTCTTTAAGCAAAGAAGGTAGCAATTGGCGACTTATAACCGCCAAGGCCACCGAAATTGTCGCCAAAACCATCATTGTCGCCGCCGGGGGTGGCGCGTTTGGGCCGAACCGCCCGCCGCTGGATGGCATTGAAACCTATGAAGGCCGTTCGGTTTTTTACATGGTGCGCCGTAAGGCCGACTTCGAAGGCAAGAGAATCGTTATTGCCGGGGGCGGCGATTCGGCGGTGGATTGGGCTTTGTCGCTCGCGCCGCTGGCCGCGCGGCTGTACGTGGTTCACCGCCGCGACAAATTCCGCGCCGCGCCGGAAAGTATTCATCAGATCAAGGCGCTGGAAGCCGCCGGCAAGCTTGAACTGGTCGTGCCGTACCAGCTCTCCGGCCTAGATGGCGCGGATGGTACGCTCACCGGCGTACGGGTCAGTACGCTCGAAGGGGAGGAGAAAACCCTCGATGCCGACGTCCTGCTGCCGTTTTTCGGCCTGGCGAGCGAACTGGGTCCGATCGCAAGCTGGAATCTCGGCCTCGAAGGCCACCATATCGTCGTCGATCCCACCACCTGCGCCACGGATGTTCATGGCATATACGCCATTGGCGACATTGTGACCTATAAGGATAAGCTCAAGCTGATCCTGACCGGCTTCGCCGAGGGGGCGCAGGCCGCGCACGCCATCTACAAACAGCTCAACCCCGACAAGCCCCTCCACGCCGAATATTCGACCACCAAGGGCCTGCCCGGCGCCTAACTGTTACAGGCGCAGGCCCGGCTATAACCGCTGATGGCTGCTTCGCAGGTGGTCGGATTGTTATGTGTAGCCAGACCGTACATTTCCCCCCAGTAAAGCATGCAGCCATAACCGAAGGAACCCGTTGTCCACTGCATCCCCGTCTGCCCGGCGTTGAGCGCGGTCAGCACGGCGTTGCAATTGCTCCCCGATCCCGCGCCGCTGCCCGCATACGACCGTATGCCCGTCAGGTTACAGCCGCCATGGGAGGCGCAGACCTGATCGCAGCTTTGGCCTTTTTGCCCCAGATACCATTTATACCCCCCGACGGTGACTGCCGCGCAACTGTAGCTGCGGTTGCAGTTACGTTCGGAATAAGTGCTATCCCCAGACATCGTGCCGTCTGACTGACAGGTGCGGATCTGGTATTCGCATGCCTCGCTGCAGCCATAGGATTTATTCTTGAACATGGCGGTCGATCCCCCGACGCTGATCGTTCCGCCGCCGGGTAAATTGCAGGGGGGACTGGGCGGCGCGGCGGCCGTCGCGACAGACCATGCGTCGCTGACCCCGCCGACGGTGACGTTTGCCGCGTGGGCGGTGCCGGGGTTGGCCGATGACGTTAACCGCACGCGCAGAGTCTGGTTGTTGGTGATGGTGCCCGAGGTGGTCCATGCGCCGCCGTTGATGCTGATCTGCGGGCTGCCCTGGCCGGTGACCGAAACCGGCGTGGAAGCGCTCAGGCCGGTGATCGTCAGGGTGTTGGATGTGACCTGCGTGCCGGTCGCCGCGCCCGTCTGGTCGGTAAAGGAGAAGGGGTCCGGTCCGGTGGCGGGCGTTTCCGACAGATCCGTGCACCCCCATCCGCCGGCGGTCTTGACGGGGACCTGGCCGGTGGAACAACCCAGCGCCGTCAGGGGGTTGGCGCCCATCTCGACCCATTGGCTGTTGTTGCAGTAATACATCCTGTGAGTGCCGAAATCGTAACGCGTCTGGGATTCCGCCCCGGCGGGCGCGGTGCAGGCGGCAAAAGCGGGGGTGGAGAACAGTGCAGCAAAAAGTGCAGCAAAAAGGAAATGACGCATCGGTTTTGACCCTCTTCCTTCGAAGAAAAAATCACCAGAGGTGTCTCTGGCGACCGGGTGTTCAAAACCGTCACAATAGAAACGGCGCAATGGCCTTTAGGCCCGAGAGCCATTGGACATACGCCACCGCCACCCGGCCAAAAGACCGAGCGGCATCAACGATGCTCATCCTGATAAGTTCGGAAAAAGCATCATATGTCGGCTGATGCCAGCCGCTATCGTGAAGGGTTTTGAAGCCCTGAGCCGTGCGCGGACCACCCACGCAAGACCTTCCTTTATGGTAAGGGAAAGCCCGGCAGGCGGCAAGCGGAGTTTGGGGCGTCAGTAGATATTCGCGATCGTTTGCAGATCGGTTTCCTTCGTCGACAGCCACATCGGCATGGTATAGCGCAGGCCGCTGGTGACCTTGGTCACGCCGTGCATATGTTCCATGTTTCCTTTGAAACCGACCAGAAGCCCGGGCTTGGCGGGGATGCGAAGTCCTTGATTTTTAAGGTAGAAATTCCCGCCTTCATAGGCGTCGTTGAGGAACGTCACCCCGGCGTATTTGCGGAACGGGGTGCGGTGTTCGCTGCCATCCGGGTGTTCGTTGTCCGCGTGTGCCGGCATGCCCATGCCCGGCCACCATTTGACCAGCTGCGGCATGTCGTCATACATGCGCACGGTTTCACCGAAGAATTTTGACACGTGATAGCTCGCGGCATGGCGGGCCTGCTGCATGATCGAAACGGCGCGGAATTCCGACGGGCCGAGCGTATTCATCCACATCACGCGGTCCTTGAAGAATTCGTCCGTCGGCGTGGGGACCTTGTCGATGTTGCGCTCGAAACAATCGATCAGTTCGCGGCATTGCGCCTCGGTCAGGTAATTTTCCATGTAGAAAAT
>CAYPCP010000062.1:0-10908 GCA_964409255.1 uncultured Pseudobdellovibrionaceae bacterium
ACGAACAACAAATGGTGCCGCGGCACCGGCACGCAGATCGTCTGCGACCAGAACGCGCCCACGGGAAGCGCCGACAATCTCGGCAACCATACAGCCACCGCCAACCTCGCCATGGGCAATTATAAAATCAGCGGGCTGGGCGCCCCCACGGCCACCACCGACGCCGCCACCAAGACCTATGTCGATACCGCCGTGAACGCCAAGGTCGGCAAGGCCGGCGACACCATGACCGGCGCGCTTTCCCTGTCCGGCACGCCGACCGCCAACAATCACGCGGCGACCAAGGAATATGTCGATACCGTCGCTTCCGCCGCGGGCGGCGGCGCGGCGGCGACCTGCGCGATCATCTGCAACGGCACCTGCCCGGCCGCGCCCAGCGGCTGGACACTGGCCCAGTCGACCGGCGGAAGTGGCCACAATAACACCGGCGGCGGACGCTGCATCGAGGGCTCTGGCAGTAACTACAACAAGGTAGAAAGACTCTGCTGCTACTTCAAATCGTAAGCGTTGCGCGCCAGTGACGGATGGACGCTGTAGGTCGAGATTTTTTTCTGCCAGTCTTCGATCACGGACGCCGTGTCGGCTTTGACCACGACGAAGGTTCTTGAATGGGGGCTGCTCCGCACGATGGTGCGGCCCTTTTCCTCGCCTTCGGTGCGGACGTTCACCGTGGCGTTGAATCCTTCATAAAAATACGGCTTATCAAGGCCGGTGACGACGTTCGGGTCGTGCATGAAACGCGTGATCTTGTCTTCGGGGAAACCGAAAATATCGCGGCTGCGCGTGACGTCGAAACCGCCCGCCTTGTAAATCTGCGCCGCCATGTCGGCGACGTCGTTGCCGTTCTTTTCCGCCTTTGCCTTGAGCCATGCGCCTTCGAAATTCTGGCGCACGCCGGTGGTGTGGGTGAGATCCAGCGGGAAGACGATGGTCGGAATATTGTAACGGCGGATGATCTTGAACGCTTCGTGCGCGGCTTCCGGGTCCTGAAAAATATTGAATTCGGCGTAATCCGTCACGTTGGTATGCCATTGTTTCGTATCGATCCCCCCGCCCATGAGGGAAATGCCGGAAATCTTCGTCATCGCCGCCGGGTTTTCGCGGTCGATCGCGGACAGCAGGTGATAGACATCCGTCATCGACCCCGTGCTTAAAATCGCGACCGGGCGGCCATGGCCGCTATTGCGGCGGATGATTTCTTCTTTCAGGGTTTTGATGCCGTCTTCGTGCTGCGTGATCAGGGGGATGTTGTCTTCGACCATCTGCGCGTTGCGCGGTTTCGCGCCGCCCAGACCGTCCACGCCGTGTTCGCCGGACGCGTCTTCGGGCATCGGGCCGTGCAGCGGTTTTTGCGCGCCCTTACCCACCGCGACGCCGAACGCGCCCATCAGCGAGACCATCGTCAGCGCGTTTTTATACGTCGTGTCCCCCGACACATTGCCGAAAGACGGCACGACGATAAACGGGCGCAGGCGGCTGCGGACATCGAAGGCGAGCATGCCGGTCATGAAATCGTCGGTGCCGGGATCGCACAGGAACGCCGTGTCGATATCGCCGGGCGGGAAATATTCATGGACGAAATCGATCAGGTTGACGATCGGGCCCATCGGTTCCTGCCCGTCGCGCGGTACATAGTAATTTTCGCCATCGACCTTTTTAAATTCGGTCAGGGCGCGCGCCGGCGCGCTGTTGAGAAAACGGTGATCGAACGATGGTGAAAACATAACAAACTCCCTGGGTGATCCCGTTACTAAAGGCGGGTTTTTCTTTTATGTCAACCAAAACGGGGCGGTTTTCTGCTAAGCTGTTAAGGTGTTTACAGAGATTGATCCCGAACTCCTCCTGCAGGCCTATCGCGAGGGCATCTTCCCGATGGCCGACAGCGGCGATGCCGCCTATTTCAATTTTTACCGGCCGCACCGCCGCGCTTTATTGCCGATAAAGGCGTTGCACATTCCGCGGCGTCTGAGAAAGACGCTGCGTCAGCAACCTTTCCGCATCACCGCCGACGAAGCGTTTGAAACCGTGATCGATGCCTGCGCCAGAACCCATCCCGGCACCAGACGCAACAACACGTGGATCAACCGCGGCATCCGCGACGCGTTCGTGGCGCTTCATGAACAAGGCTACGCGCACAGCATCGAATGCTGGCATGGAAAATCTTTCGCGGGGGGCATCTACGGTTTGAAAATCGGCGGCGTGTTCTGCGGCGAAAGCATGGTCAGCCTCCTGACCGACGCAAGCAAGGTGGCGCTGTGCCATCTCGCGGCGCGGCTGTGGCGCGGCGGGTTCACGGTGTTCGACGCGCAGTTTACCAACCCGCATCTCGAACAATTCGGCATTCATGAAATCACGCAAGGGGCGTATGAAAAGATAATCCGCGCCGATATGAACAAAGCGGCGGTCTGGACCGGAACGCTGTCGGCGCGTGCCGAAAGCGACCTTATCCATGATTACATCGGGGCTCTGCCCATGCTGTGAACGGGGAAGTACGGCGCTCTGTCCGGCGCCGCAGACGCAGGCGCGGCATAACCGTTCGCCCGTTTGTTTTCCTTCACGGCGTACATGGCATGATCGGCGGCGGCGAAGGCCTGTTCCAGCGTGGGAACGTTGCCGTTTTCATCGCGCTCAATCGCGGCAAGGCCGAATGACCCGCGAATGGGAACCTGCTGGTTCTCCCATTTAAAGCTCAGTGTTTCGAATGCCTTTTGCAGGCGTTGAAGCGCGGCCTGCGCCTGTTCGGCCGTTACGTCGGGCAGGAAGACGACAAATTCATCGCCGCCGCGGCGCGCCGGAACGTCGATGGTGCGGACCGTTTTGGCGATCGTCTGCGCGGCCGTAATGATGGCCTGGTCCCCGGCATCGTGGCCGAGCGTATCGTTGATATTCTTGAAGCGGTCAAGGTCGGCATAGATAAGCGCGCCTTTATCGACGAGGCCGCGTTCCATGCGTTCAAGGTGGCGTCCGACATGTTCGTCGATGCTCGGGCGGTTGTGCAAACCGGTCAGCGAATCGCGCATCGCCAGAATGCCGTTATCCTGCACGAGGATGATCAGGCTGCGCAGCGTGTGTTCCATGACATCGGGATTGTCCTGCGCTTCTTCCATGAGGCGGCGGACCGTCGTGTCGATGTCGACGATGTCCATGTTCAACAGGCGGACGTGACCCGGCGTTTTTTCATCGCCGAAAACGAAATCGGAGAATACCCGGGCGCTGTTGACGGCAGAGTCCCAGAGTGATTTCAGCGTGCTGTTATTCTTCATGAGCATGGGCGGATTATTAACAAAAACTTAACATAATGTCAAGTTTTATGGTAATAGAACGGGAGCCATGCTGAATTTCCCATTATATTTCAACAGGATATTATGGCGCGGGGTACGCGCGGGAGGGAGAATACGGCGCGTCATAATCGACGGCAGGCGCCGACGGTGGAGCGGGCGGAACAGAGGGGGCATTCGCATCAATATCCGGCGTCGCCGCCGGGGGCGAGCTTTCATCCTGACCCGGCAACGGCGCGGGAACATACGGCGCGTCGGGATCGACGGCGGGGGCAACCGGCTGCGCCGCCGGATCGAAAGGCGTGCCCGGCGCGGGCGTTGTCGGCGCCGTCGCATCGGGCGATGCATCGCCTGGGGCCGCTTCGGAATCGACCGGCGTTTCCGGCGTCACCGGCGACTGGTCCTGCGCTTCGCCATCGACGGGAACGGGTTCGCTGCCATCCGTTGTCGGCGCGGCGAGGTCTTCCTGCGATGTCGTGACATCGGATTCGCTTTGCTTGGCTTCTTCGTTCGGTTCTTCTTTACCCGAACAATCGAGAACCCAGATATCGTAGACGGGATGGTCCATGGCCGACAAAGCGGGCGACGATGCAAACATCCAGCCGGAGAAGACCCATTCCGATTTCCCTGTTTCCGGCGGCACTTCCCAGATCTGAACGAACGCGGCGCTTTCCGGTTTCTCGATCGGCGGCGCCTTGCGGCAGGACTGGATGCGGATGAACAGCGGGCCGTACGTGATGGTGGAACCGACCTTCGCTTCGAACGTCGTCGTGCGCGCCGTGGATTTATCAAGCCCCTGCAATTTCACCGACGGGTAATCTTCCATCGCGGCGCGCGCAGGCGCGGCGACGATCATCGCGATCGAAAAAATAAAGAGGGCAAGGCGCAGCATAATGTTCCCTTACGGGTGGGCCGTTTCGTCCACAGACTCTGGCGCGGAATTTTGTTCTTCCGAAGGCGCCTCGATGGCGTCTTCGGGCGCCGTGCGCAGCGGCGCAGCCGGTGCGAAAGAAGGTGCCTGCGCAGGTACGGCTGCAGCGGCAGGCGCGGCACTCGCGCCTTTTTCACCGTCATCTTTTTTCTGCATGCTGAAAATGAACTGGCCCAGAAGCTGTTCAAGATTTTGCGGCGATTGCGTGTATTGAATGCGGCCGCCGGGCGGAAGGATGTCTTCCGACGCGCCGGGTTCCAGCGCGAGGTATTTACCGCCGAGCAGGCTTTCCGATGAAATCAGCGCCGCCGTATCGTCGGGCAGGCGCACCGACGGATCGACATCCATGGTCACGCGGGCAAGATACGTATTGGGATCGAGATCGACGCGCGTCACGCTGCCGATCTTCACGCCGCTGATGACGACGTCATCGCCGACGGCAAGGCCGCCCGTGGTCGCGAAATTCGCCGTCAGGTCATAACCCGAAACCGAGCCGACATTCGCGGTGGAATAGCTGAATACGAGAAACACCAAAGCCGCGGTCAAAACAACGGCGCCGAGAACGGTTTCAATCACATTGCGTTTCATGGGTGTTCCTTTTTGCGTATCGCTTTAAAAAATTTATTCAGGCTTCCAGGCTTCGTAATCGCCGGTGGCCTTGTCGCGTTTCCCGCCTTCGAGCACATGGCCCGGCGGACGATAGGCCTGCGTGGTGCCGGTCAAATTCTGCACATGGGCCTTCTGCCACGGACGGCGATAGGACAAACCGACCTGCTGCGGAACGACGTCGGTCTGGTGATGCAGCCATCCGTGCCATTCCGGCGGGACTTTGGATGCTTCGGGCACGCCGTTATAGATGACCCAGCGGCGTTCGCGCTTATAACCTTTGCGCGGCTTGGCGCGGAAATACTTGTTGCCCAGCGAATCCACGCCGACCTTTTGCGCGCCGGAAAACAGCGTCACGAAGCTGATATGCGCGGGCGACAAAACACCCAGAAAACTGAAGAGACCCATGAAATGGCAGCCTTTGCTTAAAACCTTTTCGCCCGAATAGAAATGGCTTAAAAAGACCGGGAGATCAAGTTATTAAACGGAAGGATTGATATTATGGCATCTGTTGAATCGCGCCTCGAAGCCATCGGGCTTCAGCTTCCCGCGCCGGCTGCCCCGGCGGCCAATTACGTGCCGTTCGTGGCGACGGGCAACCAGCTTTTCGTGGCGGGCCAGATCCCGTTTTTCAACGGCCAGCGCCTGCATATCGCCCGTCTGGGGCAGGAATACACGGTCGAACAGGGACAGGAAGCGGCCAAAATCTGCGCCCTCAATATTCTCGCGCAGGCCGGCGCCGCCGTGAATGGTGATTGGGCCCGCATCCGCCGCTGCGTCAAGCTGGGCGGCTTCGTCAATTCCACGCCTGATTTCGACCAGCACCCCGCCGTCATCAACGGCGCGTCGGAGGTCATGGTCGCCGCGCTCGGCGATGCGGGCAAGCACGCGCGTTTCGCCGTTGGGGTATCGAACCTTCCTTTCGGCGTGGCGGTGGAAATCGACGCTATCTTTGAAATTGCCGCCTAGGGCCTAGGGCGTCATGCCGTTGCCGGTTTCAAACGTGGAATCCGGTTTTAACGGGGCGGGATTGCGGCGCAGATAATCTTCCGCCGGCTGGCCGTCGATATAAAGGCCTTTCAGGCGCGTCTTGCCGCTCGGCGGCAATGTGATGCCCATGCGCAGACGGTCGGGCGTTTCACGCAGCATGTCTTCAAGCTCCAGCGCGCGCGTTTGCGATACAAGATAACGGTTCTGCCCCGTAGAAAACGCCTCGCCCCCGTAATAATCGCCTTTGACGATGCGCGTGCATTTTTGTTCCTTTGCGGCCTTGCATGTCATGACACTGGCCTTGGGGTCCATGTCCGCATCGCTCAGGCATAAACAGCATGCGCCATAGCATGCGCCGCTTCCGTCGGCGGGTGGCTGTCCTTCGGCCCAGTCCCAGTCGAACTGGAAAAGAATGTAATGCCCATACAGAAGATGGCGCGGGTCATAGCCCGTGATTTTGATCTGGGCGACGGGATAGGCGCTGCTTTCATGATGCGCTTTCGCAATGAGCAGCAACGGCACCAGAAGCGCCAGAAGTATCGATAAAAACGCGGCCCGGCGGCGCCATCCGCTAAAGAACAGATCAGCCATGGCTTGCCTCCCGCCCCGTCAGGCGTTTGTTCATGCGGCGGGCGCCGTAAATAAGGCCGAGCAGCACCGCCCCGCCAATCACCAGCGCCATGCCGGTATCGAGGAGCGTGCCGAACACCTCAAGATAAATCGCGAAAATACGGATCGCGATCATCACGATCGCCGCGGATATAAGTTTAGACCATGCCAATTGCTGGCCGATCCATCCGACGAAAATCCAGTACGCGATGAAGATCAGCGCGGATATCACGCCGGACTCTCCACCCGGAATCAGGAACGGCAGCGATGCCACCGCAATACTGACGGTGATAAAAATCGCGTTGATCTGGCGTTCGCGCTGCCCGGTATAAAATTGATTGAGAAACGCGTGAATGAAAATCGCGATCAGCGCGGCGATAAAAAGCCCGCCATAGCTTAAATAAACATCCGTGTAGCTCATCCCCGCCTTGGCCGCGATGTCGGTGAACATCGACGTGCGTTCCGCGTACCAGTATATCGTGGATGTCGCCGCAAGGATCAAAAGCAGCGCGGACCCGACACCGGCGAACACTTCCGCATAGGCGGGCTTGACGCGTTTAAGCCATGCCGTCGCGCCCGCCGCCGCAAGGCCCAGCGGAATAAACAGGCTTGTAACGATCGGCCAGAACAAGGACCAGAATTCATCGTTCCAGCCGGTCTGCTCCGTAATCACGGCGGTCGCAACGAACACCAGTGAAAACGTCCAGGGAATAGCGCTCAACCTTTGCTGTCCGAAGAACCATACGAACGGGAGCGTTGTTGCCATCCATGCAAGGCCAAGGCCTGTGATCGTGCCATCGAGCTGGTAAACCTGCCCGATCAAAATCATGAGCGTCAGCGTGAGCGCAAAAAATGCAATTGTCGCGCCTTCGCGCACCCAGTGCCGTGCGTTATCCGCCGCGCGCCATGCGATGGCGGCAACGCCGATATTCAAAAGGAAATGCGCGCCGATTTTGACGGCGGCGGGAATGACTTCCCAGTTAGAGGCGATGATCGACAGCACGCCGACAAGAATGGCAAAAATCCCGACCCCGGTCAGCCCGCGGCCGAACTTCCCGGATTTGCGGTCCTGTTCCCACAAAAAGATGGCATCCGCCTGAGACGGGGAAATCAACCCCGCATCCTGCCATTGCTGCACCTTGCGTTTGTAACCGGCCATGATCCGGATTTAACCACAAATAAGGGGACCGGGAAATTGAAATGATTTAACTCTCCCCCGCCCGTGGTAAGATAAAAGCATGAAAAACGAAAACGGCAGTATCGTCATCTGGGTCCTGGTCTCGCTTATGCTGTTCGCGGCCTTAAGCTTCGTGATGATGCAGGGATCGCGGACGTCGAGCGTATCGCTGTCCAGCGAAGAGGCGCGCACCTACGCAAAAATGATTGTCGCGCAGGGCGAAGAGGTAAAGAGCGCCGTCAAACGCATGCAGTTTCGCGGCGTCAAGGACACGGATTTCGGGTTCGACAATACCGTTTACATGCGCCTTAACGGCGATCTCATGAATGCGCCCAATCACAACCCGAACTGCACCACCGATTCATGCAAGCTTTTCAAGCCTTCGGGCGGAGGCCTGCAGCCCTCCATGATCAACGACGCCGCCTATGGCGTTTACAGCCCCGCCATGGAAGCCAGCGGCAGCACCTTTACCGTCAAGGGCATATGGTTCCCGATGTATGCCAGCCTCTATGGGGTCGGCACGGGCGTGAGCGAGCTTGTCTATTATAACGCCTATATCAAGCAGGAGGTCTGCATGGCGATCAACGACATGCTCGGCGTTCCCAACCCGGACGGCAAGCCACCTTCCTTCACGGCAGGCTCCGGCTCATTTTACATCAGCGGCGCGGCGTTTCCGACCTATAGCCCTGAGTTGAACGAAATTGAAATTCTTAAAGGAAAGACGGCGTTCTGTTACACCTTAGCGGGCGGGAACGAGCACAACTTCTACAACTACCTGACCGCGCTGATCGTGCACTAGGCTATTTCGCGATTTCTTTTTCGGCTGGTTTGCGACCGGACGATTTTTCTTCCGAATAGGCAAACGACAATTCGCCGTCCTTTTCATCGATTTTCACGATACCGCCTTTGACCAGCTTGCCGAACAAGAGTTCCTCGGCCAGCGGTTTCTTGACCTTGTCCTGAATGACGCGGCCCAGCGGGCGGGCGCCCATCGCGGGGTCGTAGCCTTTTTTCGCCAGCCATTGACGCGCTTCGTCGGAAAGCTGGATCGTAACGTTACGCTCCGTAAGCTGTGCTTCGAGCTGCGCGATAAACTTGTCGACAACGCGGGCAACCGTTTCCTGCTTGAGCGGTTTGAACGGCACGATCGCATCCAGACGGTTTCTGAATTCCGGCGTGAACATGCGCGTGATCGCTTCGTTGTCTTCATCGATGCGCATTTCGCGCTCGAACCCGACCGGCGGTTTCGCCATTTCGGACGCGCCCGCATTGGTCGTCATGATCAAAATGACGTTGCGGAAATCGACCGTCTTGCCGTTATTGTCCGTGAGCTTGCCGTAGTCCATGACCTGCAGCAGGATGTTGTAAATATCCGGGTGTGCCTTTTCGATCTCATCGAGCAGCAGGACGCAGTGCGGCTGCTGATCGACTTTATCGGTCAGAAGGCCGCCCTGATCGAAACCGACATAACCCGGCGGCGAACCGATCAGACGCGATACCGCGTGACGTTCCATATATTCCGACATGTCGAAGCGCGCGAGTTCGACGCCCATCGTTTTCGCCAGTTGGCGCGCGACTTCGGTTTTACCCACGCCCGTCGGGCCGGAGAACAGGAATGAGCCGATCGGCTTATCCGGATCGCGCAGACCCGCACGCGACATCTTGATCGCGTCGGTCAGGATATTGATCGCGGCGTCCTGATCAAACACCAGAGTCTTGAGATCGCGCTCAAGATGCTGAAGCGCGGACTTGTCGTCTTTCGTCAGGCTTTTCGCCGGAATGCGGGCGATGGTCGCGATAACGACTTCGATATCTTCAACATCGATGATTTTCTTGCGTTTATCCGCAGGTAGGAGCATTTGCGCAGCACCCGCTTCGTCGATCACGTCGATCGCCTTATCGGGGAGCTTGCGGTCGCCGATATATTTCGCCGACAGTTCAACTGCCGCCTTGATCGCTTCGTCGGTATATTCCAGCTTGTGATGCTCGGCATAGGACGAGCGCAGGCCTTTGAGGATTTCAATCGCTTCGTCCAGTGTCGGTTCATAGACGTCGATCTTCTGGAAGCGGCGGACCAGCGCGCGGTCCTTTTCAAAATAATTGCGGTATTCCTTATAGGTCGTCGAGCCGATGCAGCGCAGCTGGCCGCTCGACAGGGCGGGCTTCAAAAGGTTCGATGCATCCATCGCGCCGCCGCTTGTCGCGCCCGCGCCGATGATGGTGTGGATTTCGTCGATGAACAAAACGGCATGCGGAATTTTTTCCAGTTCCTGCAGCACCGCCTTGATGCGCTCTTCGAAATCGCCGCGATAGCGCGTGCCGGCGAGCAGCGCGCCCATGTCGAGCGCGTAGATAACCGCTTCCTTGAGCACGTCCGGCACTTCGCCATTGATGATTTTCAGCGCAAGGCCTTCGGCGATCGCGGTTTTACCCACGCCCGGGTCGCCGACATACAGCGGATTGTTTTTCGAACGGCGGCAGAGAATCTGGATCGTGCGGTCGACCTCTTTCGAGCGGCCGATCAGCGGATCGATCTTGCCCGTTTTGGCTTTTTCATTGAGGTTTTTGCAATACGCTTTCAACGCCTCGGTCGGTGCTTTCGCGCCGCCTTCGGCGTTCTCCTCGCCTTCCGCGCCGCGCACCGGCTTGGCCGGATCGCCCTGGCCCGGCACCTTGGCGATGCCGTGCGAGATATAATTGATCGCGTCGAAACGCGTCATATCCTGTTCCTGCAGGAAATAAACCGCGTGGCTTTCGCGTTCCGAGAACAAAGCGACCAGCACGTTCGCGCCGGTGACTTCCTCGCGCCCGCTCGATTGCACATGAATGGCCGCGCGTTGCAGAACGCGTTGGAACGCCGTAGTCGGCTTGGCCTCGCCCGGTTCTTCGGTCACAAGATACGCCAGTTCGGAATCGAGATACGCCTCAAGCTGCTCGCGCAGCTCCGGCAGCGCAATCCCGCAAGACCGCAGCACGGCCATCGCATCCTGATCTTCCGTCAGGGCGATCAAAAGATGTTCCAGCGTCGCGAATTCATGATTACGCTCATTCGCCTTCGCCAGCGCGCGGTGCAATGTATGTTCGAGATTGCGAGATAGCATGCTCTATTCTTTCTCCATCGTGCATTGCAGGGGCTGTTCGTTGGCGCGGGCGAAATCCATCACCTGCGCCACTTTCGTCTCTGCGACTTCATATGTGTAGATGCCGCAGATACCGACACCGCGGCGGTGGACGTGAAGCATGATATCGGTCGCTTCCTGCCTATTCTTGTTGAAAAACCTTTCCAAAATATGAACGACGAACTCCATCGGCGTGTA
>CAYPCP010000063.1:0-2981 GCA_964409255.1 uncultured Pseudobdellovibrionaceae bacterium
CCGAAGGCAAGAAACTGACCTCGACGATGATCCGCGAGCGCCTGATGGCCGAAGCTGAAACCAACGTCGCCATCCGCGTGACCGAATCCGCGAACCGCGAATCCTTCGAACTCGCGGGCCGCGGCGAACTGCAGCTCGGCGTATTGATCGAAACGATGCGCCGCGAAGGCTTCGAACTGTCCGTGTCGCGCCCGCGCGTCCTGTTCAAGGAAGAAAACGGCCAGACCATGGAGCCGTATGAAGAAGTCATCGTCGACGTCGACGACGAATATTCCGGCGCCGTCGTGGAGAAAATGAACATGCGCAAGGCCGAACTGCGCGATATGCGCCCGTCCGGCGCGGGCAAGACCCGCATCGTGTTCCATGCGCCGTCGCGCGGACTGATCGGGTATCAATCGCAGTTCCTGACCGACACGCGCGGCACGGGGATTATGAACCGCCTGTTCCACGCCTATGGCCCGTACAAGGGCGACATCACGGGCCGCCGCAACGGCGCGCTGATCTCGACCGAGACCGGCACCGCCGTCGCCTATGCTATCTTCAACCTGCAGGACCGCGGCGTCATGTTCATCGGCCATCAGGACAAGGTGTATACCGGCATGGTCGTCGGCGAACACAGCCGCGACAACGATCTTGAGATCAACGTCCTCAAAGGCAAGAAGCTGACCAACATGCGCGCATCCGGTTCGGACGAAGCGGTCACGCTCGTGCCGCCGCGTAAAATGTCGCTCGAAGAGATGATGTCGTACATCAATGACGACGAACTTGTGGAGGTCACGCCGCAATCGCTGCGCCTGCGCAAGCGTCACCTGTCGTCGAACGAACGCGAGATCGCGAAGAAACAGGCAAAAAAAGCCTCTGAAGCTTAGAAAAAAGGCCCCGATCGGGGCCTTTTTTAATGTCTGGTTTCATTAATCAGACAGATGATGTTGCCGTCAGGGTCCTTGAACCATGCGACCTTCATCGCTCCGGATATATGGATGTCGCCTTTCAGTTCGGTGTCCGGCATGTCCCGGTAATGTTCGAATGTCACGCCGCGGTCTTTAAGCTCATCGACGATGCCCTCGATATCCGCGTCAATTATCCATGTCGCCACAGTCGCGTTATAGCCGCCCGCGAACTTCGACGTATAGACGAACACTTCGGAATCGCCTGTCTTATACGTAGCCACATCGTCGTCCATGATCGCCACCGGCTTCAGGCCCAGCGTACCTTCGTAGAATTTACGCGCTTCACTCATATTCCTGACGGCAATCGTTGCCACAGCAGTGTTGTGCGAAAGCATGATGTTCTCCTTTGTGGGGTTTAGCCCACTATGCCAACAGGCAGACCGTAAAAAAGTTCATCAAAAAACGGGCCTTTTTCAGGCCCGTTTGCATTCATTCAACCAATTGAAATAACGATAAAAGATTGCCGTCCGGGTCCTTGAACCACGCGGCCTTGAGATTGTTGACCCAGTGCAGCGCGCCCTCGCGTTTAAGGCGCGGCATATTTTCATTATCCATGTGTTCGAACGTGATTCCGCGCTCGCCGAGCTGCGCGATGATTCCTTCAATATCGTGTTCGATAACCCAGGTCACGACCGTTACGCCAAGCGTGCCGGCCAGCGGCGAGCGGTACAGAAAAATTTTTGAATCGCCGCTGTCATATTGCAGCAGCGATTGGTCAAGGACCGCGACGGATTTCATTCCCACGATATCCTCGTAAAACGCGCGCGCTTTTTCAATGTCGCGAACAGGAATGGACGCATAAGGCGTGTTGTGATGCAGCATATTCCCAGTCTTTCGAATCTTTTCTTACTACAGACCCGATCATCATAGGGAATTATGAAAGGAGGAAAAGGATTTTATCTAATCTTTCAACTCACGTTCGCAGACGAGAGCGAGGATATTTCCATCCGGGTCCTTGACCCATGCCGCTTTCACGTCGGCATAAATATGCACAAGACCGGGCTGCGGTTCGATACCGCGCAGGCCGTTGTAGGTTTCAAACGACACGCCGCGGCTGTCGAGTTCTTTTACGATCGTTTCAAGATCGGCTTCGATATACCATGCCGCAGCGGTCGCCTGATGCTTGCCGGCATGTTCGGATCTGTAGAGATAAAAGAACGTGTCGCCGGAAATATATTTCACAACGTCTTCATTCTTCACTTCCAGCGGCTTGAAGCCCAGCTTTTCCTCATAAAACTTACGGGATACGGCCATATCGCGGACGGCGATAGTGGCAATCGCATTGCTGTGTTCAAGCATGACGGAACCTCCTTTTGCGCTGCCTCACGTTAATCTCATCAAGCATGAAGGATCAATAAAAAAGCGGGCTCATAAGAGCCCGCTTTTATTTCAAATTTCTAATAAACTAAGCAGCGAAACGCTTTTTGAAACCGGGCTTTCCGCCATTCGGACGACCTTGCGGACGGTCGCCGCGCGGTTTTTGCCCGTCAAAATTTTTCTGACCGCGCGGTTTGTCTGCACGTTCGAAACGGCTTTCGGATTTAGGCTTGCCGAATTTTCCACCCGGTTTCTTGCCGCCTTGATTGTCGAAACGGCGATTGCCGTCCTGTTCGCGGCGTTCGGATCTATCCGCATACGGCGGACGATCGTCAAAGAAAGATCTTTCAGGCGCGCCATCGCGGGAAGCCTGATCACGTTTTTTGAACGGGCGATCACCGTCTTTCTTGAAAGGACGATCGGAACGGAAGGATTTCTGGTCATCGTCACGTTTTTTGAACGGACGGTCGCCGTCCTGCTTGTAAGGGCGTTCGGAACGGAAAGACTTCTGATCATCGTCGCGCTTTTTGAAAGGACGGTCGCCATCCTGCTTGTAAGGGCGTTCGGAACGGAAAGATTTCTGATCGTCGTCGCGCTTTTTAAACGGGCGGTCGCCGTCCTGCTTGTAAGGACGATCGGAGCGGAAAGACTTCTGATCATCGTCGCGCTTTTTGAACGGACGATTGCCGTCTTTCTTGAAACCGCCCTGACGGA
>CAYPCP010000063.1:3081-10847 GCA_964409255.1 uncultured Pseudobdellovibrionaceae bacterium
TCGTCGCGCTTTTTGAACGGACGATTGCCGTCTTTCTTGAAACCGCCCTGACGGAAGCCGCCTTTGGCACCGAACGGCTTGCGCGGGCCTTTGCGGAAATCACGGCCTTCGCCGCCTTCGGCGCGGTCTTCACGCTTTTTGCCCGGATGAAGAACACGTTCGACATCCGCCCACAGACCGCGATCGGCCGGGGAGACGATAGCAAGAGCATGCCCCTTCGCCCCCGCACGGGCCGTGCGGCCAATACGGTGAACGTAATCTTCGGCGACCATCGGCATGTCATAGTTGATGACATGTTCAACGTGCGGAATATCCAGACCGCGCGCCGCGACATCTGTCGCGATCATGACGCGGAATTTCATTTCGCGGAAAGCGCGTGTCGCGCGTTCGCGCTGGCGCTGGTTCAGGCCGCCATGCAGGGCGGTGGCTTCATGCCCGTCCTTGATCAGGCGGGATGCCATTTTGTCAGCGCCGTGCTTGGTCTTCACGAACACGATGATCGAGCCCATACGTGATTCCAGTTCCGCGCGCAGGCGGTCATATTTCGCATCCTGAGACACGAGGATCATTTCATGGGCGATATTATCGGCCGAGGTTTTGGCAGATTCGATTTCCACGCGTTGCGGATTGTTCAGGTATGTATGCGCGAATTTCTGAATTTTCGGCGCGAAGGTAGCCGAGAACATCAGGGTCTGACGCTCCTGCGCGGCGGCATCGAGGATCGTGTCGATCTGGACCGAGAAGCCCATATCAAGCATACGGTCCGCTTCGTCGAGGACGATGAAACGCGTGTCTTCGAACAGGCCCGGGTTGCGGCGCAAATGGTCGTTCATGCGGCCCGGCGTGCCGATAATCAGACGCGGGCGGTCATTAAGTTGCTTGAATTGTTTGTACATCGGTTCGCCGCCGATCAGCAGCGCGGTACGAATGCCCGTGCCGCGCTCGATCATTTGCTTGGCGACATCCATCACCTGCATCGCGAGTTCGCGCGTCGGCGTCAGAACGATGGCGGAGAGGGTCGGATCGTTGATCATCGCGGCAACCATCGGAATGCAGAAGGCCGCGGTTTTGCCGGTACCTGTTTGCGCGGAGCCGAGAATATCGCGCCCGTCGAGCGCGAAAGGAATGGCCTGCGCCTGAATCGGCGTCGGCGTGGTGTAGTTCATTTTTGCAAGGCAAGCGGCCAGAGGGGCAGGCAGGCCGAAATTTTCGAAATTTTCGATCGTCATTGTTAGTCCTTAAGTCAGAGTAGATGGAATCCCACAGCGGGAAACCATCACGCAAAGCGTTTTTAGCAGTTCGGTTGATACTGTTAAAAACGCCCGTTCTTCGAGAGGGGGGCTTTGACGTATCGCGGGTATTTCGTCCGGTCTGTTATTGTTTCAATATTTATAGCCGGACACCCAAAACCAAGATGCGCGGGGTTTATGACAGCTTATGCCCCCTTCTGTCAAACAAATAACTTGCCAGTGGGCAATTACCTATGGTTCCATGGGTCTATGCAACACGCGATGAGCCAGTTTGAACGCGCCTATCTCCCGTCCGGAACCAATAATTCCGGCGCGAAAGCGCTCATTTCTGGCTGATTTCCCTCGCTTTTTGCCGGTATCAGCCCCCTGGTAAAAGGCTGATCCGGGTATTTCCCCTCTTTTTGGACTGATCCAGCGGCCTTTTCGAAAAAACGAAAGGACCCTTGTCATGACCACGATCCAGAACCCCCTCCTGATCGACATTCCGATGCCGATCGTGACCCCGCGCCTGATCCTGCGTGCGCCGCAGGCCGGTGACGGGGCGGCCATCCATGACGCCAAAAACGAAACATGGGAGCATTTAAACCGCTGGATGCCCTGGGCCAAAACCCCCAGCACGACCGAAGAAGACGAAGCCGTCGCGCGGGATCTGAATATCAAGTTCCAAAAGCGCGAGGATTTCACGATGTTCGGTTTTGCGCGTGACGATGGCCGTTTCATTATCGGCTGTGGCCTGCACCGTTTTGACTGGCACAAGCGGCGGTTTGAGGTCGGCTACTGGGTGCGTTCGAGCGAACACGGCAAAGGCTTCGCGCCGGAAGCCGCCAACGCGTTGACACGATATGCGTTCGGCGCGTTGCAGGCGAATGTCGTCGTGATCGAGCATGCCGACGGCAACGACAACAGCCGGCGCGTGATTGAAAAACTTGGCTTCGACAAGGAAGGCGTCACGCGCGGCGATATCCTGTTGCCTGACGACAGGATCGTCGACAGGCATGTTTACTCACGCACGGACATAAACGGGCTGCTGGATCTGGATGTCAGGTGGGGTGGTGAGCCATGAGACGCAACATTCCCCTGCTGGAAGGATACAATATCCTTCTCAACGCCATCTTCATCATGCCGGTTTTCATCCCGTTTTACCGGGATCATATCGGGCTGGATTTTCAGGACTTCCTGATCGGCGAGGCCGTCTTCGCTGGCGTCGTCGTCGCGCTTGAAGTCCCGTCAGGCTGGATTTCCGATATCTGGAAACGCAAAAATGTGATGATCTTAAGCTGCCTGTTCTGGATCATCGGATTTGGCACCCTTGTCATCGCCGGCAATCTGGCCGTGACCATCATGGCGCAGGCCATCATCGGCGTGGCGGTCAGCCTGTCGTCCGGCACCAATACCGCCTTGCTGTACGATACGCTTGCCGCGCAAGGAAGAGAGGCGGAGTATAGCCGTCTGGAAGGAAGACGGACGGCGCTTCTTCTCTACAGCATCGCGTTATCCAGCATCGCCGGCGGGTTCATGTACACCATACACCCGCTGCTGCCGCTGCTGGCCACGGTGGCGATGGCATTCCCGGCGCTGCTGTGCTGCATTCTTTTGACGGAACCGCCCCGTTACAAAAGCGCCGTGCAGGGGCACCCTCTCAAAGACATGGCGATAACGCTGCAATATGCGCTGCACGGGCACAAGGAGATCGCGTTCATCATCATCTTTGCCGGCTTGCTCTTCAGCGGCACGAAGTTGATCATGTGGTCGCAGCAGCCCTATTACATGGCCTTGTCGATGCCCGAATATATGTTCGGCTTTTTCCTGGCGGGCGGATTCATACTCGGCGGGTTAAGCAGCCATCTGGCCCACAGGCTCGACGGAAAGATCAGCAACATACGCGTTCTTTCGTTCTGCCTGATGATCGCTTTGTGTGTCTGCGTCGCCAGCGCAGCGCAGACCGGCATTCATGGCATTGCCCTTTTAATGATCGGCGGCACAGGCATATACGGCATCGCCATGCCGCGCGTCAACAACGCCATCAACACGCGCATCGCGTCGGACCGGCGCGCGACGATCCTGTCGACCCTCAATCTGCTGCGGGAATTATTGTTTATTCCGCTGGGGCTGATCGTCGGATGGGCGGCAAGCACGCGCGGCATCGACCATGCGTTGATGGCTGTAGCGGCGTGGCTGGCGATGGCGGGGATATTCATCGCGGCCTGGGCATGGATGAAAACCCGGCGCGAAAGGGAACCGGGATGGGAAACGGTCCGTTAGTCTCGTTATATATAATAGAGAATTGATTTTATGACGCCGGAAATACAGACCGAAAACCCTATCCTGATCGATCTTCCCATGCCGATCCGCACGGACCGGTTGATCCTGCGCGTGCCGCAGGCGGGGGACGGCGCGATCGTCCATGCGGCGAAGATGGAAAGCTGGGGTGATCTCAGCCAGTGGATGACATGGGCGAAAGACCTTCCTTCTTTCGAGGATGAAGAGGCGCGCGCCCGCGAGGGAGCGGCCAAATTCATGCTGCGCGAGGATATACCGATCCATGCTTTCACGATCCTGCCCGACGGGTCAGAAGGAAATTTTGTCGGCGGCGGCGGGCTGCATAATTTTACGTGGGAAACGCGGCGGTTCGATATCGGATACTGGGTGCGCACCAGCGAACAGGGCAGCGGATACGCCATGGAAATGGCCAATGCCCTGACACGATACGCCTTTGACGTCGCGGGCGCCAAGGCCGTCGCCATAGAGCATGCCGAGGGCAACGACGCCAGCCAGGCGGTCATCGAAAAGCTCGGCTTTGAAAAAGAAGGCGTGACGAAGATGGACGCGTCCCTGCCCGATGGCACGCAGACCAACCGGCATATTTACGGCATTACATCGTCGGAAAATCTGCCGGCATTGACAGTGCGCTGGGGTTAAAGCGCGACGTCGATCATCACGGGCACGTGATCGGACGGCTTTTCAAAATCGCGCGCTTCGATGGCGATCGCATGGCTTTTCAGCTTCGGCAGCAGCGGTTTCGTGATCCAGATATGGTCGAGACGGCGGCCGCGATTGGATTTCTTCCAATCCTGATTACGATAAGACCACCACGTATAGCATTTTTCTTCTTCCGGCACGAAATGGCGGATGGCGTCCTGCCAGTCCAGCGATTTTTGCATTCTGGTGATTTTTTCAACCTCGACCGGCGTGTGCGAGACGACATCGAGCAATTGTTTATGCGACCAGACATCGTGTTCCAGCGGCGCAATGTTGAAATCGCCCAGCGCGATCAGTTTTGAATCGGCGGTGTAGTTTTTTTTGAACCACGACGCCATTTCATCGACGAACCCCAGCTTATGCGCGAATTTATCGTTTGCCCCAGGATCGGGGATATCCCCGCCCGCAGGTATGTAAAGATTGTGGATCTGCACGCCCTTGACGGTGACCGCGACATGGCGGCAATCCTCTTTTTTGCAGCGGTGATGGATGTCTTTCGATTCAAACGGAACGCGCGAAAGAATACACACGCCGTTGTACGACTTCATGCCGTGGAAATGTTGATGCGTATAACCGTCGTCGGCGAAAACCTGTCCGGGAAAAAGTTCGTCAGGGCATTTGGTTTCCTGAAGACAGACGATGTCAGGTTTATAATCCTTCATGATCTTGCGCACGATGGGCGCGCGCAGACGGACCGAATTGATGTTCCACGTGAGAATTCGCATGATGCCTTATATAGGCTATTCAAACAGGAAATACCATCCGTAGGCGAATAAAAAGGCAGGAAACGCCGTGTATAACGTCGCCAAAAGGGCCGTCCGCGGGGCCAGCGCGATAGCCGGAAACAGCGCGTCACCGTCGTTGGACAGGGCATTTCCGATCATGGCCGAAAACGGCACGAGGCCGGAAAGGTAAAATGTCGTGACCAGAATTTGCGGCCCGCATCCGGGAATGAAACCGATCAGAACAGCCATCGCGGGCACGAACGCGGCATATGTTTTAAAGACCGCCGCCAGATCGACCGACGACCAGAGCATGAAAAGTTCAAAAGACAAATAAGCGCAGATCACCCATACCGTCACGAAGTTGGTGTCGACGATGATACGTTCGACATGAATTTTCCATCCCGATGTTTCCGTCATTTTTCCGGCGAGATTGACGAGCATGGGACCTGCATTCTCGCTTACCGTCCAAATAAACAGGCATAACAGCGCCCCCGCGCACCCCATCCACAGGGTCGGGCTGGCGGCGGCATAGGAGCCGAACCACGCATCGGTGTCGGCTTGCATGGCGGTGCCAATGCCGAGCGCGAGGCCGGGCAGCATCAGCGCCATCCACGGCCAGCGCAACAGATTGATGATGTTCGGCCGTTCGGCATGCGCCATGAATTCAGATTTCGTTTCGCGTTTTTCGCGAAGAAAGTCAGGCCCGTGAATCCATTCGATAAGATAGCCGAACGTCACCCCCGCGACGAAGCAGATGGAAAAGACGAGCAACGCGGTCTCGGGCGCCTGCGCAAGAAGCAGGAACGCCGCGTCGCCCATCGTCGCGGTCAGGGTGGCGATAACGGATGAAAATCCCGTCCGCCCGATCACATATTGCGTCATGACGATAATGGTGCTGCCGCAGCCGGGCAGCACGCCCATGAATGCCGCAAGCGGCACGTGCCAGCGCGGATAGCGCCGCAGCAGCAGGGCAGTGTCGAGCTTAAGCCCGTGTTCGAGCATGTAGAAAATGCCCAACGTCAGGGCAACGAACGAGCTGACCTGAATATAGGCATCCGCCAAAGCGCCACGCACGGTTTCCGCCGTGGCCGACGGCGAAAGAAACGCCAGCGCCACAACCGCGGAAAAGAAAAGAATTTTCAGGATGGAAATATGATGGTCACGCACGCCCTATGATAATACGGGCTGCGCCGAAATCAAAACGGCAGTTTCGCGTTCGCGGGAAGGCCCAGTTCGGACATCATCTTGCCGGTTTCATCGGCCAGATGCGTGTCGGCCTTGCCTTTGGCATCGTTCAGCGCGGCGAGGATCAGGTCTTCGAGCACTTCGCGGTCTCCGCCTTTGACGACGGTTTCATCAATCTGGACCTTTTTGCAATCGCCCTTGCAGGACATGAGGATTTTGACAAGACCGCCGCCCGATTTTCCTTCGACGATTTCCTGCGCCAGCTGTTCCTGCAGCACGGCCATTTTGTCCTGCATAGCTTTGGCCTGCGCCATCATTTTTTGAATATTGAACATGTCCTCTATTCCTTTTTATCGTTGTGAATGGTTTTGACATGCGCATCGGGGAACAGACGGAAAATTTCTGCAACCAGCGGCGTCGCGTTGACGCGCGCGATATTTTCCTGTTCCCTGACCTGCGCCTGTTCGGAAAGTGTCAGGGCGCCGGGTTTTGACGAAACGGAAACCATCCAGCGATTACCTGTGGCGATTTTCAAGGCCTGCGACAATTCCTGCGCAAGTTTTTCCGGCGCATTGTCGTGCGGACGGAATTCGAGAATGTTCTCGCCCAGTTTTACAAGATGCACATACAGGTAAACTTCGGTTGCCAGACGCACCGCGCCCGATTGTTCGAGAACCGCGACGACATCGGCCAGCGTATTGACGGCAGTGATGGGCTGTATCTCCGGCGCGGGCGCGGCGGCAAGCATCGTCGCCTGCGATCCGCCACCCGACGGCGCGGAAGCAAACGCGGTCGCGCCGCCACCATGGCCGCCGCCCATCGATGATGGTGCGGGCGATGTATTGGCCGGCTGGTCTTTGAGTTTTTTGATCAGTTCCGCCGGATCGGGCAGATCGGCGGCATAGGACATGCGGATAATCACCATTTCCGCCGCCTTTTGCGGATTGGGCGCGACGTTTACCTCTGCCAGACCTTTGAGCAGGATTTGCCACGCGCGGCCCAGCGTCGGCATCGAAAGGGCGGCAGAAAGATTTTCCGCGCGATCCAGTTCTTCCTTCGCCATCGTCTGCCCGGATTCTTTCATGCCCGGCGCGGCGCGAAGACGCGTCAGGAAATGCGTCATATCGAGCAGGTCGTTCATCACGACAGCGGGATCGGCGCCTTTGCGATACAGATCCTGCATAATATCGAGGGCGGAATCGCATTTGCCCTTCACCGCATGTTCAAGCAGATCAAGCACCAGACCGCGATCGGCCAGCCCCAGCATATTTTTAATCTGCGCCGACGTGACATGGCCGTCACCCAGCGCGATCGATTGATCGAGCAGCGAAAGACCGTCACGCGCCGAGCCATCCGCCGCGCGCGCAATCAGCGCAAGGGCGTCATCGTCGGCTTTGACGTTTTCTTTATCGCATATGGTTTTGTAGTAATCGGCCAGCGTCGCGGCATCGATGCGGCGCAGGTCAAAACGCTGACACCGGGAAAGAACCGTCACGGGCACCTTACGAATTTCGGTCGTCGCGAAAATGAACTTCACATGCTCCGGTGGTTCTTCGAGCGTTTTCAAAAGCGCGTTGAACGCGTTCTTCGACAGCATGTGCACTTCGTCGATGATGTAAATCTTGTA
>CAYPCP010000064.1:0-10499 GCA_964409255.1 uncultured Pseudobdellovibrionaceae bacterium
GTCAGAGACTGCTGGATGTAATGCATGGATCAGTCCCCGAGTGAAATACCAAGGCCGCGCGCGGTCTTGACCAGCGTATCATTGGTATCGACGGCTTTGTAGGCGGCAATCGCGTCCTCGATCGAAACATCGACGATCTGGCGGTTTTTCCACGCGACCATGCGGTCGAACTTGCCTTCGGCGATCAGGTCGACGGCCTTGACGCCGAACGCGGTGGCCAGCAGGCGGTCGTTATAGGTCGGGGACGAGCCGCGCTGAACGTGACCGAGCACGGTCACGCGCGTTTCAAAACCGGTCGCCTCGGCGATTTTCATGCTGAGATACTGGCCGATCCCGCCATAGCGTTTTTCGCCGCCGTGATAGGTGACTTCGAACTTCTCGCCGTCCGGCGTCTTCACCGCTTCGGACACGATCACGAGCGCGAAGTTGCGGCCCGAATCTTTTACGGCCTGAATTTTCTTGGCGATGCCGGCGATGGAATATTTCAATTCCGGGATGACGATAACATCGGCCCCGCCCGCAATACCGGCGGCAAGCGCGATGTGACCGGCGTCGCGGCCCATGACTTCGAGAACCATCACGCGGTCGTGGCTGGCGGCCGTCGGCTGCAGACGGTCGAGCGCCTCGGTCGCCACGGCCACAGCGGTGTCGAAACCGACCGACGTTTCCGTTTCGCCGATATCGTTATCGATCGTCTTGGGCACGCCGACCATGCGGATGCCGCCCTGTTGCGCCAGCTTGCGCAGAATGGCGAACGACCCATCGCCGCCGATACCGATCACGGCGTCGAGGCCCAGTTTTTTGAAATTGCGGATGATCTCGCCGCTGCGGTCTTTCGTGGTGCCGTCGGGCATCGGGAAGGCAAACGGGTTGCCCTTGTTCGTCGTGCCGAGGACCGTGCCGCCCAGGCGCATGAAATTGCCGTCGAGCTCGTTCGGCGTGAGAACGCGATATTGGGGGTTTTCCTGAAGCAGGCCCGCCGTTCCGTCGAGAATCCCGTAGGTTTCCCAGCCCTTGAGGTGCGCGCTATGCACCACCGCCCGGATAACAGCGTTCAACCCGGCGCAGTCCCCGCCGCTCGTCAAAATACCAATCTTCATGTCTCGAAAGCCTTCATAGGTAAGAATTTTCACTCTGTTTTACAGGACACCCCGGCAAAATCCAACGGGGAATCCGCAAAAAACAGCGGTTTTTTTCTTTTTGCTCCAAAAACCGAAATTTTTGTGATAGTCTTTTAAATTCAATATACTTAACAGGTGTCCTTTTCTTCCATGGAAGACATTACAGAGATGCAGGAAAAGCTCGCGGACCTTGAGCGCGAGCACCGTGACCTTGACGAAATAATCGAGCGGCTTATCCATACGCCGCCTGTCGATCTGCTTCAGATTCAGCGTCTGAAAAAGAAGAAATTGCTTCTGAAGGACCAGATTCAGAAGATCGGCAGCGCGATCCTGCCGGATATTATCGCCTAGCCGGCCTTTCACGACCCTTCCCCCTTGATTTCAGCCTGTGGATAAGTCATGGTCTTTTCCATGACGCACGCCGATCCGCATCCGCAAGTTGGGGTCATCATGGGTTCCCAGTCCGACTGGGAAACAATGAAATATTCCCACGAGATCCTTCATTCCCTTAACATCCCGCACGAAGTCAAGATCGTGTCAGCGCACCGCACGCCGGAGCGCATGGTCGAATACGCCAAAAGCGCGAAAAATCGCGGCCTGAAGGTCATTATCGCAGGCGCCGGCGGTGCCGCCCACCTGCCCGGCATGGTCGCCAGCCTGACCCCGCTGCCCGTTTTGGGCGTTCCGGTACAAAGCAAGGCGCTGAAGGGCCTCGACAGCCTGTTGTCGATCGTCCAGATGCCCGGCGGCATCCCTGTCGGCACGCTCGCCATCGGTGAAGCCGGCGCAAAGAACGCCGCGCTCCTCGCCGCGGCGATCCTTGGAACCGCGGATGAAGCCATTATGCGCCGCCTTGAGGATTTACGCCGCAACCAGACCGAACAGGTCGCTGATTCACCAAAAGATTAAGCCCTGCATCGCTACGGTTCACAGCGTTATAAAACTGTGGAATGCCTGTGGATGAAATGTGGATAACTATGATGATTATCCACAGCCCTGTGGAAAAATCCTTTGTCAAAAAACCTTGATATAGCTTCAGAAAACAGGGATAAAACGCTGTCATGAAAATGGAATCCAAAATTCTCGGCATCCTTGGCGGCGGGCAATTGGGACGTATGTCAGCCCTCGCCGCGGCCCGTCTGGGGTTCAAAACCCATATTTACTGCCCTGAGGCCGATTGTCCCGCCTCTCTCGTCACCAACGCGTTTACGTGCGCAAAATACGAAGATCAAAAGGTATTGAAAGAGTTTGCATCGAAAGTCGATGTTATCAGTTACGAGTTTGAGAATATCCCACTGGAAACAGTGCGTTTCCTGCAGAAATTCAAACCCGTCTACCCGGACGACAGGCTGCTCGAAGTTTCCCAGAACAGATTGAAAGAAAAGAAGTTTCTTAACGATATCGGCATCCCGACAGCCCCCTACGCCGCCGCAGTCAAAGCTGATGACATCGGCGACGTTTTGCGCCAATGGCAGACCTCAGAATGCATCGTAAAGACGACACGTTTCGGTTATGACGGAAAAGGCCAGGTTTTTCATCGTAATACGGATGATATTTATGAAACATGGGCGAAGTTAAACACGCAAGAGGCTATTATTGAAGGCGTTGTCGATTTCGCCTGTGAAGTGTCGATTGTGATCGCGCGCGATAAATTGGGGCAGATGGCAGCCTATCCAGCCGTGTTAAATGAACACCGTCATCACATCCTGTGGAAAACAACGGCACCTGCCCCCATCCCCGACACGCTGCAAAAGCAGGCAATGGACATGGCGCATAATCTTGCCGAGGCCGTCGATCTCGTCGGGGTTATGGCGCTGGAGCTGTTCGTCACCAAAGACGGGCGCATACTCGCGAATGAAATCGCGCCCCGCACCCATAATTCCGGTCACTGGACGATGGATGCGTGCGCCGTGTCCCAGTTCGAGCAGCATGTCCGCACCGTGTGCGGCCTTCCCGTGGGATTGCCCTCGCGCCATGCCGACGCGGTGATGATCAATCTGGTTGGGGACGATGTGAAAGATGTCCCAAAATATCTGGAAATGGAGCACGCGTGCGTGCATCTTTACGGCAAGGAAGAGGCCCGACCGGGCCGCAAAATGGGCCATGTAAACATCCTCAAGCCCTATAACCGTACCGAGATTGAATGATTAGATATTTTTCGCGCAAATACATCTTATTCATCGCTGTAGCAGTAGGGCTCTTACTGGTAATTGGGACAGTTCATTACTCTAATTCAACTAATTGCTCCTTGTGCGGGGCTATACAACCTAACGAGGTCGAAACCGATCGATTGAAGGCTCAAGGTCTGCAGTCATGCTTAGCGGAATGGGAAAAAGAGGGCCGCACCAATGCTTACGAAGCTTGTATTGAGCATATTGAAGATATTAGCGAACTTAATCAGCAGAGGATTAATGAGGCTCGCCGTCATTTACGCAAACTTGTTAAAAATGCGGACATTAACGCCGCTGAAGTATTCATAGATACTATTAATCAGTGTAATAAAGAGAACGATTATCAGGCCTATACATTCTGTCTGTCCGTAAATAACGAAAATAAAAAATAACTATGAAAGAAGCCGCCATGACGAAGAACTCCGCCACCCGTTCCGAAACCGATTCCATCGGCGCGATCGACGTTCCCGCCGACGCCTATTGGGGCGCGCAGACACAGCGCAGCACGCAGAATTTTAAAATCGGCACCGAACGCATGCCCGCGCCGCTGGTCCGTGCGCTGGGCATTCAAAAGAAAGCGTCCGCGCTGACCAACATGGCGCTCGGCGCGCTCGACAAAAAAGTCGGCGATGCCATTGTGAAGGCTGCGGATGAGGTTATCGACGGCACGCTGGCCGATCAGTTCCCGCTGGTGGTTTGGCAAACGGGTTCGGGCACGCAGACCAACATGAACGCGAACGAAGTGATTGCAGGCCGCGCCAATGAAATGCTTGCCGGTACGCGCGGTGGTAAATCGCCGGTTCACCCGAACGATCATGTGAACATGGGCCAGTCGTCGAACGACAGCTTCCCGACCGTCATGCATATCGCGGCGGCAGAAACGGCGGTCAACGATCTGATCCCCGCGCTGGAGGCCCTGCAAAAGGCGCTGACGCAGAAAGAAAAGGAATTCGTGCATCTGGTGAAGAACGGTCGCACGCACCTTCAGGATGCGACGCCACTCACGCTGGGGCAGGAATTCTCCGGCTACGCCAAACAGGTTGAATACGGCATTGCGCGCATAAAATCCGCCCTGCCCCGCGTTCTCGAACTCGCGCAGGGCGGCACGGCTGTCGGCACGGGTATCAATTGCAAAGTCGGGTTCGACAAAGGTTTCGCCAAGGAAGTCGCGAAGATCACGGGGCTGGATTTCGTGACTGCGCCGAACAAATTCGAAGCCCTCGCCGCGCACGACGCGCTGGTCGAACTGTCCGGCGCGCTCAACGTGCTGGCGGTATCGATGATGAAGATCGCCAACGACATTCGTTTGATGGCATCCGGCCCGCGTTCGGGTATCGGTGAAATCTTCCTGCCCGCGAACGAGCCGGGTTCGTCAATCATGCCGGGTAAAGTGAACCCGACGCAGTGCGAGGCGCTGACCATGGTCGCAGCCCAGGTCATGGGCAATCACGTCGCCGTCACGGTGGCGGGCAGCAACGGCCATTTCGAACTCAACGTGTTCAAGCCGGTGATCATTTACAACGTGCTGCAATCCACGCGCCTGCTCGCGGACAGCATCAACAGCTTCACGGATAATTGCGTCGTCGGCATCATCGCCGATGAAAAGCGGATCAAGCAGCTGATGGAAAGCTCGCTGATGCTGGTCACGTCGCTGAACCCGCATATCGGGTATGACAACGCCGCCAAAATCGCCAAGACGGCGTTTGCGGACGGTTCTTCCCTTAAAGAGGCGGGCGTGAAGCTCGGCCTTCTCACCGCGGAGCAGTTCGACCAATGGGTCAAACCGGAAGACATGATCCATCCTCGGGATTAGACGAAGCCCTCTCCGCGCCCGTCGTCAAGCGTTCCGTCACCATTGCCGGACATCCGACATCCGTATCGGTTGAAAAACCGTTTTGGGACGCGCTCGGGCGTTTGGCAAAAAATCAGGGCGTTACGGTGAACGCCCTGATCACATCCATCGATGAAAAACGAAGCACGAATTTATCGAGCGCGATACGCCTCTACGTGCTTCATGCCCTCACAAACGATTAACGCTGCTTCAGCAGGCCGTCGAGAACGCCCTTGATGGCTTCTTCGGCTTGCTGCTCCTGCGTCTTCGGCGCGGCAGGCTGGGCCTGTGCCGGGGCCTGCTGTTGCTGCTGCGTCTGATCGGCCGGGTTGGACCAGCTGTCATCCCCTGCGGCGGGCTGTGCCGCTTCGGGGGCAGCCGGTGCGGGCGCCGGTGCCGCCGTATTGTTTTTCGGCAGGATGCCGAACTGCTGCAGCTTTTCGTTTACGTCGTCGCCGAGAAGTTTCGGCAATTCCTTGACGATCTTACGCTCCAGCTTTTTACGTGCGTATTCCTCGATCAGGTTCGCGCCGACCGTTTTCGGGTTATGCAGCGGACCCGCCAGCGTGATGACAAACGGGTCGAGATTGCTGACGTTCTTCAGCGTGATCGCATGCTTGGTATCGATCGTGTACGCCGGAAGATTGACGTTGCCGGTGGAGTTGATCACCGCGCTCGGCCCGTCCATCTGCATTTTCGAGATCGTCACGATCCCCTGATTGATGTCATAGACACCGGTCATCGTATCGAACTGCGTCGAGCCGCCGTCGAGCGCGCCGGAGATCAGGCTCATCGCGGAATCGGCCAGCTTTTCTTCTGTCGCCAGACCGCGCGCGAGTTTCGCAAGATCGAAGCCCTGAATGACGACGTTCTTGCCGTTCATGTTCGCGGCCCCTTTGAGGGAGTTGACCAGCGCGTTCGGGCTGACACCCGCGCCGCCGACATCGAGGTCGAGCGACACGGTCCCCTGCCCCTGCAGCTTACGGGAAGAGGACATGGCATAGACCAGCGGTTCGATCTGGACGTTGTCCATATCGGATTTGATCGTCAGCGTCACCGGCTGTTTCGGATCGGCCGGGGAAACGACCTTGCTGTTGAGGGTCGCTTTGCCGCCGAACAGGCCGGCATTCAGGTTGTCGACGTTCAGCGTGCCATCCTTAAGCGTCAGCTTGGTATTCGGCTCCTGGAAGTTCCAGCCGCCGTACGTGATGCTGCGCGCGTTGATGGTCAGGTCCATGTTCGCGCTGTGCATCCAGCCCGTTTCGATGGCGTTGCGCGACCAGCCGGTGTTCGCGGCGCTCGTCGCCTGTGTCGTCGTCACGCCCGCGGCGCCGGATGACGACGTCGAAGCCGCCGTGTTCGCGCCAAGGAAGCTGTCGAGCGGCAGGTTGCCCATCTGCACGGTGCCGACGATGTTGGGTTTCGCGCCGCTCATATCGGCTTTCACGTCGCCGGACACGGATGTCGGGCCGAAATTCGCCTTCATGCCGGTCAGGTTGTAGACCTTGCCCTGGCTGGTCATCTGCGTATAGAAGTCGAACGGTTTTTCCAGACCGGGCGCTCCTTTGAACGCGGGGTTGAAAATCTGCATCGCCTTGACGAAGTTCGGGTGTTTCACGCCCAGCGTCAGACCGCCGACCGAGGGTTTGCCCAGCACGTCCACCATATTGCCCGTCGCGTCGAGCTGGCCGCTCATCGCCTTGATGTTCGCTGTAAAGTCGAGTTTTTCAACCGCACCCGCCACACTGACCGTCGCGTCGAGCGCGCCGATATTCTGCGGCATCTTGCTGGTATCGACGTTGAGCGACTTCAGGAAGCCATTCGCGTCGGCGGCCTTCGCCTGCAGATCGACGTCGATGCCGGTGAGCTTTTCAAGATCGGCGATCTTGCCGCGCGCATTCACATCGGCGCCCATGAAATTCTGGGCCGTTGCCGTCGTGAGGGTGAGCGTTTTGCCCGCGCCGGTCCCGGCCAGGCGCAGGTTGGAAATATCCATGCCGTTAAGGCGTGCCTTGCCTGCGCCGACATCGAAGGTCAGGTTCACAGGAAGCGAGAAATTCTGAAGCGGTTTCACGGCTTCTTTCACGCTGGGGGCCGGCTGGCCTTGCGTGGCGGCTTCGGGGACCGCCTTCTTACCGCTCAGGCGGGTTTTGATCGCGTCAATGTCGATGCTGTCCGCCATAGCAGAAATATTGACGTTCGCCAGACCGTTCGCGCCCGCCGGGGAATAGACGAGACCGGTGGCGATCGTGGTCTGATCGAGCTTGATCGTGCTGTCTTTCAACGTGACGTTCGACGGCGTTACAGCGCCGGAAAGATTGAATTGCGCCGTTTTGAAAAGATCGGCAGCCGGTTCTTTCTGACCCGCGACGCGCATCAGTTCCGGCAGATCGGTGGCATTCCCCGCCGCGGTGAAGGACAGCGACGGATCGGAATAGGTGACGGAGCCATTGCCCGGCGATACCGTCGAGGAAGCGAAGGACAGCGTGCCCGCGCCTTCGACTTTGCCTTTGCCCGGAATTTCCATGGCCTTGGCATCGAAGCGCGTCGTGCCGCCGGCCTTTTTCACATCGAGCAGCAAGCCCTTGATCGATTTGCCGCCGGTTTTGACTTCGGCAATATTCAGGCGGATTTCACCGTCCGCCGGGAACGGCATGGTCAGCGTTTGCGGCAGGAAGCCGGGCTTCGCCGAAGCGGCCGGTTTCTTTTCCTTGCCCGCATTGGCGAGCGTTTTCGCCGGAGACGATTTATCGCCCTGTGCGGAAGCAGCGACTTTATCGAGATCGAGCGCCCCCTGCAGATCGAGATCGCCGGAGAATTTCACCGGGTTTTTCGCCTTGAAATTTTCCAGCGCGAAGGTGCCCTTCCCGTTCAGATCGCCGAAACCGAACGTCATGTCGGTAAAGGAAACGGAATCCTCACCCGCGGTCACGATCCCCTTGATCGACGCTTTCTGATCGAAGGCGGGGGAAAGCTGCGCGCCTGCAACGGCGGCAACGGCGCCGAGTTTATCGGCGGAGAAATTAAGTTCGCCCTGAACATCCATTACGCCGCCCGTCGCGATGACACCGGCAAAGGTGCCTTTTGCCTTGGCATCCGGCAGGCCGATTTCTGCATTCACTTTCATCTCGCCATCTTTGGAACGGGACGTTTCGCCATCGAAGCTGATTTTTTGGCCACCATACAGGAAGTTACCGTCCCCTTCGTATGGGCCGTTCAGGCTATCCGCCTTGAGCGAAACGTTGATGTCTTCGAGCAGGTGGGATTCATTGTTCTGGAAGTCGGCGTATTCGAAGCGGCCTTTGTCGATGGAGATTTTATCGAACGACAACGATCCCATCGCATCATTGGCGGCTTTGGAACCAGCCTGTTTTACGTCTTCCGGCGTTGCGGCGCCCGCGTCTTTCAGCTTGTCCGTCATCCAGCCTTGCGTGCCGTCCGGCAATACTTCGAGACGGATGTCAGGCTTCACGAGTTTCACCGTGTTGACCTCGATGCGCTTGGACAGAAGCGGCATCAGCGCGACGCTGACCTGCGCTTCTTCGATGCTCGCGAGATTTTCGGCTTTCACCTTGCGCGGCGACGCGACGGAAACGTTTTTGATGTTCAATGACGGCGACGGAAGAACCGACAGGCCGATATCGCCCGCGATCGTCACATCGTAACCGGACGCCGCTTTTACCTGCGCGACGATTTCGGGTTTGTACTTGTCCCAATCGACGAAGCTGGGACCGATGAGGATACCCCCGAGCAAGAGGACGACGAGACCAAGAACGACAGCGAGAATACGGCTCATGAAAAATGGCTCCCTTGAAAAAAGCGCAGTGAAAGAATTCAAGGGAATATATAGGGCCGTTCGGCCGCAAACTCAATGTTATTGATCGGATTCCGCGCCGTAACGGTCTTTAAATCCTTCAATCGCTTCAAGGAGTTCTTCGAGCGGCGGGAGAACGGTGCTCTGGAACGTGCGCTGCTGGTTCTTGGGCAGGGCGGCGACGATATTTTGGTAAATCAAACGCGCCGAGGTGGCGAGATCGTTCACGTCGCCCTTTTTATCCGACAGGACGTTGTTTCCTTCGATCAGCCGCTTGGCCAGCATCTGGACGATCGCGCGGATCATCGCATCGGTATCGCTGAGTTTATCGACGAATTGCTGGCGGGAAATAACGATGAGATTGCAGTCTTCGGTCGCCTGCACCGAGGCCGTGCGCGGCCCGTCCGACAGCATCGCCATCTCGCCGACGATCTGCCCGGTCCCGAGGCGCGCCAGCTCGACCTCGCGGTCTTCATGCGTCACAAAAACGCGCACCTCGCCGGACTGGATCAGGAACGCCTGCGTTCCCATCTCGCCTTCCTCGATGATCGTCGCGCCCTGCGGCACAAAACGGCGGTCGAGAATGACGGTATCTTTACGGCCTCTCATGGCGACTCCTCATGACCAGAGGTTATCATACCATATACTGGCCGCCATTGGCCGTGAGGGTCGAACCGTTGATGAAACCCGCCTTGTCGGACGACAGGAACACGACCAGGTCGGCGATCTCCTGCGGCTTACCCATGCGGGCGGCGGGGATCTGGCGGATGATGGAATCCAGAACGTCCTGATTCATCGCGGACGTCATGTCGGTTTCGATATAGCCCGGGCAGATTGCGTTGACGGTGATGCCTTTGGCCGCGCTTTCGAGCGCGAGGGCCTTGGTGAAGCCGAGCATGCCGGCCTTGGCGGCGGAATAATTGGTCTGGCCGAACTGGCCTTTCTGACCGTTGATCGAGGAGATGTTGACGATGCGGCCGTGCGCACGCTCCCGCATGCCGGTAATCACGGCGCGGCACATATTGAAGCACGATGTCAGGTTGGTTTCGATCACGGCATGCCAGTTGTCGGACGACATCTTGTGAAGCACACCGTCCTTGGTGATGCCCGCATTGTTGATGAGAACGGCGATATTCCCCATCTCGGCGGCGATCTGCTCGCACCCTTTCTGGCAGGCGTCGTAATCCGCGACGTCGATCTTGTACACCTTCGCGCCCGTGTCGGCGGCGCATTTTTTGGCGGCGTCTTCGTTGCCGTGATAGATCGCGGCGACGTCATAGCCGTCGGCCTTCAGCGCCTTGGTGATTTCGAGCCCGATCCCGCGCGTTCCGCCGGTGACGATGGCAACTCCCTTACTCATCTTTCATTCCTTCAATTACAGTTTCTTGTATTCCATTGACCCGTCGCGTTCGACGCACAGGGCAATCCCCATGCCGCCGCCGATGCACAGCGTCGCCAGACCTTTTTTCGCGTCGCGGCGCGCCATTTCATGGATCAGCGTAATCAACACGCGCGTGCCCGACGCGCCGATCGGGTGACCCAGCGCAATCGCGCCGCCATTG
>CAYPCP010000065.1:0-10426 GCA_964409255.1 uncultured Pseudobdellovibrionaceae bacterium
CGCACCAGTTCGGCGGCATCGGGATTTTTCTTCTGCGGCATGATCGACGAACCGGTCGACCATTTATCCGCCAGGCGCATGAAGCCGAATTGCGGCGTCGTCCAGAGGATGATTTCTTCGGCAAGGCGCGACAGGTTCAAACCGCACTGCGCGCTGGCGAAGAGAAATTCAATGGCGAAATCGCGCGCGGAAACGGAATCCATGGTGTTCGCCATCGGCGCATCGAAACCCAGTTCCTTCGCCGTCGCCTTGCGGTCGATCGGGTAGGGTGTGCCCGCGAGCGCGGCGGCGCCGAGGGGGGATTTGTTCATGCGCTTGCGGCAATCGGCGAAACGCGATTTATCGCGCTCCAGCATTTCCCACGTTGCGCCAAGGTGCAGGGCGAGGGTGACGGGCTGCGCCACCTGAAGATGGGTGAAGCCCGGCATGATGGTGTTTTTATGTTCCTTGCAAAGCGCCGCGATGCTTTTTTGAAAGCCGTCGATCCGTTCGATCGCCGCATCGCACGCTTCGCGCACCCACAGGCGGAAATCGGTCGCGACCTGATCGTTACGGGAGCGGCCCGTATGCAGGCGGCCCGCGGCATCGCCGATCAGAATTTTCAGGCGCGATTCAATATTCATGTGAATGTCTTCGAGATCGCGGGTGAAGGCGAGCTTGCCGGTTTCGATCTCCTTCAGAATTTGATCGAGGCCTTTTTGGATGGCGTCGCCGTCTTTCTTCGTGATGATCTTCTGCGCGACGAGCATTTTGGCGTGCGCTTTGGACCCGGTGATATCCTGACGGTAGAGGCGCTTGTCGATGTCGATGGAGGCGTTGATCTGGGCCATCAAATCGTCAGGGCGTTCGTCGAATCGGCCGCCCCACATGGCGTTGGAAGAAGTCTTTTTTGTCATGCCCCATTTAACGACAGGCGGGGGGCGGAATCCAGCCCCTAAACGCCCCGCCCGCCCGCTCATCCATGCTTATTGTGCAGGGCAGCTATGGAAGTTGCGGATATCTTTTGGCGGCCGGGTAAATCGCCTTTGGCAAAGACCCGTCCGGTATTAGGCTTTTAGGAATGAACGCGCCGCTTCTGGGTCAGCAATTCCGGGTAGTCTCTGTTCCTCTTACCACGATTAAGAGCAGCCGCGACCTTGCCGTCGACACATTCGTGTCGGGCAAAGCCGTCGCCAGCAAGCGCCTGTGCAACGATTTCTTTTCTCATGAAAAAGGTGGCGTGTGGTGCGTGAGCGTCGCGTTCGAGGATGAATATGGCCGGGAATTCACCACCCATTTCGGATGCCGCGGCAAGGATATGAAGGTTTTCACCGACGCGCGGGAAAGCGGCGCGCCGTTCACGGCCCGGGTCACCACCGGGCTTGGCCCCCCGCAAGGGGATCTGGAGTTCGAGCCGACCAGCGTCTGGTACCTGTCGGATCTTGAGCCGGGCGAAACCCGCCAGGCGCAGGAACCGCTTTATCGTATCGTCGATACGCCCGTTCTTATTGCGTCTTAAAAAGCCTTCCTGTTTGCTGTAAGGTAGGGGCGGGTTACCGGAACCGCTGCCGCCGTCATGAAATATCAAATCGTTTTCTTCACGCTGGGTCTTCTTCTGCTTATCAATGGCGGGATGATGGTGCTGCCCGCGGGGCTTGAAATGCTCGACCGCGGGCCGGATGCGGGGGCGTTTATCGGCTGCGCGTGCTTTTCGTTTTTTATTGGCGGGCTGATGGTGCTGGGCGGGCGCGGGTATTCGCGCGCGCTGTCGATCCGGCAGGCCTATTTCCTCACGACGATGAGCTGGGTGGTGATGAGCGTTTTCTCCGCGCTGCCGCTTTATTTTTCGTCGGCGGACATGGGGTTCACCAACGCGGTGTTCGAATCCGTATCGGGCATCACGACGACAGGTTCGACCGTTCTTGTCGGGCTTGATGCCATGCCGCGCGGGCTTTTGCTGTGGCGGGGGATGACGGAATGGGTCGGCGGGATCGGGATTGTCGCGTTCGTCATCATCCTGCTGCCGTTCCTGCAGGTCGGCGGGATGCAGTTTTATAAAATGGAATCCTCCGACAAATCGGAAAAGGTGATGTCGCGCACCGGCGACCTGATCCGGGCGCTGGTGATGGTTTATTGCGGGCTGACGGTCGCGTGCGCGTTCGCGTACTGGCTTTTGGGAATGTCGGGGTTCGACGCGTGGGTCCATGCGATGGGCACGATTCCCACGGCGGGTTTTTCAACGCACGACGCGTCGTTCGGGTATTTCGACAGCCGCGCGATAGAGCTGGCGGGGGCGTTTTTCATGATCTGCGGCGCGTTGCCGTTCGTGCTGTTCGTCAAATTTTTCTATCAGGGAAAATTCGATTTTCACCGCGACGTGCAGGTGCGGACCTTTATCGTCCTGCTGTTTACCGTTGTTGCTTTCGTGACGATCTACGCGACGTTCCACGCGGGCCTGCCGCTGGGCGACGCCCTTGTCAAATCGATCTTCAATGTCACGTCGGTCATGACGACGAGCGGGTTTTCATCGACCAATTACCTGGCGTGGGGCGGGTTCGTGTCGGTGATCTTCCTGTTCATCACCTATCTGGGCGCGTGCGCCGGATCGTCGACGGGCGGCATCAAGATGATGCGCCTGATCATCAGTTTCCAGACCCTGCGCGCGCAGTTTCTCAAGCTGATCCACCCGCACGGCGTGGTGCCGATCAAGTTTCAGGGAAAGAGCGTCAGCCCGGACGTCATCCACGGCGTGCTGGGGTTTTTGTGTGTGTACGTCGTGGCGAACACGTTCCTGACCATCGCGTTGGCGCTGTCGGGGCTTGATTTTGAAACGGCGCTGTCGGGCGCGGCCACGTCGCTGGCCAACGCGGGCAGCGGGATCGGTAACCTGATCGGCCCGGCGGGCAATTTCAGCACGCTGCCCGACCTGTCGAAATGGCTGTTGTGCCTGGGGATGATCGCGGGGCGTCTTGAGCTGATGACGATCCTCGTCATGCTCACGCCCGGTTTCTGGAGAAAATAGGATTTAAGCGGCGCGGCCTTTTGGATCGCGTTTGTGCGCGGCGACTTCGACCCCGGCCTCTTCAAGGCACCAGGAGAGAATGGCTTTTTGCACGTGGAGGCGGTTCTCCGCTTCGTCATATATCACCGATGCAGGCGAGCGCGCGACATCCTCGCTGACTTCTTCCCATTCATGGATGGGAAGGCAATGCATGAAGATCGCGTCTTTATCCGCCAGCGCCATAAGACCGGCGTTGACCTGATATTTTCCGAACTTCTCGATCGCCTTGCCTTCCTGGCCGAGCGATACCCACGTATCGGTGACAAGGACATGCGCGCCCTTCGCGGCCTCTTTCGGGTCGGCGGTGAAGGTGACGTTTTTCCAGCTGCCTTTGGGCGTCAGGTCGGCGGGTACGGCGAGGGTCAGGTCGAAGCCAAAAATCGGCGCGGCCTGCATGAACGTGCGGGAGACGTTGTTCACGTCGCCGAACCACGCGATTTTCTTGCCGGCGGCGGAGCCGAATTTTTCTTCCACCGTCATGATGTCGGCCATGATCTGGCACGGGTGGGAATTATTGGTCATGCCGTTGATAACCGGAACGGTCGCATGTTTCGCGAGTTCGTTCATCATGTCCTGATCGCTCATCCGCACCATGATGGCATCGACGAAACGGGAAAGGACCTTGGCCGTGCTTTCGACGCTTTCGCTGCCGCCCATCTGCATTTCCGCCATGGTGGAAACGACGGTATGGCCGCCCAGTTGTTTCATCGCCACGTCGAAGGAAAAGCGCGTGCGCGTCGAAAGTTTATCGAACATCATGGCCAGCGACAGCCCGTCGAAAATCTGCGGCGGGTTGAATTTCAGGCGCTTGAGTTCATGCGCATGCGCGATAATGCCCTTGAGCGTTTCGGGCGGAATGGAATCGAGATCGATAAAGTGCCGTATCATGCCAGATCGCCTTTCCGGATGACGTCGCCGATAATCTGCAACGCTTCGTCCGCCTGCGCCCTGGTCAGGGTGAGGGGCGGGGTGATGCGCAGCGAACGGTCGCCCGCCTGCGTCGCGATCATCCCGGCCTTGAGCAGCGCGGGCATCAGTTTTTTAATGTCGAACACGGTGTCGATGCCGATCATCAGGCCTTTGCCGCGGATCGCCTCGATCGAATTGGTTTCGCGTTTGAGTTTTTCGAGACCTTCGATCAGGTAATCGCCGACATCGCGCACGTGCTGCAGGAATTCGGGCTTATGCACTTCGGTGGAAACGGCAAGGGCGACCGCGCAGGCCAGCGGATTGCCGCCATAGGTAGAGCCGTGCGTGGCCGGTTTGATATGCTTGCCGAATTTTTCGACCGCAAGGTACGCGCCGACAGGGAAGCCGCCGCCCAGACCTTTGGCCAGGGTCATGATATCCGGCTTGATGCCGTATTGTTCGTGGGCGAAGAAGGTGCCGGTGCGGCCGATGCCTGTCTGCACTTCGTCCACGATCAGGCAGATATTCTGTTCATCGCAGAGTTTGCGCAGGCCGGTCATGAATTCGGGCGTTGCGGGCAGAACGCCGCCTTCGCCCTGCACCGGCTCGACGATAATCGCGCAGGTTTTCGGCGTGACGAGTTTTTTCACCGATTCAAGATCGTTAAACAACGCGAATTCCACACCCGGCACATAAGGGCCGAATTCGGGATAGGTGCGGGCTTTTTCCGTGACCGATACGGCGCCATAGGTGCGGCCGTGAAAGGCGTTTTTAAAGGTGATGACGTCTTTAACGTCGGCGCCTTTTTCATGGTGCGCCCACAGGCGCGCGGTTTTGAGCGCGCCTTCGACGGCTTCGGTGCCGGAGTTGCAGAAAAACACGCGGTCCATCTTCGCGGCCTTGGTAATGAATTCGGCGGCGTCGAATTTCGGCGGCGTCACGAAAGAGCCGGTACACATCGCCAGCCGGGAAAGCTGATCCGTGACGGCTTTGTTGAAGACCGGGCTGTTATGGCCGAGCGCGACAACCGCAATCCCCGCCGCGCAATCGAGATATTTTTTTCCGTCCGTGTCGTAAAGATAACAGCCGTCGCCGCGTTCGAGGACGACGTTCTGCAACGTATAGACGTTCATGTAATTGTCTTGTGCGCGGGAAATCATGTCGGATGCGGACATGGGGAGACTCCTTTAATTTATGCGGCTTTTTTGCCGAGTTCCAATTCGTATAGTTTTTTGTTTTTGTGCCGGATGACCATCGTTCCGATACCTTCCTTAGTATACACTTCTTTCTTTAAGGCATCTTTAGTGAAACCGTTGACGATGTGGACGCGCTTGACGCCGCTTCGCAGTGCAGCAATGCAATTCTCAAGCTTTACCTGCATTCCGCCGGTCACAACACCCTCGGCGATCAATTGTTCCGTCTGGCGGCCCGTGAGGACGGAGGCTTTTTCACCGTTGATCAGAACCCCGTCGACATCGGTCAAAAGGATGAGTTTCGTGGCCTTAAGCCCCGTGGCCATGGCGATGGCCACATTGTCGGCGTTGATGTTGAGCGTCACGCCGTCTTCGAGAATGCCAAGGCACGGCGTGGCGGCGAAGCGGGGGCCTTCAAAAAAATCCTCAATCGATTTTTTATTCACGCCGGTGATTTCACCGTCGAAACGCACGATGCCTTCTTTTTTCGGGCGGCGTTTGTAAAACGCCCAGGACGGCGGTATCGCGTTCAGCACGACGCCGTCGAGACCGAGGTCCGACATGCTTTCGACCAGACGATATCCAAGATCGCCCGCCATGACGCGCTTGACGATTTTAATGTCGTCTTCGGAGGTGATGCGGCGCCCGTCGATCTTGACCGGCGTGCGGCCCGCTTCTTTCATGCCGTCGTCGATCGCGTGCCCGCCGCCGTAAATCAGCAGGACATCGATCCCATCGTGATTGAGTTCCTTGATATTGCCCAGAAGATTGGCGCGCGCCTTGTCATCCGTAATCACGCGGCCGCCGGCCTTGATGATGAACAGCGTTCCGCGGAACATGCGCCGGTAGAACGTTTTGACGTAGTGAATCATCGCGGCCTGCCTTACGGATAAAACGGTGTGTCGAAGGTCAGGCCGAGTTTTTCGTCAAGGCCGCACATGATGTTCATATTCTGCACCGCCGTGCCGGACGCGCCGCGCAGAAGATTGTCGAGCGCGCCTTGCGCCATGATGCGCCCGCCATTGCCCTGGCTGTAAGACAGATCGACGAAATTGGTGCTGACGACATTGGTCAGCTCGACTTTATCGACCACGCGGACGAACGGTTCGTTCGTGTAAATACTGACATCGGGCGCATCCGTCGTTTCGATAAAGGCCTGCGCGAAAATGCCACGCAGGAACGGCCCGACCGTGGGCGCGAAGTTCAGTTCACCCAGCTTAAGCCCCGTCGTCGCCAGAATTTCCGGCGTGTGGCGGTGTTCGTTGACGAGGTAGGAGCGGATGTTCTGCGAGAGCGCCGGATGATCGACCGGATCGCGCGCGTTGCGCCCGCCGCCGGAAGTGCCGGAAATGGCGATCACATCGGCCTGTTTCATCTTGCCCTTCAGCGGCAGCAGAAGAAGCTGCACGAGCAGCGCGAAGCAGCCCGGGTTCGCCACCGCATCGGCCTTGGAGATACGCTCGCGGAAGATTTCCGGCGCGCCGTACACGAAACGGCCGTTCAGCAATTCGGGATATTGATGATCGTCGGTGTAATATTTTTTGTAGGTGAGGGGATCGGTCAGGCGGAAATCGGCGGAGAAATCGATCAGCAGCGTTTTGCCGAGGAAGGTCGGCGCGACCTCCTGCGCGGCCTTGTGCGGCAGGCACAGGAACACAACGTCGCTGTCCTTCGCCACGACATCGTGCGGCGTATTCGTGATGGTCAGCCCGTCGATATGCGCAAGGCGCGGGAAGAGCGTGCCGAGCCTTGTGCCTTCGTGCTGACGCGAGACAAGATATTGAAGATCGACGGCAGGGTGCTGGAGGAGACAGCGCAGCAGCTCCATCCCCGTATAGCCCGTCACACCGACGATTGAGACTTTTATCCGAGACATGGTCCGTCCATCCTATCATTGGCTATCGTCAACTGTACAGCCATGGAAGGGGAGACGGCAGCCGCCACGTAGCGGACCGGATGACCGCGGACCGGATCGAATCCGACCGCCAGCGTCTGGCCAAACCCGCCGCGTTCGAAGGATTTGAGGCTGGGTTTGTTGTCATCGGCGATTTTCGCGACCATGCGGATTCCCCCGTCGTTGCGCGCCAGCTCGGGCAGGCGCTCAAACAACAACGACGCAGGGTGGCAGACGTTCCGTATGTCGGCGCTCAGCGCGCTGAAACGGTGGTCGGGGTGGATAAAGAAAGACTGGACGATCCGGTCGCCCATGGCCAGCGGATAACCGTCAAGGTTGATCGCCGCCGGGTGAAGCGGGTCCGTCAGGATCGCCTGCGCCACGTGCCGGCCGGTGGCGCGGTGGCGCACGCCGACAATCGCCATGCCCGATTCGATGTGCCGTTTCAGATCGGCGTAGCCGCGCGGCTTGATGAAATGGGCGTTGCCGGTCTGGATCGCTTCGAGCTGGCCGACGGCCTGCAGGTCGAGGAACGCGTCGATATCGCCAAGGCCGAGGGTGTAGACCTCGTACTGCGATTCCAGCGCCGCGGGCGAAAATGCGTGGTTTAGTGTTGTGGTTTCATGCTCCCCGAGGGAGACGATGATCTCGATACTCATTGTGACAGCCTTTGTCCGTAGTGGTGTGGATAAGCGAAGCGATCCGGGAGGGGATCTCTTTACCGGTCCGGGGCTGTCTGTGTCTGAAGGGAAGTAGGTATCAGAAAGTGCAGTGACCCGGCCGGACGATACGGCGTCGGGTTGGGTTACGAAGAGCTAAGCTGCGTGTTGCACTGTTCATGAAAAGAGAAATGCGGCATGTCGCCGCATTTGTCAATAATTTATTCGCCGACTTTTTTGAAATCCGGCGGGATGGCCCGGGTGGAGATTTCCGTCTGCATGCCGAGGATGAAAGCATCCACGTCGTGGGTGTGCTGGTCGTTGAGGCCGAGGCGGCGGACGGTGATGGTCCCGGCCTCTTTCTCCTTGTCGCCGATGACGCCGAAATAGGCGGCTTTTTCGCCCATATGCTCGCGGATCTTGTAGTTGATCTTTTCCCCGCGGCCATCGAAGACGGCGCGGATGCCGGCCTTTTTAAACTTCTTTACCATTTTCTCGGCGAAGTCGGCCTGCGCCTCGGTGACGCCGGAAATGACGATCTGCGTCGGGGCCAGCCACAGCGGGAAGTGCCCGGCGTAATGTTCCGTCAGGATGCCGATGAAACGCTCCATCGAACCCAGCAGGGCGCGGTGGATCATCACCGGGTGCTGCTTCTCGCCGTTCTGGTCGACATAGAAGGCGTCGAGGCGGCGGGGCAGGTTGAAGTCGAGCTGGATAGTCCCGCACTGCCATTCGCGGCCAATGGCGTCGCGCAGGACGAATTCAAGCTTCGGCCCGTAGAACGCGCCCTGGCCGGGATTGATAATCCATTCGATGCCGACTTCGGCGCAGGCGTCTTTGAGGCCCTGTTCCGCCATGTCCCAGATTTCGTCGCTGCCGACGCGCTGTTCGGGGCGGTCGGAGAAGCGGACGAAGAAGCTGTCGAAACCCAGCTCGGCGTAAATCTCGGCGATCAGGTTGTTGAGCAGCGCGACCTCGTCCTTGATCTGGTCCGGGCGGCAGAAGATATGCGCGTCGTCCTGCGTCATCGACGACACGCGCATCAACCCGTGCAGCGCGCCGCGCGCTTCCTGACGGAAGCAGTTGCCGAATTCCGACATGCGGATCGGCAGGTCGCGGTAGCTGCGCGTGCCGTGATTGAAAATCTGCACGTGGCACGGGCAGTTCATGGGCTTGAGCGCGAAGAGGCTGTTATAGGCTTCGGACACGAACATTTCGTCGGTGCCGAATTTTTCCCAGTGACCGGATTTGACGAACAGATCCTTGTTAATCACGCGGGGCGTGTTCACTTCCTGATAATCATGGCGTTTGAGTTTGCCGCGCACATAGGCTTCGAGTTCCTTGAAAATCGTCCAGCCTTTGTCGTGCCAGAAGACCTGACCCGGCGCTTCGTATTGAAAGTGGAACAGGTCCATGGCCTGCGCGATTTTACGGTGGTCGCGTTTTTCCGCTTCTTCCATGCGCAGCAGATAGGCGGCGAGTTCTTTTTCCGTCTTCCATGCCGTGCCGTAAATACGGGTCAGCATTTCATTGTTGGAATCGCCGCGCCAATATGCGCCCGCGACTTTCATCAGCTTGAACGCGCCGACCTGTTTCAGCGACGTCAGGTGCGGGCCGCGGCACAGATCGATGAAACCCGTTTCGCCTTGGAAATAAATCTGGAACTTGTCGTCCTTCGCATCTTCGATGATCTGGATTTTGTAATCTTCGCCGCGCTCCTTGAAGAGCTTGATCGCTTCGGCTTTCGATACGATCTTCTTCACGATCGGCTCGCCGGAGGCGGCGATCTTCTTCATCTCGGCTTCGATTTTTTCAAGGTCTTCGAGCGGCAGCGGCGCATCGAACAGAATGTCGTAGTAGAAACCGTTTTCGATCGTCGGGCCGATGGCGAGCTTCGCGCCCGGGTATAAATTCTTCACCGCGCGCGCCAATACCTGCGCCGTGACCGTGTGGCGCATGATCTCCAGCCCTTCGTCATTGTCGGCGGTGACGATGGCGATCTGGGCGTTATCCGTAATAGAGTCGGTAAGATCCTTCAGCTCGCCGTTGACCTTGATGGCCACGGCGGCCTTGGCGAGGCCGGCGCCGATGCTCTGGGCAATCTGCTGGCCGCTTACGGGGGCGTCATATTGGCGGACGGAACCGTCCGGGAGTACGATATCAGGCATGGTTTTCTCTTGTTATAACCCGTCTGTGATACGCAGTTTCCCTAGGTTTTTCAAGACCGTTAAAAGGGGGATGACAGGCCGGGCGATATATTGTAAACACAATCCGCTTTCCGGATCAGATTTCGATCTGATCCGTTTTTTTAGATAAGTGACGGATTCACGTTTCAGTCCACCGCCCCGGCGGCTCCCTGAAACGATCCGGTTCTGGTGCGCTGCTGTAGCTCAGTGGTAGAGCACTCCCTTGGTAAGGGAGAGGTCGAGCGTTCAATCCGCTTCAGCAGCACCATTCCCCAGTCGTGTTAATCAGCGCTTTTTTAAAGGGGCGGAGCCGTGAAAGTGCGGCGCCTCTTTTGCAATCTTAACTTAAAATTAATTGACATAATAAATAAACCTATGGTAGTCTCTCCTCAACAAAAAAACAGGGAGGATGACATGATTTCTAAATATTTCAAAGATTTAGGTAGTAACTTCGCGCGCGTTAAAGCCGATAAGACAACGGTGGAGGCTCCACCTTCGGATCTGGGTGCCGCCACCCCGGAAACTGCGGCCCATGGCGCATCGCA
>CAYPCP010000066.1:0-10398 GCA_964409255.1 uncultured Pseudobdellovibrionaceae bacterium
GACCCGTATGACGATTTAGCAAACCGTTGCCTTCAGCCTCTCGGCCACGTCTCCGTTGTCTTTGGAAGTACCAGAACGCATGCGGGTTATCAACTTATAAGCCTTGAAAAGCCTGAATATTTTTATTGACATAACTTTATCGGGGTTTATAGAGATGCTATGACCGGATACCGACTTGATGACCAGCAGGATTCTCCCCGTAAAAGCATGTGGCGCCGCATTGTGACGCCGCGCCGCGTGGCGCAGGTTTTTGCCGCCGCCGTGCTTGTCGACGGCGGTTTCAACGATGGGGCGTTCGGGGAGACCGCTCTCAAATCGACGGAAACCACGTATGTCGCCGGGCAGGTATATGGCGCCTGGGGACGGCAGTTCACAGGCTTCACGAAATTCGTCGGCATTTATGACGTCGTCACATCGCCGTTCCGCAAAGACTATTACTAAACGTCTTTAAAAATATTTTTTGAGGTAGCTGCCCCAGTCGCCGACATCCACGAGATCGGGAAAGTCGCCGATATAATGCAGCATCCACCCCGTGGGGGAAGACGCGTCGCGGTAAATGCGCGCGAAGACAAAGGCGGATTTGTCGTTCGCGGCCTGGCCGGTCAGATCGACTTCAAGCAGATTGTGATTGCCCATGCCGTCGAAAAGGCGGGCGGACGGGTTCAGGATATCCGCGAAGGTATTCTTGGTGCGGATCTCAACGACGAAGAAGATGCTGGCGTCGTCATCGGGAAGGTTGGCGAGTTCGAGCGTGATGAATTCATCGTCGAGTTCGCCTTCGCCGGTCTGATCGTCGCCGCTGTGATAAATGCTGCCCGTCTGATCCATCGCGTCTTCCATCGCGGGGCCGACGTAATCGATATATTCATTTTGTTCGTCATACACGAAGCAGGAAATATCCATGTCGTGCTGATAATGCGTGCCGCGCAGCCTGTCCATCAGGCCGCCTTGCACCTCGCGCGGGTCCCAGTTGATGGCCGCGACGATGCGCTGACGTGCTTTCAGGGAGTGTTGTAGCGGCGTGTGTTCGCCTTTTGCGGGACCTTTGGCCATGGCTTAATCGAGGTAATTCTGATCTTTGAGTTTCTTGTTTTCGGAGAAGTCGGATTTCACGACGAGCAGGAAGCCGGCGACGAGCAGGACGATACCCAGCGTGCCGCAAATCTTGATGTAGGCATCCCATTGCAGGACATGCGTCCACATTTGCAGGATGGTCAGGCCCGCGCCGCCGAGGACGCAGCCGATGACGATGGAGAGAAGAGGCTTATGCATGTGATTTCTCCCGTTGCATGACGACAAGAAACGCTTCGCGGCTGAAGAACAGGAGCATGCGGCGTTCCTCGCGCTCCATCGTTTTCACTTCCCAGCCTTCGGCGCCGTTACGGTTGAGGAATTCCGTGAACTTTACAGGATCGACCTTCGAGCCGCCCAGAAAAAGTGAGCCCAAGATATTTTCCCGGTAGATGACGACTTTGTATTCGTACTGGGTTGCCATGACACAGCTCCTTGCCGTACCGCTATAGTACGGGATTACGGGGAAGGCTGCAAACGGGCCGGGGGCGTTTTACGACAGTTTCTTTTTCAGAAGGTCGTTGACGATGCCGGGGTTGGCCTTGCCGCCGGTTTCCTTCATGACCTGACCCACGAAGAAGCCAAATAGCTTGTCCTTACCCGCGCGGTAGCCGGCCACGTTGTCCGGGTTGGCGTCGATCACGGCGTCGATGACTTTCTCGATCGCGCCGGTATCGGTGACCTGTTTGAGGCCTTTGGATTCCACGATCTGCGCGGCGTCGCCGGACGTCGCATACATCTCCGCGAACACGTCCTTGGCAATCTTGCCGGAGATGGTGTTATCGGTGATGAGGGCGATGAGGCCGGAGAGCTGTTCCGCCTTGATCGGACTGTCGGCGATGTCGCGGTTTTCTTTATTGAGAAGGCCGAGCAGTTCGTTGAGCACCCAGTTCGCGGCGAGTTTCGGATCGCTGCCCTTGGCAACGGTTTCGAAATATTCCGCGCGCGGTTTTTCCGCGATCAGAACGGACGCATCATACAGGCTTAGACCGTAATCTTTCATGAAGCGGTGCTTCTTTTCATCAGGCAACTCGGGCAGCGTTTTCTTGATGCCGTCGATCCAGGCCTGTTCGAGTTCGAGGGGCAGGAGATCCGGGTCGGGGAAGTAGCGATAGTCATGCGCTTCTTCCTTGGAGCGCATCGAACGCGTTTCCATCTTGTCCGGGTCCCACAGGCGGGTTTCCTGTTTAATGCTGCCGCCTTCTTCGATGATTTCGACCTGACGGCGCGATTCATATTCGATCGCGGCCTGAACCGCTTTCACCGAGTTGACGTTCTTGATTTCGCAGCGCGTGCCGAGACCGTCGCCCGGTTTGCGCACGGACACGTTGACGTCGGCGCGCATGGAGCCTTCTTCCATGTTGCCGTTGCAGGTGCCCAGATATTGCAGGATCATGCGCAGCTTCGAAAGATACGCGGCGGCTTCTTCGGGGCCGCGAATATCCGGCTCCGACACGATTTCCATGAGCGCGCAGCCCGAACGGTTCAGATCGACGAACGATTTTGTCGGGTGCTGATCGTGCAGGGACTTACCCGCGTCCTGTTCCATGTGAAGGCGGGTGATGCCGATATTCTTCGACGTGCCGTCGGGAAGATCGATTTCCACTTCGCCCTTGCCAACGACAGGGTGGAGGAACTGCGAGATCTGATACCCCTGCGGCAGGTCGGGATAGAAATAATTTTTGCGTTCAAAAACCGAATGCCTGTTGATCTGCGCGTTCAGGCCAAGACCCGTGCGCACCGCTTGCTCGACACAGTATTTGTTCAGGACCGGCAGCATGCCCGGCATCGCGGCGTCGACCATCGACACCTGCGCGTTCGGTTCGGCGCCGAATTCAGTCGACGCGCCGGAGAAAAGCTTGGACTTTGCTGTGATCTGGGCATGGACTTCCATACCGATCACGATTTCCCATTGTCCCGTTTGTCCCTGAAGAAGCTGTGCCATTATTCCAATTCCAAAATCGATTAAACTCGATCTTCGATGACTTTTTCCGTCTGCGTTTCCGTGACCAGCGATTCAGGGTGCATAACGACCCCGACGGTTATTTCCCGGTGGCGGACATGTTCGCGGTAGATCATGAAGATACCGCTAGCCACAATAATGGCGCCGCCCAAGGCTGTCCAGAGGTCGATCGGTTTATCGAAAAGGAAATAGCCGAAGGCCGCGCCCCAGAGAAGCTGAACATAGTGGAAGGGGGCGATGGCGGAGGTGTCCGAGCTGGAAAACGCCCGGCTGACCCAGAACCCGGCGAAAACATGGAAAGCGGCGGTCCCGGCGAAAAACAGGAGGTGGGACGGCTCCATCGGAATATAGGACCCCTTGATCAGCATATAAGAGCCAAAGACGATGGCCCCCACGACCGCGCCATAAAGAGAGAAGGCGAGCAACGGTTCGTTTTCCCCGACCTTGCGCATGATGATGGTGGAGCAGGCGTAACAGGTCGCGCCGACCAGGATCAGGATGGCGGCAGGCTCCAGCGGGACCATGCCGGGGCGCAGGACCACCAGCACGCCGACAAACCCCATGGCGATCGATACCCAGCGGTAGACCCCGATGCGCTGGTTGAGGAAAAAGATCGAAAGAATGGTGGCGATAAACGGCGCGACGAACAAAAGTGTGTAGGAGGTGGCCATGCCAAGCTGCTGGAACCCTTTCATGACGGCGAAGAAGGTCACCATGCTCAGCACCGAACGCATAAGGTGCCATTTCAGGTTTTTGGTGCGCAGGGTCGGCATCAGCCCGCCAACCTTGTTTGCAAACAAAAGTAGCAGGGGCAGGAAGGAAAGATTCACAAACAGGGCGACTTGTTCGGGCGGGTAAATCTCGCAGGCATATTTAATGAAAACGTCGCCGATGGAATAAAAGCTGAAGCCTGCGGCGGCCAGCATCATTCCCTGAATGTTTTTGTGTGCGTTCATGACCCTTTGTTTCTCTCAATTCCCCCGGCCCGTCAAACGGTATTAGAGGGAAATAATGAAACAATTATGGCGTGCGCGGTTTTACCGGACGCAGCCGGTCATGCGTGTCTGGGCGAAGCGGGTGAAGGCCGGGTCGTTGGTCAGCGCGCTCATAGGATCGGTGATGTTGGGCGTGCGTTTAAGAATGCGGGTGAACTCGCTCTTGGCGTTCTGTTTCAGGTAGGACGCCACCTGATTGCCCAGGCAGGCGCATAGTCCCTGCACGTTGCTGGTCAGGTTCTTGGTCTGCGGGTTGCTCATGCAGGTGCTGTAATAATGGTCGCGCGCAGGGTATTCGATGCAGGGGGCGTAGACGTTGATGATCATCTTGTTGGTGGCAAGGCGGCCGGCCTGACTTTGCTGCCCCATCGTCTTGATATCTTCGACCGTCATGCCTTCCTGCATCTTCGCGGCGGTGCAGGCGCACATATATTGCTTGGTCTGATCCGACATGCCTTGCGAAGGCTGGTTCAGGCAATTGGTGAAATAGGCGTTGGCCGTTTCCTTGGTGATCGCCGTGGCGGAGGCCGGAGAGGAAAGAACCAGTAACGCAATCAGAACGGCAAGCGACTTCAGCATGAACGGGTCCTTTCCCTTTGTTTTATATCAGGCCGCTTTCTTCCCGAGGATCTGCGGCACAGCATTGAAATTAGCACATTTCTCGATCACGCCGCCAGCGCGGATGATCGTCTCTTCATCCCATGGCTTGCCGATCAGCTGCAGGCCGAGCGGAAGGCCTTGCGCATCCAGACCCGCCGGAACCGACAGGCCGGGCAGGCCCGCAAGGTTGACCGACACGGTGAAGATGTCGTTGAGGTACATCTTGATCGGATCGTCTTCGTTTTCGCCGATGGCAAAGGCAGCCGACGGCGTGGACGGCGTGAGAAGCACGTCACATTTTTCGTACGCCTTAAGATAGTCGTTCAGGATCAGGCGGCGGACTTTTTGCGCCTTGATGTAATACGCGTCATAGAACCCGGCGGACAGAACATACGTGCCGATCATGATGCGGCGCTTCACTTCGTCGCCAAAGCCGGTCGCGCGCGATAGCTCATACGTCTCCGTCAGGTCTTTGCCTTCGATGCGCGTGCCGTAACGGACGCCGTCGTAACGCGCGAGGTTCGAAGACGCTTCGGCGGGCGCGATGATGTAGTAAGTCGGCAGCGCATATTTGGTGTGCGGCAAGGAAACGTCGACGATTTCGGCGCCTTCGCTTTTCAGCCAGTCGATACCCTGTTGCCAGAGCGCCTCGATTTCGGCGGGCATGCCATCGACGCGGAATTCCTTGGGAATGCCCACGCGCAGGCCTTTGACGTTACCGGTCAGCGCGGCGGCGAAATCGGGCACCGGCTTGTTGGCGCTGGTGGAATCTTTTTCGTCGAAGCCCGCCATTGCGCGAAGCATGATGGAAGCATCTTCGAGCGTGCGCGCGAACGAACCGGCCTGATCGAGGGAGGAGGCATACGCGATGATGCCCCAGCGTGAGCAGCGGCCATAGGTCGGCTTGATGCCCGCGATGCCGGTGAAGGCCGCAGGTTGACGGATCGAACCGCCCGTATCGGTACCCGTGGCGGCCAGCACAAGGCGCGCGGCAACGGCGGCGGCGGAACCGCCCGACGAACCGCCCGGCGTAAGATCGGCATTGGAGCCGTCCTTGCGTTTCCATGGGCTGATGACATTGCCCGCGGCACTTGTTGTGTTCGACGAACCCATGGCGAATTCATCCATGTTAAGCTTGCCGAGCATGACGGCGCCTTCATCGAACAGTTTTTGCGAAACGGTCGATTCATATTCCGGCTTGAAACCTTTGAGCACGTTCGAACAGGCGGTTGAGGAAACGCCGCGCGTGCAGAACAGATCCTTGATCCCGATCGGCGCACCTTCCATCAGGCCGGCCTTGCCGGCGGCGCGGCGCTTGTCGCTCTCTGCGGCTTGTTTGAGCGCGAGGTCCGGCGTTTCAACGGTGAAGGCGTTAAGGCCGCGTGCCGCTTCGATGGCGGCGATGTGCGCCTTCGTCGTTTCGACGGACGTGAATTCTTTTTTCTCGAGGCCCTTGAGCGTTTCGGCGAGGGTGAGGTTTGTCAGTTCTTTCATGATTATTCCACCACCTTGGGCACGACGAAGAAGCCTTCCATTTTTTCCGGCGCATTGGCCAGCACTTCGGACTGAATGCCGCCGTCGGTCACTTCGTCTTCGCGCAGGCGCAGCGAGATGTCGACGACGTTGGCCAGCGGCTCGACGCTCGCCGTATCGACTTCGTCCAGCTGCTCGACGAATTTCAGAATATTCGTCAGCTGCGGGCCGTAACGATTGAGGTCGTCTTCGGTGACTTTCAGGCGGGCCAGGCGGGCCACTTTGCGAACCGTTTCGATGTCCATGGATGCTCCGTAATTAATCGACATTCTTTTTAACCGCCAAGTCCGCTTTATACCAAGGGTTTTTTATGCCATAACCGGGACATGCCGATCGGACTCCTCAAAGACATCGCCGACCAATGCCCGCGGGACGTGCGCTTGCTCGGTCTCGACATCGGCACGAAGACGATCGGCCTTGCGATCAGCAACGACGACCAGACGATCGCCACGCCGCTTAAAACGATCGAGCGAACGAAGTTCATCCGCGATGTCGAAGCGCTGGGCAAGGTGATGAAGGAATTTTCGGTGGGGGGGCTGGTGGTCGGGTGGCCCCTCAATATGGACGGCAGCGTCAGCGCGTCTTGTGACCGGGTCCGGTCGTTTGTGGATGAATTGAAGAACTATCCACAGCAGCTGGGGGCGGATGCGGGGACAAGTCTGTGGATCGGTTTCTGGGACGAAAGATTGTCCACAAGCGCGGTGGATGACTTCCTGATTAACTCTGTGGATATGTCGAGAACAAAGAGAGACGAAGTTGTCGATAAACTGGCCGCCCAACTCATTCTGGCCGGCGCGCTCGAATATTTAAATCGTTGATAAACCTAACTTATTCGTGACCAAAGCGCATCAGGTCGTGCCCGAAATCGCGCATCCAGTCCTTGCCGGTGTCGTAGTCCCGGGACAGGCGTTCACACACATTCCAGAAGTTTTCCGAATGGTCCATGTGGACAAGGTGGGCGACTTCGTGGGCCACGACATAGTCGAGAGCCTTGAACGGCGCGAAAATCAGGCGCCAGGAGAAGCAGATCCGGCCATCTTCGCCGCACGAGCCCCAGCGGGAGCGGGTGTCGCGGACATCAACCTCCAGGACCTTGCGGCGGATCTGGGAGGCCTTTTCGAGGGTCATTTCCGTGATACGTTCGCGGGCGAATTCGATCAGGAAGCGGCGGATGCGGGCCGAAGGATCGATCTTATTGGTCAAAACCAAAAGTTCGTCCTTTTTCAATTGGATATCGGTCATTTTTAAAGCTGGATTGTAAAGAACGACAATCCGGCGGTCCCGGCCCATAATGGGCAGGACTTCACCATCCTGAAACGCGACGGGGCGGGGCAGGTTACGGATCTTTTCCCGGATCCAGTCACGGTTTTCTTCGGCGAATTCAAAGGCGGTTTTCAGAGAAACGCGTTTGGGAACAACAAGATGGACCACGCGATGTTTGGGGTCCAGGCGCAGGGCCATGCGCTTCGCCCGCCCGCTGACGTTAACTTTCAGCTTGCTGGAGATTTCGGAAAACGGATAGACCGAATTGGTCACTTCCCGATCCGAAGTCAAATTGTCCCTGCCAGAGCGCGAGCGTCCGCGCCCTGCACGAAGGGGTTTCACCCTTTTGCCCATGCAGTCCTCTATGAAGGTCTTAATAATTAAGAATAGCATGGACTATATCCACTTGGGAATAGATGGCAAGGCTCAAATGAAAATTATTTTGCATAATGTGGATAATTATATTTCTTTGTTGCAACGCATTAATATTAAAGGATTTTTTGCGCAGCGCAACAGGCGAAGGTGACGTACAGGCGGGGTAAATATCATGATTAAGAAGGTCTTAAAAGAGGGGTGCTGTACGTCTGCGGATCGGTGTTTCTGAGCTCATTTTTTAACCATGGCGCGGCGATTTTCTGGAACGGTCCGCGACTGAAAACAGAGTAATGCCCCGCATCCGGAATCATCAAATGATGTTTCATCGATGACGGAAGTTGCGAACACAAATCGTGAACAGATTCTGTTTGTCCTTGTCCGGTGACATCATCGTTCTCTCCTTCGAGTGTGATGATCGCGATGTCGCGGTTCTCTTTTCCGGTGATCGTGACGCCGCGATGATCGAACATGCCGCGCGGGAGATGATCTTCCTTGAAATTATATTTCACTGTCTGGAGATAGAACTCCGCCGTGAGGGATGCGATGTCGAAGAGGAACACATCGTCGAATTCCATTTTCGCGCGCACCGCGTCTTCGTTCCCGGCGAGAAGATTGTCGCGCAGGCGGACCGTGTGTTCGATGTGGGAGTCGATGCTCTTGGCAATGAACCCCGCGCGTTGCAGATAACCGGGGTAGACAAGGCGGCCTTCGCCTTCGTACCCGTGGCCGCCGGGGACCGGATGGATGACGTTGCGTTCAAACCATTCCATCGAGCGCGACCGCGCGAAGTCATTCACGGCGGTGGGGCTGATGCGTGTGTCGAACGGGCTGGCGAGCGCGGCGAAGCTGCGCGGACGATAGGGGCTGTCTGATGACGCGAGCAGCATGGAGGCCTTGAAAACCGGGGGGCCAGGCTGGCATACGGCCATGATGTGAACCCGCGGGGTTCCGCCGTTTTTCTCGCTGTGCCGGCCTGCTTCTTCGATGGCCGCGCGGGAGAAATCGATATGGTCGTGGTAATCGAAACCGCCGGCGCGCAGGGGGATCGCATTCGCGTCGTTCATCTCCACATAATAGACGTCGTGATCGCGGGCCATGGTCGTGAGCGTTTCCTGAAGCAGCGATACGCGGTGTCCGGAATGCGGCGCGAAGATGACAAGCGGCGGATCGCGGCGGCCGATCGGTTGGCCATCGTCCACCGTGCGGGCAAGGTGGGTGAGATGTCCGAAAGGCGTTTGGTAAACCGGGCGTTCGGTCACGGTCACGGTTTGACCGTCAATGACGAGACCGTCGAAATTTAACGGTATGCGCACGATGTCTTTGCTGTAGTGAGTCAGGAAGCGCGCCCAGGCGTCTTCGATATTTCCGGCGGCGCGGGCGAGCGGCGCGAGCGGCGTGGGTGCCATGACGAAGGCGGCAAGCCGGTGGAGTGCCGCCGCAGAGTCGAGCGCCAGCGCCATGCCGCGAAACTGTCCGCGCAGCGCACGGCTGAAATTCTCATGGAGATCGAAGGGCATAATCCGCCCTGTCATATCGACGCGTGCGAGATTCCCGGCCAAAGACATCGTGCGATACCTCCCTTATATTTCGGGAGAAGTATGAGGCTGGCCGCGTGGCCTGGGTAGACGCAGCGCAGCATTCCGGCCATTCGGATGTGGATATAATCTCAGGCGTCTTGCTGGTCTTTTTTGTGGACGGGGGTAAGGCCGTCTTCGGAGCGGTCCTTCTTCGGCGCGTTTTTCAGCGCTTCCTGTTCCTTGAGCCAGCGTTTGACCGCCGCGGCGCCATGCTTGTCGCGATTGAAGCGGTCGGGCGCGATGTCCGGAATTTTTTCAAGGTCCTTCGCGGGCACGCGGTCGACGTCCTTATCGAAGTTGCGGATGAAGTGGCGCACGCGCGGCATGATGTCATTACGCCACTTGCCGCCGGAGAAGATGCCGTAGTGGCCGGTCTGCAGCTGGAAGTGGTGATATTGCTTGCTCTGCGGCAGATTGTAACAAAGATCGTGCGCGGAGGTGGTCTGGCCGCGCGATGAAATGTCATCGAGTTCGCCCTCGATCGTCAGGATCGCTGTGTGCGTGACCGCGGAAGGCTTCACCGGCACGAGCTTATGGGTGAGCGGATCGCGCCATTTCATCTGGCCGCGCGGCAGCAAGTGACGCTGGAATACGGTGTCGACGGTCTGCAAGTAGAACTCCGCCGTGATGTCCATGACGGCATTATATTCGTTATAGAATTTGCGGTGATATTCGGCGGAGGAGCCGTCGCCCTGGATGAGGTGCTGGTAAAATTTCATGTGTGAGCCAACGTGGCGGTCGAGGTTCATCGACATGAAGCCAGAGAGCTGGAGGAAGCCAGGATACACGCGGCGGAACGCACCGGGGTAATAGGCGGGAACGTTCTGGACAACAGTGTTTTCAAACCAGTTGAGGGGGCGCTCCTCGGCGAGTTTGTTCACGGCGGTTTTTGAAATGCGCGTATCGATCGGGCCGCCCATCAGCGTCATGGTGAGCGGCTGGTTCGGATCGTCGTCGGCGGCCATCAGCGAAACGGCGGCCAGCACAGGCACGGCGGGCTGGCACACGGCGATGATGTGCG
>CAYPCP010000067.1:0-10269 GCA_964409255.1 uncultured Pseudobdellovibrionaceae bacterium
CAATATCTGCTCCGCCGCGTTGCCGATGCAGTGCGCCGACGTCGAACACGCGGACGAGATCGTGTAATTCACGCCCTTGATCTTGAAATTCGTCGCGGCCGTCGCCGAGGTGGTCGAGCTCATGCATTTCGGAACCGCGAACGGGCCCACGCGCTTGGCGCCTTTCTCACGCGCCGTGTCGGCGGCAAGAACCTGCGCGCGCGTCGACGGGCCGCCGGAACCGACGATGATCCCCGTGCGGTCGTGCGAGACTTCGTTTTCTTCAAGCCCGGCATCCTTGATCGCCTGTTCCATCGCAAGATGCACATACCCCGCACCGTCACCCATGAAACGCCACAGGCGCTTGTCGATCGCTTCTTCCAGATTGATATCCGGCTTGCCACAGACCTGGCTGCGGAAACCCCGGTCCGCATAGTCCTGCGAGAAAGTGATGCCCGACTTGCCGGCTTTGAGCGCGGCAAGCACCGTATCCTTGTCGTTCCCGATGCACGAAATAATACCCATGCCCGTCACGACGACGCGTTTTTGTGTCTGATTCATAAGGGGGAATTTAATCATTCGGGCGCGGGGTGACAAGGTGTTCCGGCCTGTAAAAGACTTGATTTACGACTTAAAATATATGAATATATTCCTATATTTTGGGCCGCTGTGGCCCGCTTGCGCGGAAAAACGACAAACGAACTGAAGGATCCGAATCCTCTTTTGGAATCAGATGGTTATGACAAGGTTTAAAGAATTTGGATTAAGCCGGGCTAAGGGCGGCGGTGTTATCGAACAGCCCGACCTTCAGGTCCTTGGCTTCGTAAATCACCTGGCCGTCCGCTTCGACGCGGCCATCGGCAATGCCGAGGACGAGGCGGCGGTTGATCACGCGCTTGATGTCGATGACATATTTGACCAGCTTGGTGGTCGGCAGCACCTGACCGGAGAATTTCAATTCGCCCAGGCCCAGCGCGCGGCCCGAACCGGGCGCACCCGTCCAGCCGAGATAGAAGCCCAGCAATTGCCACATCGCATCAAGGCCCAGACAGCCCGGCATGACCGGATCGCCTTTAAAATGGCACTCAAAGAACCACAGGTCTTTGTTGACGTCGAGTTCGGCGACGATTTCGCCCTTCCCGTGCGCACCGCCTTCGGTGGTGATTTTAACGATGCGGTCAAACATCAGCATCGGCGGCAACGGCAATTTCGCATTGCCTTCGCCAAAGAGCTTGCCTTTTCCGCATTCAATCAGCTCGTCAAAGCTGTAGGACGACTGGGGAACGAATTCCATGAGTTTCTTCACTGCGTCTTGTATGGACATAAGGAAATACTTAGCGGGTTATGACCGTCAGATCAAGACACCACCGCATATTCCACACAGACCCCTTTATAGCTCTCCGTAAGGGCGGCCATGGCCAGCGGCTTGGCGATGGCGGGTTCCATATCCGGCTTTTGCCCGCCGGCGGCTACGGCCAGCATCCGGCCCGTGGCCTTGGCGCAGGCGATGGCCTGATCTTCGGAATCGGTCATCCCGATGGCGTCGAAGAAGCCGCGGCAGAGCGGCTCAACGCTGCGAATAAGGCTCAGCGGCGGATTGGCCGGCGTATCGTTGGCCGGCAGGCCGAAACGCCAGTCCGTGGTCGAATTGAGGCCGAGGCGCACCGCTTCCTGCGTCATGACATAGGCCGTCTGGTCGAGCAGGTCCGGCAGCTCCGACCCGCGGAACCAGCAGCACTGGTCCTTGCCCTCATGCGAAAGCGCAAGCTTGCGCCCCGCCATCCCGGCAAGACCGGAAATGGAATCGCCCAGCGACCATTGATCGACGCCGATCTTCTGTTCGATGACCGCGTCGCAAATCTCCTGCGCCGCCAGTTCATAGGCCATGGCCTTGTACGTGCCTTCGACGAAAAGACGGAATGTCTCCGCCTTCGCCTGGCCGTAAATTTCCCAGCGGTTGAACGTCTGCTGGAGAATGAACAACAGCATTTCGTGGAACTCATATCCGCAGTCGAGCCATTCCTCGAAAAACTCGCGCGCCATTGCGCGCCCCTGCTCCGTGTCGAAATCGACCAGCGTTGCGGGCGGCAGCGCCTTGCGCGCCATCGGGCCGTCGAGCGGTTCGCAGCCCAGCAGATCGGCAAGGCGTTCGAACATCCCTTCGAGCGCTTCTTCGTGGTTGTCGAAAAGGAACGCCGTTTCCACCGCCATGCCCGACAAAAGCAGCGTCGCTTTCATCGTGTCGGTGCCGTAATCGGCGTCGAAGCACAGGGCCTGAATCGAATCGTGAATCCGTACGGCCACTTCGGCCTTGTTCATAAAATCGAGCATGGGTCTGAAGCGTTGGGGTGGGTAAAAAGGGATAGTCTGGGGTTTGTGGATAAGGCGTGGGTTGATCTTGTCGTGACGGCGAATCACCGTCCTTTAAAATTAATCCAATTCCTCATCGGCGTAAATGCCCCAAAGATATTTACGGTCGGCCCAACCGGAAAAGCCGCCCGCGCTGACTTCGCACAGCGTCCTGTCGCAACGCGTAAGATCCGCGATGACGTCCGGCTCCAGCTTGGCGACCAGACGCTCGGGCGCGTCCTCGTCTTTTTGCAGCGGGACGAGATCGTCCGCCTTGATCAGCACCGTGCGCTGCCCGCTGAGCAGCGATTGATGGATCCACCCCTCATCGCCCTCAAAATCGCGGATTTTGCGCCAGGTATCGAATTCCTGAATGACTTCGACCGGAAGCTTTTCCTTCTGGTAGATCCACTTCACTGGGTAACGCAGCGCGGGGCCGGACCGGACAAACACCTTGTCCTTGTCAGCCCGCAGCGACACGAAACGCGGGATCGGCAGGCCGGAGGTCTGGTACGCCGCCGGCGACGGGACCGGTTTCACCGCATCCTCTGCGGCGGGCGGCGCGGCGGCGGAAACAGCGTTATCCTGCGCCCGGGCGGAACCGGGCACGGCAAACAGGGCAACAAGGGCAAGAAAAGCGATAATGCGGGTCATTTTTGATGGTCCTTCCCTTCCTAATTATGATAAAAACCCGCGAGCTTCAAGGCTGGAAAGAATGAAAAACGACAACAAGGAAGTCAGTATCGCCCCGATGATGGACTGGACGGACCGGCACTGCCGGTATTTCCACCGCCTCATCTCGCCGCATGCGCGCCTGTACACCGAGATGGTGACGACGGGCGCGATCATCCATGGCGATGCGGACCGCTTCCTGCGTTATTCGACCCAGGAACACCCGCTCGCGCTCCAGCTCGGCGGCAGCGATGCCGACGACCTCGCGGCCTGCGCCGCCCTGGGCGAGGAATACGGGTATGACGAAATCAACATCAATTGCGGGTGCCCGTCGGACCGCGTGCAAAAAGGCGCGTTCGGCGCATGCCTGATGGATACACCGGACGTCGTCGCGGATTGCGTCGCCGCGATGATTAAAAAAACGTCGGTGCCTGTCACGGTAAAATGCCGCATCGGGATTGATGATTCCGACGACCTGCCGTTCCTTGACGCGTTCATCGGACGCATCGCGGATGCGGGCTGCACGATGTTCGTCATCCATGCGCGCAAGGCGTGGCTGCAGGGATTGTCGCCGAAGGAAAATCGCGAAGTGCCGCCGCTGCGTTACGACATTGCCGCCGCGATCAAAAACAAATACCCGCACCTGCGCATCGTCGTGAATGGCGGCATTCGCGCGGTCGAGGATATCAAGGCGCATCTGGATGTTTTCGACGGCGTGATGATCGGCCGCGAAGCCTATCAGAACCCGTGGTTCCTGAACGCGATTGAGCGTGAGATTTTCGGCAATCAAAACACGCTCCCGCCCGAAGCGGTCGTGCGCGCCATGATTCCCTATATCCGCGCGCAGGAAGAGGAATTCGGCACACCCGTGAAATCGATTGTCCGCCATATGACAGGCATGTTCCCGGGCGAGCGCGGGGCCAGAAAATACCGCCAGATCCTGTCTTCGGCCCACGAAGACGGCACCACGGCGGAGATACTGGAAGAAGCGCTGGCCGCCCTGTCCCCGACCATGGCGGAAGCCGCCTGAAGGGCCTTCGGCCCCCACAGGGTGACACATCCCGGGGCAAATTTGCAAATTTGCAAAAAGAGTTGATAATCTGTCTGAAACCTGCGGAAATAGCGGGTAGAACCTTCGTGGGGACGAACGTACTCTTATGCAAACCTGGCAACGCCTCAATCGCGATGACACCCTGAAAATCATCGACAGCGTCAAATCCGCTGCCGAGCCGGGGCTTATTTCGCGCGGCTCCACGGATGTGGAACGGGCATGGCTGCCGTTTTATAAGAACTTTTTCCTCTACCGGATCACGAATTACGCGTCCCTGCCCTCGTTCACCTTTCAATATCTGGGCGACGGGACCTTCTTCCATTATCTGGACGGGACCGAACACCCGATTCACACCGTGAACGATAAAGGGGCGCTCGCGCTCAACGAAATTCACGTCCTCGACTATCTGGCCTTTTATTTCAAGCATGTCAGCGACGAGGAAGACGGCGACAGCGTGATGATGCGTCAGGCGCAGGATATGCCGCTGCTGGATTCACTCGACCCTGTGGCGCTCGACGCCGTCATGCGCGGGCATCATCAGCCGCGCGTCGAATACGATCCGAACCGCGATACGTATACGGTCGATACCGATCTTTATAACGAAGGGTTGATGCTGCGTGCGACCGTGACGGTCACGGGCCGCGGGCGCGTCCATATTTCCAACCGTAAAATGATTGTGAACGCTGTCCCGCGCGGCAGCTTTATGTAGGAACAGACAATGCCGGGCACAGACGAAGAAAAGAACCAGCTTAAAGGCGCCTTCGGCGACAAGGGAACGCAGACCAATGCGATTTCCTATGGGCATGCGCATGCCGACGCGATCATCAGCGGCGCGCGCGAAATGCTTCTCCAGACCCCGACCGGCAAGATTCTGGTCAAGGTCATGGACCACCACCGTATCCCCGTCCACATCCTCAAAGGAAACGGCGAATCCGGCTTCTCCGCCGACCTGAAAACCATCTATCTGCAGGTGCCGGCCAAGACCGCCGCGGCCACCCCGGACATCGCCATCCAGCTGGTCAAAAGCCTGCGGGAAGCCGACCTCGAATATTCCGGCAACCGCGCCCCGGACCCGATGAAGGATGTGCTTGAATATGCTGCCTTTATTCACGCCCGGAACCTCGACACCATCCGCCATGCCTGCATGGTTACGAAAGAATTAGCCAATTCTTCGATTTATTCCGATTTTCTTGACTCTCTGGCCAAATTAGGGCTTAATGGGGTCTATAAAGCATACTTAGCGGGAGCTTCCGACGAGGAGCTTTATATGGAATACGCCGCGGCGTATAACAGTACAGAGAGAGGGAGTTAAAAATGTTTTCGAGACCCAGCAAACTTTACAGCGGTTCTACCAGCCCCGATGCTCTTGCATCGCGCGCGCTGCCGAAACTGGCTGCTTTCCCACGCACCGGCGCTTCGCTCGGCCTTGGTTTTGGCCTGGCAGCAAAGCCGTCCCAGCCGTAGTTAGCGGTTCATTCTAAGAATATAAGCCAAGGGCCTCTCGCGAGGCCCTTTGTTGTATCTGGAATCTGGCGTGCTTATTAGTGCCGCTCGACGGAGAAACTCTCCCCGCACCCGCAGCGGCCCGTCTCGTTCGGATTGGTGAACGTAAAACCGCTTTGCAGTTTACCTTCCGCGTAACCGACTTCCATGCCGAACAACATCCATGAGTTGGTTTTGGGGATGTAAAGCACCGCGCCGTCTTTTTCGATTTTGTCGTCGGCGGCCAGATTTTCATCCATCGCGAAATCCATGACATAGGAGTTGCCCGAACAACCCGTCGATTTAATCGACAGGCGCAGGCCGAGCGCGCCTTCTTTCGCGGCGGTCTTGGATTTGATGGCCTTTGCGGCGTCATCGGTCAATGTGATCGGGTTCATGCTCATACTCTATTCTCACACAAACATATTAAGCTGGAGTTTAGCGGTCTCCGCCATTTTCGACGGGTCCCACGCCGGGTCCCACACCATGTCGATATCGACATGCCGCACGCCTTCAACCTTGAACGCCGCGCCCTGCACCCAGGCGGGCATTTCCTGCGCCACGGGGCACGCGGGCGACGTCAGCGTCATCGTGATGGCAACATCCGCCTGACCGTCTTCGACGTCTTTCACGTCGATTTTGTAGATCAGGCCAAGCTCGTAAATATTGACCGGAATTTCCGGGTCATAAATATCCTTCAGATTTTTACGAATAAGCGGAACGAGCGGATGGTTCGCCAGCTCGATCAGCGGCGGCTCCGCCAGCTCATCGTAATCATCGCCCACGGCGTTACGGACCATTTCTTCATCGGCCACAGGATCGATTTTCATGCCAGCATGTCCTTCGCTTTTTTCAGCCCCGTCATCAGCGCATCGATATCCGCCTTGTTCGTATACATCCCGATGGATGCGCGCACGGTCGCCTCAACACCCAGTTTTTTCATCAGGGGCATGCAGCAATGATGTCCGGACCGCACCGCGACCCCGGTTTTATCGAGGATCATGGCGATATCCGACGCATGCGCCCAGTCGGCGGTGAAGGAAATAATTCCCGCACGCCCGGCTTTGGGGCCGTAAATTCTGATCCCGTCAATTGATGTAATCTTCTGCGTCGCATAATCCAGAAGCGCGGCTTCGTGCGCATTGATCGCATCGACGCCGATGGCATGAAGATAATCGAACGCCGCGCCAAGCCCGATCGCCTGAACGATCGCCGGCGTGCCCGCTTCGAACCGTGCGGGCGCCTGCTTAAATGTCGAGCCTTCGAGCCTCACGGTTTCGATCATGTCGCCGCCACCCTGATACGGCGGCATCGCATTGAGAATGTCAGCACGGCCCCACAGGACCCCGATCCCGCTCGGCCCGTAAAGTTTATGCCCGGTAAACGCAAAGAAATCACATCCCAAGGCCTGCACATCAATCGGCATGTGAACGATGCTCTGCGAACCGTCGATCAGGATTTTGATATCAGGATTGAACCCGCGAACTTTTTTTACGATATCCGCTGCCGGGTTGATCGTGCCGAGCGCGTTTGAAATATGCGTAAAAGACACGAAGCGCGTTTTATCCGTCAGCAGCGTATCGAGCGCCGAGAGATCAAGCGTTCCCTCTTCCGTTACGGGAATATATTTGATTACAACGCCGATTTGGTCCTTCAGCAGATGCCACGGCACGATATTCGCGTGATGTTCCATTTCCGTGAGGATGATTTCATCCCCCGCCTTAAGGAACGCGCGGCCATAGGATTGCGCGACCAGGTTGATACCTTCGGTGGTGTTGCGGGTGAAGATAACTTCCTTATCCGACGGCGCATTGATAAATTCAGCCGCCTTAACCCGCGCCCCCTCGTACATCTGCGTCGTCACGCGGGAGAAATGATAAAGACCGCGATGGATATTCGCGTAATGACGCTCCATCGCATCGATCATCGTGTACATGACCGCCCGCGGTTTTTGCGCGCTGGCCGCGGTATCGAGGAAGGCAAGCGGCTTTCCGTTCACCTCGAGCAGCATCGAGGGAAAATCTTCGCGGTACACGCCGATATCGACCGGATTGCTGGCTTTATTTAACATGCTGCTTCAACCATTCCGCGACCTGCGTTCCCACTTCCATGACGATGCCTTCATCCGTTACTTTTTCAAGGCCGCGCAGGGCAAAAGATTCAATCAGCAATGCCCGCGCCTGCTGCTCTGGAATGCCGCGCGATTGCATGTAGAACAACGGTTCGTCGTCCAGTTGCCCGGTCGTCGCGCCGTGGGAACATTTGACGTCGTCAGCGTAAATTTCAAGTTCCGGCTTGGTATCCATTTCCGCCAGCGGCGACAAAAGCAGCGTGTTGGAAAGCTGATACCCGTCCGTTTTCTGGGCTATCTGATGCACATGCACCTTCCCCTGAAACACGCCGCGCGCTTTATCGGTCACAACGTTTTTAAAAAGCTGGTTGGACGTGCAGTTCGGCGCCTGATGCTCAATCGTGATCGTTGTATCCGCGTGCTGCGCGCCGGAAAGAAGGTTAATCCCGCTGATCGTGCAATCGGCATTGGGGCCTTGAATTTCGGCATGAAACTGATTGCGCACGGTTCCCGCGCCACCAATGATGTTCAGCCCTTCATAACGGGCATCGCGGGCGATTTTAACATGGACGGACTGTGTCGATACCCCGCCGTCGGCTTCATCGAAAAACCGGTAATGACGCAGACGCGCATTGGCATCGACGGTGATCTGGGTTACGCCATTTTTCCAGTAGGCACCCTTTCCGCCTTGGCGTTCGATAATAGTCACATCTTCGCCGGCACGCACATGAATGATGAGGCGCGGAGACAAATATTGCCCCGCCTGCGCATCGATGGCGATTTCATCAGAACCATTTAAAAATTTGATATCGCGCGAATCCTGGGTGTTCAGGTCCCAGAGCATCATGTCGCGGTATTGCATCGCGCCCGGCGCATCGGGGTTCATCAGCTTGACATTATCCGACCACCCCAGACGCGCAGGTTCCAGCGCCATGTTTTTCAGCGCGCGCGGCAGATTGGTGTATTTCCACCGCTCCAGCTTCGGACCGGGAATATGGTCGGGGTTGACGCTCACTTACGCGGCCTCCCCCAGTATGTCGGCATAACCTTTTTTCTCCAGCTCCAGCGCCAGTTCCGGGCCGCCGGTTTTCACGATCCTGCCACCGGCCAGAACATGCACCACGTCCGGCTTGATGTAATCCAGAAGACGTTGATAGTGCGTAATCACAAGGAACGAGCGATCAGGGCCACGCATTTTATTAACGCCATCAGCCACGATTTTCAGCGCGTCGATATCCAGACCGGAATCCGTTTCATCGAGTACGGCGAATTTCGGCTCCAGCATCGCCATCTGCAGCACTTCGTTGCGTTTCTTTTCCCCGCCGGAAAAACCGGTATTCACGGCACGCTTCATCATCTCATCCGAAATGCCCAGTTCAGCGCATTTTTTCTTCATGAGCTTCAGGAAGTCGATCGCATCCAGCTCCTTCTCACCCCGCGCCTTGCGAACGGCATTCAGCGCGGTTTTGAGGAACGTCGTCATCTGCACGCCCGGAATTTCCACGGGATACTGAAACGCGAGGAACAGGCCCGCGGCGGCGCGTTCTTCCGGCGGCATATCGAGGATGCTTTCGCCGTTTAAAAGAACGTCACCATCCGTGACCGCATAATCCTCACGCCCCGCGAGGACGTAAGACAGGGTCGATTTCCCCGACCCGTTCGGCCCCATGATGGCATGCACCTTCCCGGGCTCGATCGTCAGATCGATCCCTTTGAGAATGTCCTTGCCATCAATCGAGGCGTGAAGATTTTTAATGTCGATCATCTTAAACCTTGTCGCGCTGACGCTCGATCACTTCGGCGATACCGAGAAGGACGAACGGCTGGAAAATGCCGTTGGCGATCGTGACCAGGAAAATCAGGCCCATATCGCCGATTTCCGATCCGCGCGAGGCATTGACGAATGCCTGGATGATATAAAGCACGATCAGGAACAGACCGGCGCCGCGCAGAACACAGACCATATTAATTTTATCAAAAAGTTTATTCATCATTATCCAACACTTCCTTCTAGTGAGATTCCAACGAGTTTTTGAGCTTCCACGGCAAATTCCATGGGAAGTTTCTGAAGCACATCCTTGCAGAAGCCGTTGACGATGAGGGCGAGCGCTTCTTCCTCGCTGATCCCCCGTTGCTGGCAATAGAAAAGCTGGTCTTCGGAAATTTTAGAGGTCGTCGCCTCGTGTTCGAGCGTCGCCGTTTTATTTTTGCTTTCGATATACGGAACAGTGTGCGCGCCGCATTGATCGCCGATCAGAAGGGAATCGCACTGCGTAAAGTTACGCGCGCCATCCGCCCCCGGCATGATTTTAACAAGGCCGCGATAGGTCGAATCGGACTTCCCGGCGGAAATGCCCTTGGCCACGATGCGGCTTTTCGTGTTCGCGCCCATGTGGATCATTTTGGTGCCGGTGTCGGCCTGCTGGTAATTGTTCGTGATCGCGACGGAATAAAATTCCCCCTGCGACCCCTCGCCCTTCAAAATGCAGGACGGGTATTTCCACGTGATGGCCGAACCGGTTTCGACCTGCGTCCATGACACTTTGGAATTACGCCCCTCGCAGATCGCGCGCTTGGTGACGAAGTTATAAACCCCGCCCTTGCCGCTTTCGTCGCCCGGCCACCAGTTCTGGACCGTGGAGTATTTGATTTCGGCATCGTCATG
>CAYPCP010000068.1:0-10117 GCA_964409255.1 uncultured Pseudobdellovibrionaceae bacterium
CGCGCTTCTTCGAACACGTGCTGGATCAGCGGGCGGTCGTTGATGGGCAGCATCTCTTTCGGCATGACCTTGGTCGCGGGCAGGAAGCGCGTGCCCAGACCGGCCACCGGGAAGACGGCCTTGCGGACAGGTTTGAAAGCGTTTTTTGCGGTCATGATTCTACCCCGTAAATCTGCGCCTTTCTGGCATAATTCCGGGCTTTGTGTCCAGTCATAAGGGTTTCATGCTCCCAGATCCCTGAGGAGAACGTCGCGCGCCATGTTAATTTTCTGCGCCAGCCATTGCGAACCTTCGGTGTCCGGATGCAGGCGCAGCATCAGGCGGCGGTGCGCGGCGCGGATGGCGGTTTCATCCGGCGCGCCTTTCAGGCCCAGCACGGCGAGCGCTTCGGCGCGGGCCATGGAGTTGTTGAGGCTGCTTAAATGCGCGTAGACTTTTTCTTCGGCTTTGACCTGCTGGTACGATTTCCAGATCGAATAGATCAGCGGCCACAGCGCCGTCGCGATCCCAAAAATGGCGGGCAGGCGGCCCGTGATCGCGAGGATGAAAACCAGCGCCGACGTGCCGAGCGTGCCGATGACAATGACGAGCGTTGCAAGCTGTTCGCGGTTCGCGTTGCGGATGAACGACGCCGCGCCCGCCACAAGCACGAGTATGCCAACCACAAGCAGCAGATAACTGAGCATCCCTTTGTCGCCTTTTATGGACGTACGTTTGACCCTGTCATATAATCCTCCGCTATGACCGCGAACACAAGCCTTTATGCCGACCGCCTTCACGCCCTGCGCCGGGAACTCGCCGCCCAAGGCGTGGACGGCTTCCTGATCCCGCGCGGGGATGAGTTCATGGGCGAAAACGTGCCCGCGTGCGCGGAGCGCCTGCGCTGGATATCCGGTTTCACCGGGTCGGCGGGGTGCGCCATCGTGCTGGCCGACCGCGCTGCCGTACTCAGCGACGGGCGCTATACCATCCAGCTTAAACAGCAGGTCGATTCCGGTTTGTTCGCGCTCGTCGATATCACCAGGACGTCCATCGCCGCGTGGCTGGACGAACACGCGCCCGGCAAGATAATCGGTTTCGATCCGCGTCTGCACAGTGTGGCGGATATCGGAAAGCTTGAAGACCGGGACATCGCGGTCAAGGCGCTGGACCGCAATCCGCTCGACGCCGTATGGCGCGATCGTCCCGCGCCGCCGGCGGCGAAAGTGACGGTTTTTCCCGATCGCTTCGCGGGCACAAACGCCAAAGACAAGATCGATGATATTGCCGCGCAACTGCGCGCGGGCGAAGCGGGCGCGGCAGTCATCACGCTGCCGGATTCGATTGCGTGGCTTTTGAACATACGCGGTGGTGATGTCGCGCACACGCCGGTGCCGCTGTCTTATGCGATCATTCGCGCAGACGGCAGCGTGCAGCTGTTTATCGACGCGGCGAAACTGGACGATGCCGTGCGCGGGCATCTGGGCAACCGCGTGCATGTCGCCGCGCCCGATACGCTGGAGCGCGAGCTGATCGCGCTGGCCAAAAGCGGCAAGACCGTCTGGTTCGACGAAGCGCGGGGTAGTTACTGGTTCAAGATGATTCTCGAAGCGGCGGGCGCGACGCTCGCCAATAAAAAAGATCCGTGTATCGCCCCCAAATCCCGTAAATCGCTGGCCGAACAGAATGCGATGCGCAGCGCGCATATCCGCGACGGCGCGGCGATGGTGACGTTCCTGTGCTGGCTGGAGCGTGAAGCGCCCGGCGGCGCGCAAAGCGAATTGTCGGTTGAAAAGACGCTGACGGAAATCCGCGCACGGGCGAAGGAATATAAGAAAACCAGTTTCGACACGATCGCCGGGTTCGGCCCGAACGGCGCCATCGTGCATTATCGCGCCGGAGAGGACACCAACCGCACCATCACGGCGCCGGGCATTCTGCTGATCGATTCCGGGGCGCAGTATGAAGACGGCACGACCGATATCACGCGCACCGTCGCGATCGGCACGCCGGACGATGAACAGAAGCGTCATTACACGCTCGTCCTCAAGGCGCATATTGCCGTATCGCGCGCCCGCTTTCCCGCGGGCACGACGGGCGCGCAGGTCGATGCACTGGCGCGTGCGCCGTTGTGGCAGGAAGGGCTGGACTACGCCCACGGCACGGGGCACGGCGTCGGATGTTACCTGAGCGTCCACGAGGAAGCCGCGTCGATCAGCCCGCGCGGCAGGGACGCGCTGGAGCCGGGCATGATCATTTCCAACGAACCGGGATATTACCGCGAAGGCCATTACGGCATCCGCACCGAGAACCTCGTCCTTGTCGTCGAGACCGGCACCTGCGCCGAAACCGGAAAGGCGATGCTGGGGTTTGAAACCATTACGCTGTGCCCGTACGATGCGCGTCTGATCGATCCGACACTGCTCGACGCGGGGGAGAAGGAATGGTTGCGCGCGTATCACCGGCGGCTTTGCGCCACGCTGGCGCCGCTGGTCGGGCCAGAGGAGCAGGCCTTTCTGGCCCGGCACACCGATGAAATTATATTTACATAATGTAAATTCTGGGGTATAAGTATCACCTGCTTCGAGGGGAGGCGGGATACGATGAAACAACCGGGTAACGCTGTACGGACATTGTGCGCCGCCTTTATCGGGACGGCTGCCGCGCTGTGGAACGACATGGCCGAGGCAGGCCCCCAGTTCGCCGCGGGCAGCATCATCCATTTCGGCGGCGGGACGTCGATTCCCCTCGGCCATCACGAATTCTGCCGCGCCAGCGCCATCCAGGCCGCCGAGTGCGCGGTCGTCACACAGGACATATCGCCCAAGGTTCTGACGCGGGAAGCGTGGCAGGAACTGGTCGTGGTCAACGAGATCATCAACACCAACATCCGCCCGTTCGGCGATATCGACGCCTATGGCGTCGAGGAGAAATGGGCCTATCCCACCGGCAATATCGGCGATTGCGAAGACTATGTTCTGGAGAAGCGCCGCTGGCTGATCGATACCGGGCACTGGAATGAATCGCAGCTTTTGATCACCGTCGTAAGACAGTCGAACGGCGAGGGGCACGCCATATTGACCGCGCGCACCGATCAGGGCGATTTCATTCTCGACAACCTCGTCAAGGACCGGGTCCTGCCGCTCGCGCAGGTGATCAAAAGCGAATCCAATCCCGGCGGCTATACCTTCATCAAAATCCAGAACCCGGAATATTCGGGACGCTGGCGCGACGTGCTCAATCATTACACCGACATGAACACGTCCACGACCTCCCAGCCCAAGCCCGCGCTATAGTCTTGATCCGGCAGGCGAATCCGGATCCTTCAGTTCGTTCGTCGCTTTTACCCAAAAAATTCCTATCTCCTTGTTATCACACAAAATATAATAGGAATATAATCATATTTATGAGTGATAAGTCAAGCGCGGTCCGCTTTTTTTTACCGCGCGCAGGAGCAGGCCCTGTTGGTATTGTAATGTGTCGTCGGGTTGAGCGTACCCAATTGATGGCGCCTGCTGCCGTTGTTCATGTAAGCGGTACATGTCCCATCGAGAGCAGTAACTCCTGTTCCAGCGGCAACTGATGCAGTGGGGCCAGTGCCGGGTGCGCCGATCGCATCGAGCAAAGCGGCACATTTTGCGAATGTATCATGGCTGCTTGTTCTGTTGACATACCCGCCACGGTTTACACAGGTCTCCAGGCATGATCCTTCCCGGTCGCTCATATGCCAGCATCCGCCGTCATGGACCGTGCCGCTGCAGTTGCTGATCACAATTAAATCATCGACATATTTCTTCGTCGCGGCGTCGGTGTTGAGGGTCGGCGCGCCCAGGCCGGTGATCTTGTTATTGCCCATGGCAAGGTTGGTCGTGGCGGTATGATTGCCGAGATTGTCGGCGCTGGCGCTGGGGGCGTTCTGATCGCAGACGATCTGGCTGCCGGTGCCTCGGCACCATTTTCCGCTGCTGGTATCGGCGATCTTCGGATCGGTTTCGGGCGTTGCCGGCGCGCCGGTCGCGGTTTCGCAGCAGCGCGCGTACAGGGTGCCGGTGCTGTTGTAGCACGAGCCGGCCCAGCCGTTGCCCGATGGGTTGTTCTGACTCTGGGCGCTACCGCAGTTGATGCCCGCACCCACGACGACCGTGCCCGCGGAACAGCTCACCGACGCGTTTCTCCAGCCGGTGCCCGTGGTGGGAACGGAGGCGGTCACGGTGCTGCAGTTCAGGGGCAGAACGGTGCCACCACCACCACCGCCGCCACCCATCTCGACCCAGTTGTCACCATCGCAGAAAAACATTTTGTTGAGGCCGAAATCATAACGGCTTTGCGATTCCGCGCCGCCCGGCCCGGTGCAGGCGGCGGGCGCGGTGAGGGGAATGGCGAGGACGGTAAACAGGACAAGGAAAAATATACGCATCGGTTCTGACCCTTTTCCTTTGGAGGAAAAAATCACCAGAGGTGTCTCTGGCGACCGGGTGTTAAGAACCGTTACATTGAAAACGGCGCCATGGCCTTTAGGCCGAAGCCTTGGACATACGCCACCGCCACCCGGTCATAAAGACCGAGTGCATCGTTGATACGTTTGTCCCGAAAAAGAGAAACGCACCAATAGCGGCTGATGCCAGCCGTCAATGTAAAGGGTTCTTAAGCCCTGAGCCGCGCACGGACCACCCACGCACGGCTTCCCTTTATGGTAAGCGAAAGGCCGGGCGGCGGCAATAAAAACTGTTACCCCTAAGATTGTCATCCCCCGGTCAAGCCGGCGTGGCGTCCTGGCGTTTAAAAAGAAGGGGTGAAATGAAACACAGGGCGGATGGGGCAATAAAAAACCGCCCCAAGGGGCGGTCTTTCGAATTCTTCTGTAACAGAAAAAAGGTTAGTAGCGATCGCGACGTTTACGATCCATTTTCCGCGAACGGCGGATGTTTTCGGCTTTCTCGCGCTTGCGGCGTTCACAGGGCTTTTCAAAGTCCCGGCGCAGCTTCATCTCGCGGAAAATACCTTCACGCTGCATTTTCTTCTTCAGAACCCGCAGGGCCTGATCGATATTATTGTCGCGTACGGTTACCGTTACCAACTCGTAATCACCTCTTTCCGTTTTCTTTTTCCAGTCGCTGCTGCTAAAAAAGTAGGCCATTCCTATAGCCCTATAGGCTGGGACGCAAGGAAAAAATGCGGCTGAACAGGTTCCATCATACCATAAGACGGCTGGTTTTGCCCGTTTTACTGCTGGCTTTGCTGGCGGGTCCCTGTATGGCGCAGGCGCCGTCCCAGCCGGAAGCGGCCACGGGCTACGCCGCCCAAAACGCGGCCACGGGCCAGCGATTCATGGTATCGACCGCCCACCCGCTGGCCACGCAGGTCGGTTATGACATCCTCGCCCGGGGCGGCAGCGCGGCCGATGCGGGGATCGCGGTCCAGCTCGTCCTCGGGCTGGTCGAGCCGCAATCCTCCGGCCTCGGCGGCGGGGGCTTCGCCCTTTATTACGATGCCAGGACCGGAAAGCTCAGCAGCCTCGACGGACGCGAAACGGCCCCCTCGACAGCGGGCAAGCATCTGTTCCGTGGCGAGAACGGCAAGCCGATGGCGTTTTATGATGCCGCCGTGGGTGGCCGTGCGGTGGGTGTGCCGGGCATGCCCGCGCTGCTTCACAAAATGCATGAATGGTACGGCAAGCTGCCGTGGCGCGATCTGTTCAGCCCGGCCATCACGCTGGCCGAAACGGGATTTAAGGTGTCGCCGCGTCTGGCCGCCTTGGTCGCGGGCGAGCGCATGCGCATGAACACCTCGACGGAAGGGAAGCTGTATTTCTTCCCCGATTCCTCCACGCCCGTCTATGAGGGGTACCAGCTGCACAACCCGCTTTATGCCCGCACGCTGCGCGCGCTGGCTCTTGAAGGGCCGAAGGCGTTTTACACCGGGCCGCTGGCGGAGCGGATCGTCGTCGCCATTCGCGAGGCGCGGCGCAACCCCGGCCTGATGTCGATCGAGGACATGGCCGCGTATCAGGTGAAGGAGCGTCCGCCCGTGTGCGGCGGGTATCGCGGATATAAAGTCTGCTCAATGGGGGAGCCGTCGTCCGGCGGGCTGACTCTTTTGTCGGCGCTGGGGATGCTCGAACAATTCAACCTCGCCGCCACGGGGCCGCAGGACCCGAAGGCGTGGCATCTGATTGTCGAGGCGTCGCGCCTGGCGTTCGCCGACCGCAATTATTTCATGGCCGACCCGGATTTTGCGAAGACGCCGGGCGCGGCGCTGATCGATCCGTCCTATCTGAAACGCCGCGCCGCGTTGATTTCGCCGGACGGACCGATGCAGGCGGCGATGCCGGGCAATCCGCCGGGGTGGGTGGAAGAACAGCCGCGCGCGCCGGATGGAGCGCCGAAACCGCCGGGCACAACTCACATAAGTATTGTCGATAGTTACGGCAATATTCTCTCAATGACGTCGAGCATCGAGGATGCGTTCGGTTCGCGCATGATGATCGACGGGTTTCTCCTCAACAACCAGCTCACCGATTTCTCCTTTGAGCCTGATTATCAAGGAAAAGAAGTCGCCAACCGCGTGCAGGGCGGGAAGCGTCCGCGCTCTTCCATGGCGCCCGTCATCATGTTCGGCCCGGACGGCAAGCCCGCGCTGGTCATCGGTTCGGCGGGCGGCAGCGCGATCGTCGGCTATGTGCTGGAACGGATTGTCGCGATCGTCGATTGGAAGATGGATCTTCAGGCCGCGCTGGACATGCCGAATATCGTCAACCGCGGCGGTGAAACCGAATTTGAAGCGGGCGCGGAAGAATTGGAATCTCAGTTGAAAAATATCGGCCACCTTACTGAAACAAAAGATTTAACAAGCGGTCTGACGGCGATCAAAATAGAGCCGGGCCGTTTAACCGGCGCCGCCGACCCGCGGCGCGAAGGCGTTGCCAAAGGCGAATAGATTGTTGCGCGGCACCACATAATCCCGCGTGGCTGTAATTGTTGTTTATCCCGTTCCGTGCGACAATTTCCCTCGCGTCGTTTCCATGACGCGTCCAAATATATCTATCTCACAAGGGGGAATAACCTATGATAATTAAAAGAGAAGTCGCCGAATTCATCGGCACCTTCACGCTCGTCCTGTTCGGTTGCGGGGCGGCGACAATCGCCGGTGCGTCTGTCGGCGTTCTCGGCATTTCCTTTGCCTTCGGTCTGGCGCTTATCGCCATGGCGTACGGTATCGGGGCGATCTCCGGCTGCCACATCAACCCGGCGGTGTCGTTCGGCGCGCTGGTCGCGGGCCGCATGACGATCGGCGATTTCCTGCGTTACGTCGCCGCGCAGCTTCTGGGGGCGCTGGCCGGTGCGTTCGTTCTGTCGATGATCCTGTCGGGTCAGCTCGACGGTTACGACCTCGCCAAGGAAGGCCTGGGCCAGAACGGCTGGGGCGAAGGGTATGGCGCCGGTTACGGTCTCAATGCCGCGCTGCTGTTCGAAGTGGTCGCGACGGCGATTTTCGTTCTCGTGATCCTCGGCTCCACGCATGACAGCGCACCCGGCGTTCTCGCCGGTCTGGCGATCGGTCTGACGCTGGTCGTCATTCATATCGTCGGCATCAACATCACCGGCACGTCGGTCAACCCGGCCCGCAGCTTCGGCCCGGCGGTTCTGCTCGGCGGTCAGGCGCTGGATCAACTCTGGCTGTTTATCGTCGGCCCTCTGGGCGGCGCGGCGATTGCCGGCCTGATCAGCCGTTTCGTCCTGCACTGTAACAAGGAGCATGGCGGCTGCTGCGGCGGTCACTGCCACTAGGATTTAAATGTTTAAAAGCAGAAACCCTCTCCGGTAACGGGGAGGGTTTTTTCTTGGCCGTCATGCCAGCGCAGGCTGGCATCCATGGCGCGGCCCGATAAATGGATCCCTGCCTTCGCAGGGATGACGCGGGAGAATTACGCCGCTTGTTTTGTTTTCAGGTTGAGCGCGGCGTCCATCAGGATCTTGGTGTATTCGGTCTGCGGCGCGGCGAAGATCTGCGCGGCGGGGCCGCTTTCGACGACCTTGCCGTCTTTCATCACGATCAGGTCGTGGGCCATGGCCCGCACGACGCGCAAATCATGGCTGATGAACATATAGGCGAGGTTGTGTTTTTCCTGCAGGTCGCGGAGCAGATCGACGATCTGCGCCTGAACGGAAACGTCGAGGGCGGAGGTCGGCTCATCCAGGACGACGAATTTCGGCTCCAGCACCATGGCCCGCGCGATCGAAATACGCTGGCGCTGGCCGCCGGAGAATTCGTGCGGGTAGCGGTGGCGCGTATCGGGGTTGAGCTGAACTTCCTTCAGCACCGCGACAACTTTTTCATCGCGCTGCGCGTCCGAAAGGTCGGGGAAATGCACCTTGAGGCCTTCGCCGATAATGTCCGCGACGCTCATCCGCGGCGAGAGGGACGCGAACGGGTCCTGAAACACGATCTGAAGTTCGCGGCGCAGGGGCAGCATGTCGTTGCGGTCGAAACCGGAAATATCGGTGCCTTTGAAACGGATGTCGCCTGTGGCGGCGCGGGACAGGCGCAGCAGCGCATAGCCCAGCGTCGATTTTCCGGAGCCGGATTCGCCGACCACGCCGACCGTATGCCCGGCGCGGATGGTCACGTCGATGCCATCGACGGCCTTCACAAACTCGGTCGGCTTGCCGAAGAAATTTTTCTTTTTCGGGAAATGAACCTTCACATTTTTTGCGTCGATCACGACGGGATCGTTCGGGTCGGCGGGTTTGGCAAGGCCGCGCGGCTGCGCCGCGAGCAGCATTTTTGAATAATCATGCGCGGGCGCGGCAAAAAGTTTCCGGGCCGGTTCCTGCTCGACGATTTCGCCGTTCTTCATGACGCAGACGCGGTCCGCGAATTTTTCGACCACGGACAGATCGTGCGTAATCATCAGCATCGCCATGCCGAGATTGGTCTGGAGTTCTTCGAGCAGCTCAAGAACCTCAGCCTGCACCGTGACATCGAGCGCGGTGGTCGGTTCGTCCGCGATCAGGAGTTCGGGATCGTTGGCCAAGGCCATCGCGATCATCACACGCTGGCGCTGCCCGCCCGAAAGCTCATGCGGATAGGCGTGCAGACGTTCCTTCATCTTCGGCAATTGTACCATGTCGAGCAGTTCGAGCACGCGTTTGCGCGCGGCGCTATCGGACATTTTCTGGTGCAGGCGCAGGACTTCGCCGATCTGGCGTTCGATGGAATGAAGCGGGTTGAGCGCGCTTTGCGGTTCCTGAAAAATCATGCCGATCTGCGAGCCGCGGATCGTGCGCATGAAAGAATCTTTTTTACCGACCAGTTCCTCGCCGTTGAATTTGATCGAGGATTCCGCCGGATGCGCGGCAAGCGGGTAGGGCAGAAGCTGCATGATCGAAAGGGCGGTCACGGACTTGCCCGAACCGGATTCCCCGACCAGCGCGACCGTCTGGCCTTTTTCGACATTGAACGACACGTTCTTCACCGCCCGGAATACGCCATCGGTGGTGTTGAAATCGACGCTTAAATTTTCAACTGTGAGCAAATGAGGCATTTTTTAAACTCCGTCATGCCAGCGCAGGCTGGCATCCATTGCGCCGCCCGATGAATGGATCCCTGCCTTCGCAGGGATGACGTATACATTAAAAATCATCGATGTCTCTTCACGCTGTTTTCCGGTGACAGGACGGTGTAAATCGCCTTGGTGATTTTGGCTTCCGCCTTTTGCAGTTCGGCAAGAGAGAGGTCCTGTAACTTACACCCCTTTGTCTCCGCCATCTTCACGATGCGGCCCGTGACATGGTGCGCATCGCGGAAGGGCATGCCGAGTTCCATGACCAGCCAGTCGGCGAGCGCGGTGGCGGTGGCAAAGCCACTATCGGCGGCGTCGCGCATTTGTTGTTTGTTCCATGTCGCGGTGGTGATCATGCCTTCCATCGCGGACAGGCAGAGGACGAGCGTGTCGTAACTTTCGAATACGGCCTGTTTGTCTTCCTGCATGTCTTTATTATAGGTGAGGGGCAGGGCCTTCATCACCGTCATAAGTAGAAAGAGGTTGCCGTTCAGGCGGCCCGTTTTCGCGCGCACCAGTTCGGCGGCATCGTGATTATACTTCTGCGGCATGATCGACGAGACGGTCGACCATTAA
>CAYPCP010000069.1:0-2722 GCA_964409255.1 uncultured Pseudobdellovibrionaceae bacterium
TGAGTCGTATCACCCCCGATCTGGCAGGGATTCCGCGGGTTCTAGAAATCGAAATGGGGAAAACTTAAAAAATGTTTGACGGCCTTGTTGCCCAGAATCGAAGGCCGGGGATATGGTCATCCCAGCTCACAAGCAAACGCTCAAAGATTTCGGCGCTGTTCTGGGGAAGACGGTATAGCGACAAATCGAGAATAAGGGATAAGCTATGCAGCCGTACGTGAATACTGTATGGTTGTATGTGTGGGTGATTCGGTTGATGAATTCTGTATAACTAAAAAAAGCAGAATGGAATCAACGGGCAAAAAGGTTAACAATTTTACAGATTTTCAGGGTCAAGCTTATGAGACACGCAACCTCCGGCCGCCGCTCCCGTAACCGTAACAACAACGGTAATAACGGTCAACGCCGCGGCAACCACAACCGTATGCAGGTATTCGACAGCAACGGGCCCGAAGTACGTATTCGCGGCACGGCGTACCAGATTTGCGAGAAATATATGGCATTGGCGAAAGACGCCGCCTCCTCAGGCGACTCCATTCTCGCCGAAAGTTACCTCCAGCACGCTGAACATTACCAGCGCATCATCAATAGCTGGCAGGATGAAAATCCGGGTTATGTGCCCCCGCAAAACACGTACACCCAGCCGGAAGGCCAGTCGCAGGATGATGATTTGTCCTTGCCTGTCAGCATCTTGGGTGGAAAAGTTAATGTAGATTCTCAGGTTTCTTCCGCTGCGCCTCAGGATCAGGCCGTGCTGGAAGAGGCGTAACACTTCTCCCTCTGTGTGCCCTTCTGTGTAAACGGGTTTTCAGGAATAAGAATAGAAAAAGGCAGGCTTCGACCCTGCCTTTTTCATTTTCGTAAGGCTGGTTTTAAGGATTGCGTGATTATTATTGAAGATTGCCGCGACCGCCCTATCATAAGAATATAAACCGGACCGCATAAGGCATTTTCATCATGGATTTCGAGAAGTTTACAGAAAAATCACGCTCCCTTTTGCAGCAGGCCCAGACGCTGGCCATGCGCAGCGATCACCAGTCGCTGGAGCCGGAGCATCTGTTGAAGGTGATGCTCGATGACGAAGACGCGCTGGCCGTCCGCCTTGTTCAGGCGGCGGGGGGCGATCCCGTACGTCTCAAGAAAGATGTCGAGGGGGCGCTGGCAAAACTGCCTGCCGTAAGCGGCCCGGGTTCGGGGTCCCTGCGTATTTCAACCGATCTTGCAAAGATACTTGATAACGCATTGAGTTTGGCTGAAAAAGCGGGTGACAAGTACATCACGGCGGAGCGCATGTTACAATCCATGTCGGTGGCGAAGGCGGCCGATATTACGGGCATGCTGACGGATGCCGGGCTGACGCCGGTGGCGCTCAATCAGGCCATCAATACCATGCGCAAGGGCCGCACGGCGGACACCGCCGGGGCCGAGGCGCAGTTCGAGGCGCTCAGCAAGTACGCCCGCGACCTGACCAAGGACGCGCGGGACGGTAAGCTCGACCCCATTATCGGCCGCGACGAGGAAATCCGCCGGACGATCCAGATTCTGTCCCGCCGGACCAAGAACAATCCAGTCCTTATCGGCGAGCCGGGCGTCGGCAAGACGGCCATCGTCGAAGGGCTGGCCCTGCGCATTATCAATGGCGACGTGCCGGAAAGTTTAAAGAATAAGACCCTTATGTCGCTCGATCTCGGCTCCATGGTGGCGGGGGCGAAGTTCCGGGGGGAGTTTGAGGAACGTTTGAAGGCCGTTTTGGACGAAATAAAGGCCGCTTCGGGCGAAATCGTGCTGTTTTTAGACGAATTGCACACTTTGGTGGGCGCCGGGAAGGCTGACGGGGCCATGGACGCGTCGAATATGCTCAAACCGGCCCTTGCGCGGGGCGAATTGCATATGGTCGGGGCCACGACGCTGGATGAATATCGCAAGCACATTGAAAAAGACGCCGCGCTGGCGCGCCGGTTCCAGCCGGTTTTCGTACCTGAACCAACGGTTGAAGATACTATCTCTATCCTACGGGGATTAAAGGAGAAGTACGAGGCGCACCACGGTGTACGTATCACCGATTCCGCGATCGTCAGCGCCGCGACCCTGTCCCACCGCTACATCACCGACCGGTTCCTGCCGGACAAGGCCATCGACCTTGTCGATGAGGCGGCGTCACGCCTGCGCATGCAGGTCGATTCCAAGCCGGAGGAAATCGACGAGCTGGACCGCCGGATCGTACAGCTTAAAATCGAGCGCGAGGCGCTGAGCCGGGAGTCCGACCAGGCCTCGAAAGACCGTTTCAAGAAACTTGAAGCGGAGCTGAAAGACCTTGAAGGCAAGTCCGCCGATTTAACGGGGCAATGGCAGGCCGAGAAACAAAAGCTGAATCTCGCGCAGAAAGCGACCGAGGCCCTCGACCGCGCGCGGATCGAATTGGAACAGGCGGAGCGGGATTCCGACTGGGGCCGGGCGTCGGAGCTGAAATACAGCAAAATTCCCGAGCTGGAACAACATCTTAGGAATGCCGCCGCCGTCCAGAAAGGCAATATGATCAACGAGGAAGTCACCGACGACGATATCGCCGCCGTGGTTTCCAAGTGGACGGGCATCCCGGTCGACAAGATGATGGAAGGGGAGCGCGCCAAACTCCTCCAGATGGAAAGCAAGCTGAAACAACGGGTTGTCGGACAGGACCCGGCGGTGAAGGCCGTTTCGGACGCCGTCCGCCGGTCCCGCG
>CAYPCP010000069.1:2732-10116 GCA_964409255.1 uncultured Pseudobdellovibrionaceae bacterium
CGGGTCTGCAAAGCCCGAACCGCCCGATCGGGTCGTTCCTGTTCCTCGGCCCCACGGGCGTGGGCAAGACCGAGCTGACCAAGGCGCTGGCCGAATTCCTGTTCGACGACGATACGGCGATGGTCCGTATCGATATGTCGGAATATATGGAGAAGCACGCCGTTTCCCGCCTGATCGGGGCGCCCCCGGGGTATGTCGGGTATGAGGAAGGCGGGGCATTGACTGAGGCCGTCCGCCGGCGTCCCTATCAGGTGGTATTGTTCGACGAGGTCGAAAAAGCGCATCCGGACGTATTCAATATCCTGCTTCAGGTGCTGGACGATGGCCGCCTGACCGACGGGCAGGGCCGGACGGTGGATTTCACGAATACGGTCCTGATCATGACTTCCAACCTGGGGGCCGAACATCTGGTCCGGCTGGAAGACGGGAAAAGCGTTGAAACGGTCCGCAATCAGGTTATGGAAGCCGTCCGCGCGGCGTTCCGCCCTGAATTCCTCAACCGTCTGGACGAAATCCTGCTGTTTGCGCGTCTGGGACGGGAGCAAATGACGGGTATCGTCGATATTCAGCTCGGTTACCTGCATAAATTGCTGGCGGGACGGCGGATTACGCTCGATATCGACGACAAGGCGCGCAAGTGGCTGGCCGACAAGGGATATGATCCGGCTTATGGGGCGCGGCCTCTCAAGCGCGTGATCCAGACGGAGCTTCAGAACAAACTGGCTGAATTGATCCTTCGGGGCGAGATCCCCGACGGGTCGGCGGTGCGCGTGACGGAAAAAGGCGGGACACTCGACTTCGCCATCCAGACACCGAAAGCCGGGACGGAAAAGGCGGCGGCATAGACAGGAAAGGGGCCTTCGGTTATCCTTTTGTCTGGTCTTGATTCATCCCCTTTTTGGAAATTCTTCCGATGACCCGTCGTTTCGCTGCCGTTCTCCTGTCCACCCTGATGCTGGGCGCCTGTGCCACCATGATCGATGGGGCGTCGCAGGAAATTACCCTTAAAACGCCGGGCACGGATCAGGGGCATTGTTATCTCGATAACGGTGTCGCCCGCTGGCAGATTTACAGCAACCAGACCATCCAGATTCAACGCAACGACGAGGACATCGTCCTGACCTGCACCGCGCCGGGCAATAAAAGCGTCAAGGCCGTGATCGACCGCGACCTCAATGCTTGGTCGATCGCGAACATCACGAACGGCGTCGTCCCGGGCGTCAGTTACGACCATTTCACCGGCGCGCTTTACGATTATCCGAAAACCATCACGGTGGATTTCTCTGCGACGCCGATGGCGGGTTATCCGTTGCCGCAATATGAAGATCCGTCGCTGCGTCCGGTTAATGACAATGCCGGAATCGAAAAATTCGAACCGACGGAAATCCGCAACCCGGACCGCGGCGTCGCGCCGCGAAAAATGGACATGGGCGAGATCCGTTCCCGTTCCCATCCGCTGGGGTCGCCGGGCAGCAGCGGATCGGGCGGCGTTGAAATCTATCGCCCGTAATTTCACTCCATGGCTCCGCGTTACATTCTAAGCGGCATCGGGGGAAGCGGCATGCTTCCTCTTGCGCTGATCTTGAAAGCGCGGGGCGCGGATGTCGCCGGCACCGACCGTTCGCGGGACCAGGGGCGCACGCCGGAAAAATTCGCTTATCTTGAAAAAATCGGTATCCGTCTGTTCCCGCAGGATGGCAGCGCCATCCGCGGCGCGGGCGATGTGCTGGTCGTGTCGGCGGCGGTGGAGGACACGGTTCCCGATGTCGTTGCCGCGCGGGAAAAAACTGTGCCGATCATGCGCCGCGCCGAACTGCTCGCGCAGTTGTTCAATCAAGCGAAAACGCGCATCGCGATCGCCGGGACCAGCGGCAAAACGACCGTAACGGGCATGACCGGGTATCTGTTGCGCGAGACGGGGCGCGACCCGACGGTGATGAACGGCGGCATCTTCCGCAATTACGCGGGCAGCAATCCGTTCGCCAGCGCGCTGACCGGCGCGGGCGATATATTCGTGACCGAAGCGGATGAAAGCGACGGGTCGATTGCGCTGTATGATCCGACGATTGCGGTGCTGAACAATATCGCGCTCGATCACAAGCCGATGGAAGAACTGATCCCGCTGTTCCGCGACTATCTCGACAAGGCGGAGATTTGCGTCCTCAACGGAGACAGCGACGACGTGCGCGCGCTGGCCGGGACGGTGGACCGCCGGAAAATATGGTATGGGTTCGGGGCCGATGTCGATCTGCGCGCCACCGATATCGTCCTGCGGCCGGATGGTGCGGATGTAAAAATAAACGGCGTCGCGCTGCGGCTGAATGTGCCGGGGCGGCACAATATATCGAACGCGCTGGCGGCGCTGGCCGCGGCGCAGGCGGCGGGCGTGACGATCGAAGAATCCTGCCGCGCCCTCGAAGGATTTACCGGCATCAAGCGCCGCATGGAAGTGGTCGGCACGGTGAACGGCATTACCGTGATCGACGATTTCGCGCACAACCCGGACAAGATCGCGGCGAGCCTGCGCGCGCTCAAAGAATTTCCCGGGCGGCTTCAGGTGTTTTTCCAGCCGCATGGCTATGGATTCCTAAAACTCCTGCGCCATGAACTGGCCGAATGTTTTTCAAGCGGCATGGGGACGGGCGACGGCCTGTATCTTGTCGAGCCGCTGTATATGGGCGGTACGGTCGACCGCAGTGTGCAGATGAAAGATATCATTCCACAAATTGCCGGACCGGCGGTGATGTTGTGCGATGACCGCGACGCGGTGAAATCGGCGATCTTGAAACACGCGCAGGCGGGGGACCGGATCGTCATCATGGGCGCGCGCGACGATACGCTTTCGGAATTCGCCCGCGATATTCTTACGGCGCTTTAGGCGAACTTGCTTTCGATCAGTTTGAAAATCGCCCGGCATCCGGTGTCCGCGCCGCCATAAGGGCGGCCCGGTCTGTCGGAATTGGTCCATGCGTAACAATCGACATGGACCCAGTCGAGATCGCTGCCCGCGAATTTCTGAAGGAACAGTCCCGCCTTGATCGCCCCGGCCATGCGAGTGGAATCATCGTTGCCGAAATCGGCGATCTTGCTGGCGTAGTCTTTCCAGTAGGGTTGATACATCGGCAGCGGCCAGAGGGGGTCTTCACCTTCGAAGCTGATTTTCTTCAGTGCGTCGAGCGTTTCGTCGCGGTTGCCCATGATCGCCGGAATGTCGGGGCCGAGCGCGATACGCGCCGCGCCGGTCAGCGTGCAGAAATCGATAAGCAGATCGGGTTTTTCTTCGGCGGCGTAGGACAATGCGTCACCAAGGACGAGGCGGCCTTCGGCGTCCGTGTCGCCGATTTCAACCGTGTGCCCTTTGCGGCTTTTGAGCACGTCGCCGGGGCGGAAGGAATCGCCGTCGACGCTGTTCTCCGCAATCGGCAGAAGCACGCGCAGGCGCACAGGCAGGTTCAGCGCCATGATCATCCACGCGACGGCCAGCGCATGCGCGGCGCCGCCCATGTCTTTTTTCATCAGGGTCATAAACGCGGGCGGTTTGATGTCGAGACCGCCGGTGTCGAATACGACGCCCTTGCCGACGATCGTCACCTTGGGCGCTTTCGCATCGCCCCATGTGATATCGACAAGGCGCGGACGGCGCGGCGAGCCGCGCCCCACGGCGTAGATCATCGGGAAATTATGTTTGAGAAGGTCCTTGTCCGCCGTCACATCAATCTTTGCCTTGAATGTCTTGGCGACGCGGCGCGCCGCATCTTCGAGTTCTTCGGTGCCCAGATCGTTGGACGGCGTATTGATGAGGTTGCGAAGAAGGCAGACGGATTCGATCTGCGCCCGCACGTAACCGGCGCGGACATTCTTCGGCCAGACGAGCGGCACGTCCAGCGCGGGCGCGGGTTTGGATTTATAAGCGGCGTATTGATACGCGCCCCAGCCCCATCCGATGCATAGTTTTTCAAGATCCGCCGCCGGTACGCCCGGCGCGTCGAGGGTCACAGAGGTGGCGGCGAGGAAGGGGGCGGAAAAATTCTTTTTCAGGACATCGGCGACGCCGCACAGATCGTAATGCGACACGGGCGAGGACAGGCCCAGAAGAATCGTTTCAGGGGTGCCGTCGGCGGCATACAGGATCAGGGATTGCCCGGGCTTGGCCTCGAACGCGGTTTGCGCGATGCGGGCCTGCACTGCGGCGCTTTGCGTTTCCGGCCATCCCTTGAACCCGTCGGCGGTCAGCAGGCGCAGGGGAATGTTTTTACGTTCCGGCGCGTTGGCGAAAGGGTCTGGAAAGGTGAAAAGAGAATCAGTCATAAAAATATCCATGGGAAGCGGGCGGAGCGCCCTGTGACAACCCCTGTATTTTAAAGCCGGGAAAGGGATAGTGGCAATATCGAAACCGGAAGGAAGAGAGGAATTATGAACAAAACCATTTTAATCGCCGCAGGTCTTTTAAGTTTTATGCCGCTGGTTGCGGCCTGTCAGCCGGATGAAGGGTCGCCCGCCGCGTGGTCGGGCCGCTGGACCGGGGTAGAGGGAAATTATCTCGACATCACGCCTGTCGGCAAAAGCTATCGCGTCACGATCCAGTCGCTCGACGGGCTGGGGACGTATGAGGGAAAGGAAGACGGCGGCACCATCCTGTTTACGCGGGATGATATTCAGGAAACGCTGCGGCCCGGAACGGGGACAGAAACGGGCATGAAATGGCTGCTGGAAAAGCATGATTGTCTGGTCGTGAAAAACGGCGAGGGATATTGCCGCGATTAACGGCGGTCAAGCCAGTCCAGTATTCCCACCGCGGCGGCGCGCCCGGTTGCGAAACTTGCCTGAAGGAGATAGCCGCCCGTGGGAGCTTCCCAATCCAGCATTTCACCCGCGGCGAAAACGCCCGGCATGTTTTTCAGCATTAGACCGGAATCAAGAGCGGATAGGGCGATGCCGCCCGCGCTGGAAATCGCGCGATCCATTGGAAAGGCGGCGGTGAGGCTGAGGGAGCATTCCTTGACGGTGCGCGCCGTTTCGGGCGCCGGCCGGCCCGCGATATCCGCGTCGGTTTCGTGAAGAAGCGCAATGGCGGCGGGCGGAAGGTTGAGCGTTTTTCGCATGAATGTCGAAAAAGATTGCCGCCCGCGCGGGGCGGATAATTTTTTGACGAGGACGTCCGCCGTCATGTGCGGATGAAGATCGATGGCAATGCGCGCCGATCCGCGCGCGGCGATGGCGTCGCGGAGGGGGGGCGACAGGGCGTAAACCGCGCCGCCTTCGATCCCGGATTCGGTGATCATGATTTCACCCGCGACGTCGCGCCCGTCATGGGCAAGGCGGATGTTCTTCAAAGGCTGCCCGGCAAATCTGGTTTTAAAATAATCCGACCACGGCACCACGAACCCGCCGTTGGACGGCGCGAAGGGGGTGACGCGGATATGTTTTGTTTCAAGGATGGCCCGCCACGATCCATCGGAACCGAGCCCGGGCCATGACGCCCCGCCGAGCGCCAGTAAAACGGCATCGGGTTTGATGGTTTCGCCGCCTTCAAAACGCAACGCGCCGTCATCGTCCCATCCGGACCACAGGCGGTTGAAATGAAACAGCACGCCCCTGTCGTTCAGGCGGGCCAGCCACGCGCGCAGCAATGGAGACGCTTTCATCGATCGGGGAAAAACGCGTCCGCTCGTCCCGATAAAAGTTTCCTGACCCAGATCGTGGCACCACGCGCGAAGATCGTCCGGCGCAAATGCGCGGATCATGGGTTCGAGGAAAGAGCGGGCATCGCCATAACGCGTCAGGAATATATCCAGCGGCTCGGAATGGGTGATGTTAAGGCCGCCGCGCCCGGCCATGAGGAATTTACGGGCTGCGGATGGTTTGCGGTCGTACACCGTTACGTTGCATCCTGCGGCGGACAGGATATCGGCGGCGAATAAACCCGCCGGACCGGCGCCGATGACGGCAATGGAATGTCCCTGACCCATGACACGCAGAATCACAGAAAAAAAAGCCTGTGGCAACCACAGGCTTTTTTATTCAACCAAGCTGGAAAGCTTAGTGTTGTTCTTCGGTCTTGGTTTCTTCAACCGTTTCCTTGTTCAGGGCGCCTTCCGGATCGACCGTGGTTTTGGTTTCGGTCGTGGTGGTTTCGTTGCCTTCACCATCAACGGTGGTTTGCGACGAGCTTTCGGTTTCAACAACCGTGCCGTTGGCATCGGTTACTTCGGATGTTTCGGTGGTGGAGCTGGTTTCTTCCTTGCAGGCGACGAGGCCGAGGGACAGAACAGCAACCAGAGCGAGGGCGATAAAGTGTTTCATATTGATAGTCTCCTTATGCATTAATTATAGGTTTTGGTTGTAGACGTCGTGCTTTTATTAAAAAGGCCTTGGGGGTCTTTCGATGTTTCCGTTTGCTCGATAGCCCGTTTATTACCATCAGCGTCCCGGTAAACGGTAGTGTTTTTTGTCGTGGTCGTTTTCGTACCGTATTTGTCGACCGAAGTCTCGGATTTCTTATAGTTACCCGGCGCTTTATAGGTCGGGTCGGTGCTGCACCCGGATATGGCAATGGCTATGACGGCGGCAGCGGCGAGGAAAAGCGTCGATTTCTTCATTTTTGTACATCCCTTTTTTTATGATGAGTACCCTGATTTGACCTTGCCCAACGGTTGGCCGTTCCAAAAGTTCCGGGATTAATAAAAATTAATGCACAGACGGCGCGGCACGGAAAAAATCGGCGAGCGCGGCGGCCACGGCGGCCGGATCGCGCAGGGCGGTGATACGGGCGCGCAGGTCGTCACCGCCGGGCAGGCCCTCGGCGTACCAGCCGATATGCTTGCGGGCGATGCCCATGCCTTTGGCCGGGCCGTAATAATCGATCATGGCGTTGTAATGCGCGACGATCACGTCGGCCCGGGCCTGTGACCCGGGTGCGGGCGGAAGGACCCCGGTTTTCAGATAATCCATCACCTGACGGACCAGCCATGGCTTGCCGCAGGCGCCCCGGCCGATCATAACGCCGTCCGCGCCGGACAGGTCAAGCGCGCGGCGGGCGTCGTCGGCACCCAGGATATCCCCGTTGACGATCAGGGGCAGGCGGATGGCGTCGCGCACGGCGCGCACCGCCGCCCAGTCGGCGGAACCGTTGTAAAGCTGGCACCGCGTGCGCCCATGCACGGTCACCATCTGAATGCCGACGTCTTCGGCCATTCTGGCAAGGCGCGGCGCGTTGCGGTTGGCATCGTCCCAGCCCAGACGCATTTTGACCGTCACGGGAATTTTCACGGCCTTGACCGTTTCTTCCATGATGCGGGCCGCCAGCGCTTCGTCTTTCATGAGCGCAGAACCTGCGTAGTTGTTGACCACCTTTTTCACCGGACAGCCGAAATTGATGTCGATG
>CAYPCP010000070.1:0-10016 GCA_964409255.1 uncultured Pseudobdellovibrionaceae bacterium
CGATCTATGACGCGGCGATGAAATATCAGGCCGACGGCACGCCGCTGGTCGTTGTCGCCGGTAAAGAATACGGCACCGGTTCATCGCGCGACTGGGCGGCGAAGGGAACGACGCTGCTGGGCGTGAAGGCCGTGATCGCCGAAAGCTTCGAACGTATTCACCGCTCGAACCTTGTCGGTATGGGTGTTCTGCCGCTTGTCTTCAAGAACGGCATGACGCGCCACGACCTGAAACTCGATGGTTCGGAGACATTCGATATCACGGGCGTTGAAGGCAATCTGAAACCGCTTCAGGATGCGACGCTGACGATCACGCGTGCGGACGGTTCGAAGCAGGAGATAAAACTGCTGGTGCGCATCGACACGCTCGACGAAGTTGAATATTTCCGCAACGGCGGTATTCTGCACTACGTTCTGCGCAGCCTCGCCGCGTAAGCGAAAACGGTATCAACATAAAAGCGCCCTTCGGGGCGCTTTTTTATACGTATTTTTCGGGGGTGATTTCTCCGGCGGCGATTTTTTCATCGAGGAGCGGCTTGAGTATCTTCATCGCTTTACCTTCCGCGTCATCGACCATCTCGGCAAAGTGCGGGCGTTCGGGGCGGTATTGAACGGTGAATTTCTGTTCGATGCGGCTGATCGCGGTGTTGAGGTTGATCAGGCGCGAGGTCGATTTCTCCGCCTTGCGGTCTTCTTCGGTGTATTTGACGATCAGGCCCAGCTCGCGCTTTTTATTCAGAAGCCCCACGGTAAACGCAAGCTGAACGCCTTCGAGAAAGGCCGCCGATACCGTCATCAGTGTCGGCGCGGTGATCATTTCCGCGCCTTCCTTTTTCGGGGAAACGGTGTAATTGAACGTTGTCGTGCCGCCCGCGCCGCGCAGGATGACGCCGCAGCGCGCTTCGCGCACCTCTTCGTTGTTCTTGATCTTGATGATCAGGGCGACGTTCGCGTCGTGAATGATTTTGACGGTCTTGCCGGCCTGCTGAAATGCCTTTTCGGCGAACTTCACCGATTCATCGTAATCGCCGGTTTTATTGATGGCGTCGCATTTCTCGATGATGTCGAGGAAGGGGTGGTGTTCTGAACTTTCGAACAGTTTCTTGCCCCGGGAATAGATCGCGCCCCAGATGTCCTTGTTCCAGTCGCGCTCATACCCCTTGATGACGTCTTTCCAGAGATAGTCCCACTTGAACTCGGTCATGCGCCCCTGGATGGGGCCGCGCTCGTCGAATTCCTTGGCGATCGCGGCGGCGACGCGCACGCAGCTGTGCATATTCTGCGTCCGGACGACGTACGTCTCCGTTTCCTTGCCGCTGGGGGTGACCAGCGTGACAGCCATGCGATTGCTCATCGCCACGACGGGCGGAACGGAATCTTTACCTGGTTCGGTGAGCACGAATTTCTCGCGCAGGAGGGACGTATGAAATTCACCATTCATATATTGATGGTATCACACGGTGGTAAACGATTGAATGATTTTGCGAATTGGAATTTACCGGGCGAAGGCGCGGCCGCGGGCCGGGGCCGGGTTCTTGAGCCAGAACGGCACCAGCGCTTCGAAATCGACGTCGGGGGCGGGGCGGGTTTGCCGGCCGAAAACAGGTCCCAGCGTATTTTTCACACCCAGTTCAACTTTGCCGTTCGTCCGGTTGGCCGTTGCCACGGAGGAGGAATAACGATCCGTGTAAATGGCCGATGCGGTTTCGGCGGCTTCCCACACATCACTCACTTCCGGGCCAAACGCGAAGCCGGTAAAGGCCTGGCACAGCGCCATGCCGAAAATGCTGTCATTGGCGCTGTTATTCGTTTTTGGCTGAGTGTTGGTGGCGTAACCCATAATCCCGTTCCCTTTCGTCACCCCAAAAGTAGCAAAAGGGATTTAACGGACGCCTAAAAATCCATAAAATTCAATTAGATAAAATTTTATCTAATTCCTCGGAGCCGGGCATGAAAAAGGGCCCCGAAAGGGGGCCCTGTATCGCGTCTATAAAAAAGCCTGTATCAGGCGGCGGCAACCAGCTTCGGCGCGTTCTGGGCCTTCTGGCTCATCTCCTGCGACCAGATATAGGGGCGGTCGCCGCGCTGGGTGTGCAGCTCGACCAGCAGCTTGCCGTCTTCGGTCAGGGTGCGGTCTTTATTGATAAAACCGCAGCCAACCATGTAGCCTTCCGTGGTGCTATCGAGCTTTCCGCCCGCATCGTAGACGCGCAGGGCGCTGAACGTAAACGGCGTGTCCAGGCCCACGGCATGGCCGCGGCCAGAGATTTCGCGGATTTTGGCATCGCGTTGTTCTGCGTCGAAAGAATTTTTAAGCTCAGACATGGTCATCCCCTTGAATTGGTTAATATTTTATGATGATGGGGAGATGGTAGCAATCAATTTTTACTATGTAAAATAATTTCTATTGTGCAGTGCACGTTCCGTTAAAGTCACCCACGAATTTCTTCATTTCTTTCAATGAGATCGTGGTTTCGCCAGCCTCCACCTTGCGGCGGAAAACCTCGTCGAAGCAGGATTGCATGGTCTGTTCCTCCTCGGGCACGGTCTGGATGCGCTGGATGGCGTCGGGCAGGAGGCTGACACTGTCCGGCTTGCCGTTCACATAGCGCAAATGCCCGTAACAGCAGATGGCGCAGGCGTCGATATCGTCATACGCCTTCAGGCCCTTGGGGTTCGACTCCGCCACGGTAAAGAAATCGAACGGCGTGAGATTGATGTCGTATACAAGCGTGCCGCCGTCCATGAACGCATTGGCAATACCGCCATTGCAGCGATCGCCGCCGGCCAGCGTCTGTTTAATGCTCAGCGTGCCGTCTTTTTCGGGCTTAAGAAGCTGAAGCGCCGTGAACGTGCCCGTGCCGCCGCCATTCTCGAGTGTCTGCACCGCTTTCAATCCGCGATACTCGCCCAGATATTTATATCCGACAAATCCGGGGAATTTCTGCTCCGGCATCTCCGGGTCGACGTAATAATAATTCGTGCTGATGAATTGTTTATCGATCGGGGAATCCGACGGATCGGCGATATAGTCTTTCAGGCCGCAATTCGCGGTGGGATAGGACGGGTTTTCCTCATCCTCGCTGCGCTGGATAAAACACATGGGATCGACCGTATGCCCATTCATGACAAGCGCCGGATCGGCGGGCGCCGGCTCGCGCACTCGCTCGTCCTTGCATGCGCTTAGCATTGCAACAAGCGCAATAAGGGAGGCGGTCAAAAAACGAGAGCTGTCGGTCATGCGGACAGCCTAGGGCAAAATCATCTAATGGGCTAGTTCGTATATACGCTGGGCTATGGATTTTCCTTCATGGCCGGCTAAAAATTCAAACGTTTGGGCTCGGTAGGCGTCGGGAATAGAGGGCGGAACGTCGGCCTTTCTTACTTCCATCGCGTGGAAATACCGCGCGTCCTCGTAAAGCGGGTGATCCGGGCGGATGCGGCTGTGATGATATTCGACGGCAAGGGAAAAATGAATCGCATGACTCATTTCATGGTGAGCGGTGTTCAGTGCATCCGAAGCATCATTGAAGCTTAGTGGATGGGTGTTCTGTTTTATTTTGCCTTTTTCACGCTCAAGATCGCCGTTAAACGTGCCGTACAGAAAATAGGTGGAGCCGTTGTGACGGCGTGGGCGCATGTTGACGAATACATGCCGGATCGGAAGGCGGTATGAAAGCCCTTCCGTAAAGGTCGTATGATGCAGAGAAGCGGATTCTGCGAGCGCTTCCTTGCGCTGCGTGTCGGAAGCGTGGCCCCAGTGCCGTAAGATATTAAGGGTCTGGCGGAAAGGCTTTTGTTTTATATGCCGCATCAGGATGGCTTTTCGCTTTTCATGCCATGTCTGATAACCTTCCGACACATCGAAAGATTTACTGATTAATTCGAGCGATCGTTGCGCCAGATTATTCCAGTCTACGTGTTTGTTGGCCAGAATGTTCAATGTCATATGCCGGATCAGGCGGCAGCGCGTATGCAGGGGCAACGTGCGGATAACCTCCATGGGCAGCGGGCCATACATGGCTTGATCGAGAAGAGCGCGCAGCTCAGGTTTATAAACGCCGAAATTCATTACATACGCTTTGTAAAAGAATGAGCTTATGTATGGCGTCGTATTTATGGCAAGAAAAATCTGTACCGAGAGGCGATTAATAGGGGATAGCCAACTTCCGGGCCGTTCGCTGCCATAAGCATAACGCGCCCCGCAGGTCACTGGGCGCGTTACATGGGGTTTTCAGGCGTATGATTACTTCTCATCACCCATCTTAAGGGCGTTGATAAAGGCACTCTGCGGGATTTCGACGTTGCCGTACTGGCGCATCTTTTTCTTGCCCTCTTTCTGCTTGTCGAGCAGTTTGCGTTTACGCGAGATATCGCCGCCGTAACATTTGGCGGTGACGTCCTTGCGCAGGGCGGAGAGGGTTTCGCGTGAGATGACCTTGGCGCCGATGGCCGCCTGAATGGCGATCTTGAACATCTGGCGCGGGATCAGGTCCTTGAGGCGTTCGCACAATTGACGGCCGCGGCGTTCCGCCTGTGAACGGTGCACGATCAGCGCGAGCGCGTCGACGGGTTCGTCGTTGACGCGGATATCCATTTTGACCAGATCGTTTTCGGCGTAGCCGTCGAGGTGATAATCGAAAGAGGCGTACCCGCGGCTGATCGATTTCAGGCGGTCGTAGAAATCGAATACGACTTCGTTCAGGGGCAGGCGGTACACCATCATCGCGCGGTTGCCGACATAGGTAAGGTCAACCTGCGTGCCGCGGCGTTCCTGACATAGCTGGAGCAGGCCGCCGAGATATTCATCCGGCACCATGATGGTCGCCTTGATCCACGGTTCTTCGATCATCTTGATCTTCACCACATCGGGCATGTCGACGGGGTTGTAGAGGTCGATGATGTCGCCGTTGTTCATGTGAATTTTGTACAGAACGCTCGGCGCGGTGGGGATCAGGTCGAGATCGAATTCGCGCAGCAGGCGTTCCTGAATAATCTCCATATGCAGCAGGCCGAGGAAGCCGCAACGGAAACCGAGGCCGAGGGCCTGCGAGCTTTCCATTTCGTAATGGAGCGAGGAATCGTTCAGTTTCAGTTTCGCGAGGGAGTCTTTGAGCTTTTCAAAGTCGCTGGCATCGACCGGGAAGAGCGAACAGAAAACCATCGGGATCGACGGCTTGAAACCGGCGAGCGGCGTATCGGTCGGGTTCTTTTCGTCGGTGATGGTATCGCCGATTTTGGTGTCGGCAATTTCCTTGATCGCGGCGGTGATAAAGCCCATCTCGCCCGGCCCGATTTCATCGAGCATGACTTTCTTCGGCGTGAACATACCGACCCGGTCGATGTCATAGGTGCGGCCGGCCTTCATGAACTTGATCTTCTGGCCTTTGCGCAGGTAACCGTCGACAACGCGCACGAGAATGACAACGCCCAGATAGGCGTCATACCAGCTATCGACCAGCAATGCCTTGGTCGGCGCGGTGGTGCTGCCTTTCGGCGCGGGCAGGCGCGTGACGATCGCTTCGAGCAGGTCGGGAATACCGATGCCGGATTTGCCGGAGCACAGCACCGCATCCGATGCGTCGATGCCGATGACGTCTTCGATCTGCGCGCGCGCCTTGTCCGGCTCCGCTGCTGGCAGGTCGATCTTGTTGATGACGGGAATGATTTCGTGGTTGTTCTCAATCGCCTGATAGACGTTGGCGAGGGTCTGCGCCTCGACGCCTTGCGACGCATCGACGACCAGCAGCGAGCCTTCGCATGATGCGAGGGAGCGGGAGACTTCGTAGGAGAAATCGACATGGCCCGGCGTGTCCATCAGGTTGAGCTGGTATTCGATACCGTCTTTCGCCTTATAGGCGAGGCGCACGGTCTGCGCCTTGATGGTGATGCCGCGCTCTTTCTCGATATCCATGTTGTCGAGAACCTGTTCGGTCATCTCGCGCGCTTCGAGGCCGCCGCACGTTTGAATCAGGCGGTCGGCCAGCGTCGATTTCCCATGGTCGATATGGGCGATGATGGCGAAGTTGCGAATATGTTCCAGCGGCTTTGTCATGACCGCCCGAACATAGGGATTATGGCCGGAAAATCAACGGGAAAAGCGCAGGCCGTGGGGTTCTACCGCGTTGTTGTAATTGCAATAGACGTAAACGCCCAGATCGCAATTGCCCGCGCGGGCGTCGCAGGTGGTATTGATCTTTTCAAGCGCTTCCCGCGGGGACGGCGCGCTCACGATGGCATATTCGGTCGGTTTTTCGCCGGCGCTCTGCGATCTGTTCGGTTTTTTAAGGTAATCGACCCCGATACCCACGCACATCTTGGTCGGCTTTACATCGGTCATGTCGCCGATGCCAAAGCTTAACGCCTTTACGCCATAACAGGCGGTATACTGATTTTTTACGCGGATACAGGCATCCGAAGCCTCTTCGGTCGCGCGGCGCAGGTCGACGGCGGCGGCGCCGTAAAACAGTCCGTCCGTATTGAAAACGATATAAATCGATCCGAAGGTCGATTGATAGGATTCGACGTTTTCCGGGGTATGGACAGGTTCCGGCGCGGGCAGGGCCGGGGCGGGCTTCTTATCCTCGCATTGGGAAAGCGCCACAAGGCCTATGGCCGCCGCGCCCGCGAACGCCCATTTGTACGGGAAACCCTTGCGCGGCGGTGTCGGGCGGTTACCCGGTACTCTGAATCCTGTATTGCTCATAGGCGGCACATTAATTTACATATACATATATTTCAAGCGGAAACATTGCTGCCTTACCGCAAAATGGTTAAGGTGGCCGCGCTTTTCAAAAGGGAGGATCAAAACCAATGAAAGACTCATCCAAACGCCTGGCGCGCCTGAGCGTCATGACCGGCACCGTGATCGCCGTGGTGGCCCTGTCGGTCGTCCTCGTCACGCTGTTTATCGCCTCTCCGGCCAGCCATGAGCAGACCGGCAACCTGAGCGCCGTCCAGACGCAGGCAGGGGACGATGCGCCCGCAACGATCGGGAACGAAGCCAAGTGCGATTACCCGAAAGAATGGATCGGCAAGAAGGCTGATGAAGCAGCGGTAAAGAAACAGGCGAAAGTCTATCGCATCCTCGGCCCGAATTCCGCCGCGACGATGGATTTCAATCCTCAGCGCATCAACGTCCTGACGGATGATGACGGCGTCGTTAAAGAAGTAACCTGCGGGTAGGGGACGCTTTCGCGGTCTATGCCATCGCGAAAGCGTTTTGGTTGCTCATGCGGCGGATCGTTTCCGTCTGCGCATCGTAAGCGGCCACGGCGCGTTCCTGATCCGGCGTAACGGTCGATGTAATGCCTTTGCCCGCGAGATAGTCGTTCGCCGTGCCGGCCGTCATCTTGGTAACGCCATCCAGACCCTGGCCGCTGACATTGGCCGGTGCCGTAAATGAAACATCGCTGTAATCAGCCGATGCAAGCTGAACGGGTTTATCGCCCGTGTCGAGGGCGGCGACCTGCGGTCTGTATTCCTCGCGCGGGCCTTGTGACAGGTCTTTGCCCATTTCGTAATACTGCTTTCCAGCAGCGACCGCTCTCGGGCCGTAATGCATCGCGTATTCGTAATAATCTTGCCCCATGAATTTCATGATACCGCCGAGGGGGCGGGCCAGTTCCTGAAAATTCGCCAGCTGATCGCCTTTCAGGCCCAGATCATTGCCGAATTCATTGATCGCGGTGTCGAGGTCACCCGTCATAATGTTATGCAGGAAACGCAGCAGCATTTCGCCGTTAAGGTTGGCAAACGCAGGGATGTTACCGCCGGCGTCGCGCACCGAATTCATCAGGTCTTGCTGCAGCTTTGCGAGTTTTTCCTTATCGGCTTTATCGCCCTTTGCCTGTTCCTCAAAAAACGCCTTGGCATTGTTGCCGAGAGTGTCGAGCTTTTTAAAATCGTAACCATTGCCTTCCGGTGGCGGTGCGCCGGGTTTATTCGCGATATCGTTAAGAATATCTGCGATTTGATTGCCGTAGGTTTTCAGATTTTTTTCAGTCAGCAGGCTGGCCATCGGGCCGGTACCGTTATTCGCAACATGATCAACGAAATTAGGGTTGGCTGTGACGGCGTTCATCAGCGCTTGCTGAACATTCGCGGGGGCTTTGTCAAACCCGGACAACAGCGGACCCGTCGTGCCTGTCGCGTCGATCGCGGCGATTTCTTGCTTGAACGCTTCGAATCGCTTGTCGGCGGAAACGGTCTGAAGATATTCGCCTACACCTTTAAGATAAGGCGTGAGAACCTTCGTACGCTCAGTTTTGGCATCATAACCATCTGCGGAAACTTGATTGAGAACGGCCAAGGCTTGTTGCGCATAGGGCTTGTTCGTCATTTCTTCAAGACGACCTTTAAGGACTTCGCTTTCGCCACCCCACAAATTATTCCAGAAATCCCAAGCCATAATTTAGTGCCCTTTCAATATATATAAATTATACGAAAATGCGCTTTCCGATTGCAAATTTGCGAGGTGGTAGTGGGTTAATATGCTGAAAATATTGAATAATGTTGCTGTGAGGGCTTTTTAGAACAAATAATACGCACATTTAAAAAGGCCGCTTTCGCGGCCTCTTAAATTTTTTATTAGCGAGGGGTTAATGTAAATCCCGCTTTGGTGTCAGGCTCAGCTAAGAGGGCCTGTTTACACGTATTCTCCAAAGCTTGCGCCGACCCCATAATCAAGCCTGCAATCCCTTGTAAGACGTGCTGAGGGTTGTTCCAGTTCATACATATGGTGAACATGCTTTTCAGAGCACCCTCGCTGGCTTTTTGAGCAGCTGCGCCATACTCTTTAGTTTTTGTTGCTTTGTCTTTTTTGGCGACCGCTTCATCATTCATGGCCTGCTGGTTTCTCAGTGCTGCGCTAAATGAAGCTCGCATTTCCTCACCAATTGTCTTTACATCTTCGTCTGTCATGGACGTACCTTTTCTATAAGTTATACAGTCGTATTAGCGTGTCAGAGCCCAATTTACCGCAGACTTGCCAGCGCCATACAGGGGCGAGTCTGGAAGGTGGGCGTCTTCGCCTAACAGCTTCGCGGCAATTTCCTCAACAGCCTCGCGGCCAACGATACCTGCGGCAGCCGTTGTAAAACCGCCAAGCATACCGACCGATTCAACGGCGCCGCTTACGATACGCACGCCAGCTTTTGTGAAATCGCCCTCATAAGCATACCCGGCAGCATCCCACAGACCGCTTGCCGCTGTAAAGACCGAACCGAGGACCGGAACGGCACGAATACCTGCATGTGCCCCAACCTGAATGGCGGTGCGTCCCAGAACAGCGGTAGTCGCAACTGCTGCAATATCGCCATTCTGATCCGCACGGTGCGTTTCATGCGAAAAGCTATCCTCTTCAGCGGGAGGCTGCGGGTCTTTCCCGTCGTTCATCCCTCTCTGGCCCCAACTGCGCGCCATGTCGCTGAATTCATTCTTGCCAATAAAGGTTTCGATGAACTCGGCAAGCATCTCTCCCATTTTATAGATGCTGTACCAGCCAGCTTCTTGGCCTGCGTCCTTTTGTGATTCAGCAATCCCGGCGAAGGTTTCTTTCAGGAAACCGCGGGTAAAGCTTTTCTCGCCATTCACATAGTTTTCTGTGGCAGCAACAAGGCCCAAGCTCGCCATAACCCCTGTCAGAGCTGTGCCACCTTGTAAAAGAAACTTCAATGCGCCCATTTTAAACTCCCTTACATCCCTCGGATGCTTTGCGTTCTAATCTTATAAAAATTATATGAAAGTTAGGGGGTTCTTCACAAATCAGGCTGGAAAATTGTTTTATTTCAATATTTTGTATGAATTCTCCTGGAGTCAAAAAAACAGAAAAGCGTAATAATGTCTTGTTTTAGATGTCCCGAATGCTGCCCGTTTCAACTGTTTTAAGTCTATCAAAAAAGGATTGGAGCATACAAACCTGACTAGTTTTTAATTCATTTCGGTTCATTTTTAAAATATATCCCATCCCACAAGGATCATGACTTCCACTGCTGCACACCACGACGGCCGCGTCTC
>CAYPCP010000071.1:0-9861 GCA_964409255.1 uncultured Pseudobdellovibrionaceae bacterium
CCGCATTCACGATAAAATCCTGCGCTACGACATTCCGCCCGATGTCCGGGCGCGCATCACGTGGGGCAATACCTACGCAGGTCAGGATCAGACATGGGTCGCGCTGCGGTTCACCGGAACGGACGCAGACATCAAGCTCGACGCCGACGATCATCCTGAATTCGCCCGGTATAAATGGGTCGCCCTCGCCGACGTGCCGCACATGATCGTTCCCTTCAAGATTGAAACATATACGGAAGTGGCCAGAGCCTTCGCCGACATCGCATAAAAAAATCCCCGCCGCGGCGGGGATTTTCAATTATGGATTAAGCGGCGACCACGCCGGGTCGGACCCGCCCTTGGGCGTCTGCAATGCGCGCTCGTTATACCCGGTCAGATCGACCGTGAAGATCTGCGCCGAACGGCCGCTCGAACCGCTGCTTTCTTTGAAATACGTCAGAACGCGGCCATTGGGCGACCAGCTCGGGCCTTCCACGTGATAGGCCTGCGTGATCAAACGCTCACCTGTGCCATCCGGGCGGATAACGCCGATGTAAAACTGACCTTTCAACATTTTCGTGAACGCGATCAGATCGCCGCGCGGGGACCAGACCGGGTTCGCATAGCGTCCATCGCCGAATGTGATGCGGCGCACGTTCCCGCCACCGGCATCCATCACGTAAATCTGCTGCGTCCCGCCACGGTCGGATTCGAACGCGACCTGCCGGGCGTCCGGCGCATAGGAAGGCGCCGTATCGATCGCGCTATGGTCGGTCAGGCGGCGCGACTGGCGCGTGCGCAAATCCATTTCGAAGATATCGGTATTGCCGTTTTGCGACATCGACATGATGACCTTGTTGCCATCCGGCGAAAAGCGCGGCGCGAACGTCATGCCCGGGAAGTTGCCCAAAAGCTCCTGACGGCCTGTGTCGATGTTATAGAGGTAAACGCGCGGCTGCCCGCCTTTGTATGACATATAGGTGATTTCCTGCGCCGTTGGCGAGAAACGCGGCGTCAGAACAAGCGTGCCTTCATCCGTCAGGTAACGGTGATTGAACCCGTCCTGATCCATGATGGCCAGGCGTTTGACGCGGGCATTGGCCGCGCCATATTCAGAAACGTAAACGATTCGGGAATCGAAATACCCGTCCTCCCCGGTAATACGTTTATACACCTCATCGGAAATGATATGCGCAATCCGGCGCCAGTTTTGCGGCGTCGTCATATACGCCATACCGGACATCTGCTGCTGAGAGAACACATCCCACAGGCGGAATTCAACGCGCGTGCGGCCATCCGGCGCGCGGGTCACCGACCCGGTGACCAAAGCCTGCGCATTGATGGCGCGCCATTCGGCGAAACGCGGACCATCCTTGTGAATGGAATTCGGGTCCTGAATGAACGATGCCGGGTTGACCGGCGCGAACAGGCCGGAGCCTTTCAGGTTGTTGGTAATGATGCCCGGGATGTCGCGGGCAAGCTCGGCGAACTCCGGACGCTCCGGGAAGAACGGGCTTATCGCGATGGGCAGCGGCTCGACGCTTCCCTTCGTGACGTCGACGCGCAATTGCGCCTGCGCCGGCAAGGCAAAAAGGACAAGAGCGAGAAAGACGAAAAAGCGGGTCATCATGATACGGGTTCCTTTGTCAGGTTAGAGCATGTCACGGGGGTCGAACGTCGCCACCATGTCTTTCCAGAGATCATATTTTCCCTCTGGCAGATGAAGGGGATTACACATCGGCGAACGTACGGCACGAAGCGCGCTGTCCGCCGCGGCGCGGAAGAATCCATCGCGATTATAACGGCCTTGGTCGACAATGGTAGCACTTCTGACCGTGCGGTCGCGGTTCACCAAAAGGCGGACTTCAACCACCAGATCCTCGGCATAACGGGCGCCGGCCTGAATGCTCCAGCACTGGCTGAGCTGGCGGCGCAGCGCGTCCATCTCGCTCATCGACATACGCTCACCCAGCATCGCCTGCGGCGCGGGCTGCGGCGGTGTGTTCTGCGCCTGCGGGTTCACGGTCGGGGTTTCGACCTGCTGCTCGCTTTCCTGAAGATTCTTCAAAAGCGAGGCGAAATCCTGCTGCTGCGTTTCTTCCTTCACCTCTTCTTTTTTCGGCTCCGGCGGTTTTGGCTCCGGCGGCTTGAGTGCTTCCGGCGGCGGCGGCTTCGGCGCTTCGGCTTTCTTCACTTCTTCCTTTTTCGGCTCCGGCGGCTTGGGCGGAACGGCCTTGGGCGGCTCTTTTACATCGACTTTGGGCGGTGTCGGTGGCTTTTCGACTTTTTTCTCCGGCGGCTTTTCTTCTTCCTTCGGCTCCGGCGGCAAGGGCGCCTTCACCGGCGCGCGGTCCGTCTGGCGGAACTCGGACACGTCGATCACCTCAACGCTGATCGGGTCGTCGACGATCACGGGCGGCTTATGCACGAACGGCAGGCCGAACACGGCCAGAAGAATCACAAGGGCATGAAAAATGATCGACCCCAGAATGGCGCCATTCATGGGGGGATTAAATTCGCTACCGTTCTGTGAGGCCATCGCGGTCATAAGAGAATACTACGCGCCTTTATGGCGATTTTGCGTTTGAGATCAGGGCGACTTTGCGGAAACCCGCCCCGTTAATGGCACCGAGAACGCCCATAACGCGGCCGTAATCAAGTGTCTGGTCCGCCCGGATGAAAATGCGGCGTTCCGGGTCGTTGTTCGTCATTGACGACAGCAAAGCGACAAGGCGGTCTTCCTTCACCGGCGTTTCACCGACAAACAGCTCGCCTTCCTTGCTGATGGAAACCTCAAGAGGTTTATTGTCTTCATCTTTCAGCGCCTTGGCTTCGGAATCCGGCAGATCGATCGGCACGCCCGCCGTCAGCAACGGCGCGGCCACCATGAACACGATAAGAAGCACGAGCATAACGTCAACGAACGGCGTGACGTTGATCTCCGCCATAGGGCGGTGCGAACCGCGCCCTCTGCTTCTTCCGCCGGATGCATCCAGTTTAACGCCCATCGTTATGCCACCTTCCGCGGGTCTTTCTTGCGTTCCTGCGCTTCCAGGTGACGCGAGAGAATGGCAGAGAATTCAGCGATAAAACCATCAAGACGGCCGCCATAACGATTAAGCTGGTTGCTGAACCCGTTAAACGCAACAACCGCCGGAATAGCGGCAACGAGGCCGAGCGCCGTCGCGAACAAGGCTTCCGCGATACCCGGCGCGACAACGGCGAGCGAGGTGTTGTTGGTTTGCGCGATGGAGGTAAAGGAATTCATGATCCCCCACACCGTGCCGAACAACCCGATAAACGGCGCGGTGGAACCGACGGTCGCGAGGAACGTCATCCCTTTTTCCAGCTTGTTCATTTCATTGTTGATCGCCCCGGCCATGGCGCGCTCGACGCGCTGACGCAGGGATGCCTGCATGCTTTCCTTATCCGGCATACCATTCGAAGTCGTATTCTGCCATTCTTCCATGCCGGCGGAGAAGGTGCGCAGCATCGGGTCATGGGGACCTTTTTTGATACGCTGATACAGCTTATCGAGCGGCTCCCCCGACCAGAACGCGTCTTCGAATTTCGTCGCGCGGCGGTTGAGCTTGCCGAGCGTGGCGCGCTTTTCAAATATGATCGCCCAGCTCCAGATCGATGCGAACATCAACATGAACATGACCGTTTTAACGATCAGATCCGCCTGCATGAACAGGCCGACGATGCTCAGATCGCCCGAAAATGATTCCCCTACCGCGGTGGCTTCCACCATTCTGTTTGCTGTCTGGTCCATGTTTAATCTTTCTCTACATAATTCATGAATTTGGCGCGCACGTTTTCCGGCAGCCGAACAGGCCGGACGTCCTTCTTATCGACGCAGACGACCGTTACCGACGCTGAAAAAAGCATAGAATCTTGGCAAAATATAGTCTGTTCCATGACGAAAGAGCTGTTTTTCATCTCTTTTATCGACGAGCGAACCGTCAGAAGGTCTTCCAGCCTCGCAGGCTTATGGTAATCCGCATCCAGATGACGAATAACGAATATAAGCCCCTGCTCGTCCTCCAGGTTGGCGCAGCTCAGCCCGGCTGAGCGCAACAGCTCGGAACGGCCCCGCTCGCAGAACCGGATGTAACTGGCATGGTACATGACCCCGCCCGCATCCGTGTCTTCGTAATACACCCGGTAATCGACAGAATGTTTCATTGATCGCTTTCGAAAAGATCGGCATCGGACCCGGCCTTGGGCTTCAGTCCGAAATATTTATACCCCTTTGTGGCAATCATACGGCCACGGGGGGTTCTTTGAACAAATCCCTGCTGGATCAGATAAGGCTCGATCACGTCTTCGATCACGTCGCGCTGCTCGGAGAGAATCGCCGCAAGCGTATCGATCCCCACCGGGCCGCCATTATAATTTTCAATGATGCAGGTCATATACCGGCGGTCCATGGCATCAAGACCCGCCCCATCGACATCAAGACGGCCAAGGGCGTCATCCGCCACCTTCGCATTAACCGTGCCATTTTTTCCCGCCTGTGCAAAATCGCGCACCCGGCGCGTCAGGCGCCCTGCAATGCGCGGCGTGCCGCGCGAACGGCAGGCGATTTCTTTCGCGCCATCCGGCGTCAGATCCATTTTCAACAAACGCGCCGTACGCTGCACGATTTCGCTAAGCTCCGGCTCGTTATAAAACTCCAGCCGCAACGGAATGCCGAAACGGTCACGAAGCGGCCCCGTCAGCAACCCGCTGCGCGTCGTCGCGCCAATCAGCGTGAACGGCGGCAGGTCGATCTGCACCGAACGCGCCGCAGGCCCCTCGCCGATAATAAGATCGAGTTTCCGGTCTTCCATCGCAGGGTACAGAATTTCTTCAACGGCGGGGTTGAGGCGATGAATCTCATCGATAAACAACACATCGTGCGGCTGCAGGTTCGTCAGGATCGCGGCAAGATCACCGGCGCGCGCAATCACCGGCCCTGACGTTGCGCGGAAACCCACGCCCAGCTCCTTGGCAATGATCTGCGCCAATGTAGTTTTACCCAGACCCGGCGGGCCAAACAGCAAAACGTGATCCATCGCATCGCCACGCGCCGCGGCGGCATCGATAAAAACGCGCAAGTTCTGACGCAGCGCCTGCTGGCCGATAAATTCTTCAAGCTTAAGGGGGCGCAGGCTGCCCTCTTCGAACGCTTCACCATCCGCCGATTGTTTTTGCAGGGCCGGATTCACACTCATGCGCTCAGCTCCTTCAACGCCAGACGGATCAGCGCAGGCAGACTGCCCGCATCGTTATCGTTCGCTTTGCCCTTCGCCTGCAACACGGCGGCGAACGCGTCGGCGCGGTTGTACCCGAGATTGATAAGCGCGGAAACCGCGTCCTGCTCAACGCCTGCCGCCTGCGGCTTCACGGTATCGCCCTTTGCACCTTTAAGCATCGGGGTCACATCCATCTTCCCGGCTTTATCTTTTAATTCCGTGACAATACGTTGCGCGAGTTTCGGGCCGACACCGTCGGCACGCTGCACGGCGGTCTTATCGCCGGCGGCAATCGCAAACCCCAATTGATCGGGCGGACAAACACCCAGAATGGCCATCGCAGCTTTCGGACCCACACCCTGCACGCTGTACAGCAACCGGAACCAGTGTTGTTCCGCCACATCGGCAAAACCATAAAGATTGATCGCGTCCTCGCGCACATGCGTATCGATCAGCAGCGACACCGCATCGCCCTTTTGTCCGGCGACACCCATCGTGCGCGGCGAACAATGGACGACATAGCCCACGCCATTCACATCGAGGATCAGATGATCCTGCGACGCGCTATCGAGAATGCCGGAAAGCTTTCCAATCATGCGAGTGCCTTCTCCAGTCTCTTCGCGCTGTGCGCGTGGTGCGCATGGCAAATGGCAACGGCCAGTGCATCGGCTTCGTCCTCGCCGGGATTGCCGCACGCGGGCAACAGAACGCGGATCATCATCCCCATCTGTTCCTTGGCGGCATGGCCTGCACCGACGATCGATTTTTTCACAAGATTCGCGCCATATTCCGCAACCGCCACACCATTGCGCGCTGGCACCACAAGCGCCACACCACGCGCCTGCCCCAGTTTCAGGGCCGATGCCGGGTTCTTGTTCACAAAGGTTTCTTCGACCGCCGCGCTATCGGGCTTCCACTGGGAAACGATAAGGGACAATTCCTCATCGATCTGCTTCAGGCGTTCGGGAAGGCTGTCGGCTGTATTGGTTTTGATCAGACCGCAGGCGATATAACGCAGCGCGTTGCCTTCGGATTCAATGATCCCCCAGCCCGTTTTCTGCAATCCCGGATCGATGCCCAATATCCGCATTATCCCTTCGCCATCAACCTTTCCATGATTTCGTCGCTGACTTCGAAATTGGTGAAGACGGACTGAATGTCGTCTTCATCTTCGAGACGGTCGATCATTTTCAAAACGCTTTCCGCCTGGTCTTCGCTGACTTCCGCTGCGACATTGGCCTTCCAGACAAAGCCGGATCTTTCCGCCTCGCCGAATTTTTTCTCCAGCGCGTCGCGCACCGTGCCCAGATCGCTCACCTCCGTCGTAATGGTGTGCGCTTCCTCATCGCTTTCGACATTCTGCGCGCCGGCCTCGACGCCTGCTTCGAACATGCCGTCGGCGGTGCCTTTGGCTGCCGGGTACACAATCTCCCCGACCTTATCGAACATGAACGATACGGAATTGGTCTCGCCCATGTTGCCGCCGCTCTTGGAAAAAATTTCGCGAACGATGGCAACGGTGCGCGTGCGGTTATCGGTCAGCGCCTCGACAATCACGGCAACGCCGCCGGGCCCGTACCCTTCATAACGCGCTTCTTCGTAATTGTCCGCATCGCCGGCGCCGGTTCCCTGTTCGATCGCGCGTTTGATGCGGTCGTTCGGCATATCCGACTGGCGTGCTTTTTGAATGGCAAGACGAAGACGTGCATTCGATGTCGCATCGCCGCCGCCCTGCTTCGCCGCGACGATGATTTCGCGCCCCAGCTTGGTGAAGATTTTCGCCCGCTTCGCGTCTTGCGCGCCCTTGCGGTGCATGATGTTCTTGAACTTGGAATGACCTGCCATGATAGACCCGATAGATGATTCGTTATTTACGATAATACTAGACGGAGGGGATGGCCTCTGACAAGCGCCCGCCGACCCGAACCGGCCCGATAAACCGCGCCAAACCCGTGGAATCGTCCGTTTCAACGAACACGCCGCAGACGGTCGCTTCCCCGTCCGCCGGGATCAGGGGTTTGGGCATGCGCGTGGTAAAGCGATAGATGGAATCCTCGGTGTTCGCGCCGATGACGCTGTCGAAATCCCCGGTCATGCCGGCATCGCTTTGGAACCCGGTGCCCTTTTTGAAAATCTGGGTATCGGCGGTCGGGATATGTGTGTGCGTACCGACAACCGCCGATACGCGCCCGTCAAGATATTGGCCGAGCGCCATTTTCTCCGACGTCGCTTCGGCATGGATATCGACGAAAATCGACGTGCGGTTGCCGATGCGTTCGGTTTCAAGGAAACGATCGATCGCGCTAAAGGCGTTATCGGCCTCTTTCATGAACAGCTGCCCCTGCACATGCACGACGACAAGCTTTTGCCCCGTGGCAAGCAGCTTGGAATAATACCCCATGCCCGGCGTTTTCGCCGCGTAGTTGATCGGGCGGATCAGGCGTTTTTCATGATCGATAACGCTGATGATTTCGCGCTGGTCCCACACATGGTCGCCGGAGGTAATGCAATCGACGCCCAGATTGAACAGCTCCTCACAGATCGCGCCCGTGATGCCCCGCCCATGTGCCGCATTGTCGCCGTTGACGATGATGGCATCCGGCGCAAGTTTTTCCTTCAGCATCGGCAAATGCTTGATCAAGGCATCGCGCCCCGACCGTCCATATAAATCGCCAATGAAAAGAATCCGCATAAATACCTAATTTCTAAAATCGTGAACGCCCCGCGGCGTAATGATGAGATCGAGCCTTTGATCATGGCTTTCGACAGGTAGATTGAATAGCACAGCCTGCTCGGCATAACCAACCCCGACGGCCAGAATATCTTTGCGCGCGCGCAAATCCGCGAGCGTCGCGTCGTAATGTCCGCCGCCCTGACCTAAACGATACCCACGCCGGTCGAACGCCAGAAACGGGACAAGCACAATATCGGGCTCGACGATATCGCCATGCTCCGGCTCCATGATGCCGAAGGCACCCTTCTTCATCGCGCTCCCGGCATCCCACTGCACGAAACGCATCACGCGATCGTTCGTGCTTGCCATGGGCAGCGCGCAGGTCACACCGGCTCTCAGCAGATCGTCGAGGATATAACGCACGTCGAACTCCTTGCCCAAAGGCCAGTACCCGGCGACCACCTGCTCAGGCGTCACCGGGACATGCTCGGCAAAAAGACGCGCGGCCTCTTCTGGCGCGGAGATGTCGGGCGGTAACTGCGTACGGTGGATGCGCGCTTGTTCGCGCAGGTCGTCTTTCGACAGGTCGGTCATGCGAGGCAGTATTGCAGAAGAAAACGCACAGGAAAAGCATCGAAGGCGCCACAGGTACCGTGTGTTTTAAGTATCCGCATGAAGCCCAGTTATTAAGGGCGGGTCCCACGGTAACCGGACCAAGATCCGGTCAGAGGCAGAACCCTCATGCAAATCGCATCGGCCTCTGGGATAGTGTTACATCACCTGTCCCGCAGCGATCCTTCGAATATGTATATATTACAGTTTTTGGAGATTTCCAGCAATGGAATCGATACGCTTGGCCAAAAGGTCGATCGCGTTAACGATTGCCTCTTCATCCTCGTCCGACATGCTGACGCCGATCGGCTCTTTACGGCCATTTTCAATGGCTGCAAGGCCGTCTTTGAGGTCGAAAATCTCATCCGCGAGGATAATCGCGGTCAGGACCAGAAGGTGGGATTCGTTGCTGGCGGCCCCGGCGCGGGCGATTTCTTTCAGGCGCTGGTCGACATACGACCCCAGATCCTTGACACGGCGCTCCTGCCCGTCGTCGCAGGCGATGCCGTAATTGCGGCCGTTAATGGTTAAATTGACTTCAGCCATAATCCTACGCCCGTCCTTCCTTCAGCAGACGCTCGACACGGTCAATCGTGCTGTCGAGACGTTTTGCCAACGCTTTCGCGTCGATATTGTTCGCGGGCTTTTTGCCAGTCACCGCCCCGAAAAGATCGGTTTGCGCGGCCTTCGGTTTGTCAGCGGCTGTTTTCACAGACGATTCAAGACGTTCGACGGCTTCATTCAACTTGATAAGTGAAGATCTGATCGCAGCGCTCACGGTTTCCTCTTAAAAACGGGGATGAAAGTTTCAAATATGCCCTAAAAACGGGGCCATTATGACCTTGCATACATTTTGGTCAAGCAAGCTTTATGTGATTTGCACAGGAAGGGCGGAGTTTTCCACAGCCCCAGCTTTAAGTTGACCAAAACCGCGCAAATCGGCATTGTGGCTTCGAATTTTCTAATAAAAGACGGGATCAAACGCGTATGTCACAAGCCAACACCGCCGCGCAAGCAGCCACCTCCGCAAACCTTAATTATAAAGAGATGGCAAACGCCATCCGGATGCTCGCGATGGATGCGGTCAAAGCCGCCAATTCCGGCCACACCGGGATGCCGATGGGCATGGCCGATATCGCCACGGTCCTTTACGCCAAGTTCCTGAAATTCGATCCGAAAACGCCCGACTGGTTCAACCGCGACCGCCTTGTCGTCTCGAACGGCCATGGCTCCATGCTGCTCTACGCGCTGGCCTACCTGACGGGCTACGAAAAGATGACACTCGCGGAGATCAAGAATTTCCGCCAGCTTCACAGCCGCACGCCCGGCCACCCCGAAATCGACGTCGCCATCGGC
>CAYPCP010000072.1:0-9775 GCA_964409255.1 uncultured Pseudobdellovibrionaceae bacterium
CGCGCGCGGTCTGGGCATTTCACTCGGGGACTGATCCATGCATTACATCCAGCAGTCTCTGACCGAGAACGAGGAACTCGTCCACGTGGCGCACTTCCACTGGATGTACAGCGTGCAGGCGCTGGTCAATATCGTCTTCAGCCTCGCGCTCGCCATCGGCGTCGTCGTGTTCGCGATCAATATGGAACCGATCATTTTCAATACGCCGGGCTTCGACGATCTTTCCTGGCTCGGCAAGGTTCAAAACCTGCATCCGGGCGTCAAGATCGTGGCGTTCTTCATCATGCTGATGGGCGTCATGCGCTTTGTCCAGATGATGATCGTCAAGGCGACGACCGAAATCGCCGTGACCAACAAGCGCCTCGTCTATAAACGCGGCCTCGTCGCGCGGTATGTCGGTGAAATGAACATCGACCGCGTCGAAGGCGTCAACGTGCTTCAGGGCGTGCTGGGCCGTATCTTCGGCTATGGCCGCGTCATGGTGCGCGGGATGGGGATCGGTGAGATCGTCCTGCCCCCGATCGCCGAGCCGATTAAATTCCGCAAATCCATCGAACGCGCCCGCGATATATAAAGGTGTTCATGATCAAAACCCCACCCCAGCAGGCTCTTTCAGGCTACAAAGCCCCGGCATTCCTGCTGGAAGGGGAAACCATGCTGGTGCAGGGGCGCGTTCATCCCGCCATTTACTGGAAAGCGGTGGCGGTGCTCGGTCTGGCGGTGGTGCTGCTGTTCAAGGCGTTCGCGCTGGGCATGTTTCTCGCCTTCGTCAGCGCGGTCATGTTTTTTCTGGCGTCGCTGACACAACGTTATCTGGTTCTTATCCTGACTGATAAACGGGTCATTATCAGGTCAGGCATCGCGTTCGTGGAGCTAATCGAAATCCGTCACTCCCAGATTGAGAGCGTTGAATTGTTTTATACTTTGCCGGGACAGTTCTTCCGTTACGCCAGCGTCGTCGTCTCAGGCACGGGCCGACGGAGCGTCATGGTCCCGTACATGGAAAACGCCGTCGAATTCCGCCGCGCGCTTGAAGAAATCCTGATCAAGCGCGACGACGCGGCGGTTTCCTGATCCGCTTAACCGATATGCAGTTCCTTGGCGATGTCGCGCAAGACGGCGATCGCGCTGTCGCTGTCTTTCACCTTGGGCGTTTCGGCGTGGGAGCGCACGAACGCTTCCGCGACGAACGTGATCCTGCCTTCCTCGCTGATGCGGCCGATGCGATGTTTCTCGCGGCCGTCGAGCGCGGAGGAGGGAACGATGTTGTAAACGAGATTGCCCGCTTTCACGCACGGCGTGTCCGGCGCGAGATGACGGATCGATCCGTCGGATTGAATGCGGATTTCGTGCGCGACGCGGGCGAAGATATCGCCGCAATCCGACGCCGTGAAAAACGAGCCGCCGTTAAGGCCGGAATTGTCTGCCATGATAAGACCCTCTAGTTTATTGTTTTTCATAAAACTATATAGAAAACGCCCCCCTGACAAGAAAAATTGACGGTTGCCAAGGCGCGGTGTTTCTCGTTAATTAAGCAATTCTGCGGCTCCGGCCGCGCTTTGCCCGAAAGAAAAGGAATTTCAATGACCTGGGATAAATCCAAACTCGTCAGCCGTTACGTGACCGAAGGGCCGAAAAGCGCCCCGCACCGCGCCTATTACTATGCGATGGGCCTGAGCGAGGAGGAAATTCACCAGCCGCTCGTCGGCGTCGCCACCTGCTGGAACGAAGCCGCGCCCTGTAACATCGCGCTCTCGCGTCAGGCGCAGGCCGTGAAGATCGGCGTGAAAGAGGGCAAAGGCACGCCGCGCGAATTCACCACCATCACCGTCACCGACGGGATCGCCATGGGCCACGAAGGCATGCGTTCGTCGCTGCCCTCGCGCGACGCGATTGCCGACACCGTTGAACTGACCATGCGCGGCCATTGTTATGACGCGATCGTCGGTCTTGCGGGATGCGACAAATCGCTGCCCGGGATGATGATGGGGATGATCCGCCTCAACGTGCCCGGCGTGTTCATGTATGGCGGCTCCATCCTGCCGGGGAAATTCCGCGGACGGGACGTGACGATCATCGACGTGTTCGAAGGCGTGGGCAAACATGCCAACGGCGAATTCTCCGATAAGGATCTCAAGGAAATGGAATGCTGTGCCTGTCCGTCGGCGGGGGCCTGCGGGGGGCAGTTCACGGCCAATACGATGGCCTGCGTGTCCGAAGCGATCGGCCTTGCGCTGCCCGGTTCCGCGGGTGCGCCCGCGCCGTACCAGACGCGCGATGAATACGCCGTGGCCTCTGGCCGCGCGGTGATGGACCTGATCCGCAAAAACATCCGCCCGCGCGATATCGTCACGCGCAAAAGCCTCGAAAACGCCGCCGCCATCGTGTCGGCGACCGGCGGTTCGACCAATGCCGCGCTGCATCTGCCGGCGATGGCGCACGAAGCGGGGATTGATTTCGATCTGTTCGCCGTGGCGGAAATTTTCAAACGCACGCCGCTGATCGGCAATCTGAAACCCGGCGGCAAATACGTCGCGAAGGATCTCTTCGATATGGGCGGCGTGTCCGTCGTCATCAAGGAACTGCTCAAGGGCGGCTACCTGCACCCGGATTGCATCACGGTGACCGGCAAGACGCTGGCCGAAAACGTCGCGGACGCCGAATTGAAACCGGATCAGGACGTGATCTACCCGATCGAAAAACCGATCACGGTGACGGGCGGCGTTATCGGCCTGAAAGGCAACCTTGCGCCCGATGGCGCGATCGTGAAGGTCGCGGGGCTCGAAAGCCTCGTCTTCGAAGGCCCGGCCCGCGTGTTCGACGGCGAACAGGCCTGTCTCGATGCCGTGCTGGCCCGGCAATACAGCGAAGGCGATGTGATCGTTCTTCGCTACGAAGGGCCAAAGGGCGGTCCGGGCATGCGTGAAATGCTGTCCACCACCGGCGCGCTGTATGGTCAGGGGATGGGCGGTAAGGTCGCGCTGATCACCGATGGCCGTTTCTCCGGCGGGACGCGCGGCTTCTGCGTCGGCCATGTCGGGCCAGAGGCTGCCGTGGGCGGCCCGATCGGCCTGATCAAGGATGGCGATATCATCCGCATCGACGCCGAAAACGGCACGATCGACGTCAAGCTGACCGATGCGGAGCTGGAAGAGCGCCGCAAGGATTGGAAACCCCGCGAACATATGTATCAGTCCGGCGCGATCTGGAAGTTTGCCCAGCTGGTCGGCCCGGCCCGTACCGGCGCAGTGACCCATCCCGGCGGCAAGGCTGAAAAGCACGTCTTCGCAGACCTTTAAAAACCGTTTTTCCGCTATAAATTAAATAGGTCATGGCCCGATAGGGGGCCATGACCCTTTGCGCGCCTGTGCTATTTCGTTCGTTCGGGGAACTCTCCCGCCAAGCTTTCGTTAACCTTTATAGAGGACAATTATTTCATCGATTCATTGAGTTATATTCGCCATGTCTGATTTGAAAAAAAACGCCTGTAAAAAAGCCCTCATGACCGGACCTGCGCTGCTGGCGCTGCTGGGCGTGTGGTTTACATGGATGGGGCCTGGCCCTGCGGGCGCCCAGCTGACGGGCGGCCCGATTGCCGTGGAACAGGGCGAAGGCCTGCGCAAGGCCGTAACATTGCCGGGCGCGCTCGAGGAAGGCCGCCTGCCGGATCAGAAATTCTTCAATGCCGACGCGCTGCGCGCTTTTTACGATGATCGCGGCAACAGCCCGGCCTGGACGGCACGTTTTGGCCGTAACCATTTAAAAGCCGCCAAAATTCTCGAGGTCCTCGATCAAAGCTGGACCCACGGTCTTAACCCCAACAAATACCATGTGGAGCGCATCCGCGAACTTCTTGGCACGCCCGGCGAATCGGCGCGGGCCGAACTCGAACTTCTCGTCTCCGATGCGCTCGTGCGCTATGGCCGCGATCTGACGGGCATGCGCATCAACCCCGGCGATTTCGCGCAAAAGGCCCGTTACTGGCGCCAGCCGCTCGAACCCGGCGCGATCCTGAAAAAAGTTTCTTCTTCTCCCGATCCCATGCGCACCCTCGCGCATTTCGAACCCGAAGGTAAATTCTACGCCGCCCTGCGCCGTGAACTGATCGCGCTGTCGCAGCCGGTGGACGGAGAGGAAACGCCGATTACCCTGCGCGGTAAGCTGCGCGTCGGCGATGCGAACAAACAAATTCCTGCCCTGCGCACGCGTCTTGGCGTGCCGGCCGGGCAGGGCGCAAACGCCAATGTCTATGACGATACGCTCGCCAAGGCCGTGATGGATTTCCAGCGCCGCAACGCGATCAAGCCGGATGGTGTGATCGGCGGCGAAACGCTCGTCGCCCTTAACCGCACGCGGGCGGACCGCGTCGCGCAGATCGTCTCGAACCTCGAACGCCTGCGCTGGGTCGAACAGGACAAACCCGAACGCTACATTCTCGTGAACATTCCGTCCGCCACGCTGTGGGCGGTTGACGATGGCAAGGTCGAACTTGAAATGCCGGTGATCGTCGGCAAAAAAGCGCGCCCGACCAATTCCTTTAAAACCGAAATTACGGGCGTGCGCCTCAACCCGAACTGGACGGTGCCGCCGACGATCAAGCGCGCCGACTTCCTGCCGGAACTTCAGGCCGATCCCGGCATGCTGTCCCGCAAGGGGATCAATCTTTATCGCGGCGGGGTGAACATCGATCCCGCGTCGGTCGACTGGAACAATATCTCCTCACGCGAACTGGCCAATCTGCGCATGACGCAGGCGCCGGGTGAAAACAACCCGCTGGGCAAGGTCCGCGTGATCATGGAAAACCCGTACAACATCTATCTGCACGACACGAACAAGCCAGAGTATTTTGACAAGGACGAACGCGCGCTCAGCTCCGGCTGCATCCGCGTGTCCAAGCCCGAACAGCTGGCCCGCTTCATCCTGTCCGCCAACAAGGAATGGACGGAAGAGGGGATGCAGAAACAGCTCTCCTCCGGCCGCATGCGCGACGTGTCCACCGATACCCCGCTGCCGGTCTATATCCTCTATCAGACCGTCTGGCAGGATTCGTCCGGGGACGTGGTTTTCGGCCCTGACGTCTATGGACAGGACCGCCGCCTGATCGACCAGCTGGGCGCTTCCGAGGCTTTCCACAGGCCGGAATCCGCCCGCCAGGCCACGTTAACCTTCTGAGAAATAAGGCTTGAACGCCTGAAACCTGAGGCGTACTATTAACCAATACCGCCCGGAATGTTTGACACTTTGGCGGTTTGAGGCCATTATCCGGCCATTCACGGTTCAAACAGGTTCAAACGTAATACCATGACATCCAAGATTTCTGACCGCACGGTCGTCGATATGACCCGCCGTTCCTTTATCTCCATGGGATCGAAAGCCGCTCTGGGTACCCTGATGGTGCCCGCTGTCGCCAGCCCGGTTATGGCCGCGGTTTTCAGCAACGGCAAAGTGACGCGTGGCGCGCGTCGCGTTTCCTTCCGCAACCAGCACACGGGCGAGACCTTTTCCGGCGTCTACCGCGTGGGTGACAAATACCTCCCCGACGCGTTTGAGCGCATCAACGTCGTCCTGCGCGATTTCCGCAGCAACGAGGTGTTCCCGATCGACCCCCGCGTGATCGACATCATCTACACCGTCCATGAAATGACCAGCAATTCGGAACCGTATGAGGTTCTCTCCGGTTACCGCTGCCCGAAAACCAACGCCATGCTCCGCGAGGCATCCGGCGGCGTCGCCAAAAATTCCCTGCATATGACGGGGCAGGCGATCGACCTGCGCATGCCGGGTTATTCGACCACGCGCATCCGCGACCTCGCCAAAAAGCTGCGCGCCGGCGGCGTCGGTTATTACGCGAAAAGCGACTTCGTCCATATGGACTGTGGCGATATCCGCCACTGGTAGCCGCCAACGGCTGAAAATACGTAAAAGGGCGCTTGCAAACCGGGCGCCCTTTATTCATTTTACCCCCCATGATCCTTATCGCGTACGGGGCCAATCTGCCGGGCCGTTTCGGGCAGCCGTGGGAAACCTACGGCGTGGCGAAGGACGCGCTGACCAAAAACGGCATCCGCATTCTGGCCGAATCCTCGCTCTGGGAAACGTCGCCCGTAGGCACGCCGGATGAACAGCCGTGGTATACGAACGCCGTCCTGTCGGTGGATACGGCCCTCCCGGCGCAGGCCCTGCTGGAGGCGTTGCTGGCCATAGAGCAGGCGTTCGGGCGCGTGCGCACCTTCCGCAACGCCGCCAAAACCATCGACCTCGACCTGATCGCATATCGGGATCAAATCATCGGTAATGAACCCCATTTAATCGTGCCGCATCCGCGCATGCACGAAAGGGCGTTTGTTTTAAAACCATTGGAGGAAATCGCTCCGGACTGGACTCATCCTTTAACCGGATATTCCTTATCCCAATTGATAAAAAACCTTCCCGCCGATCAAGAAGCGCGTGTCATGACGCGCGGGCAGGCGGCGTGATGGATTTCGCCCGCGGCCCCCATCTGATGGGCATTATCAACGTCACGCCCGACAGTTTTTCCGACGGCGGACGTTTTCTGGATCATAAACGGGCCATTGACCATGGAATGCGACTGGTGGCTGACGGGGCCGCAATCCTCGATATCGGCGGTGAATCAACGCGCCCCGGCTCTGATGTTGTCAGCGTGGATGAAGAAATATCGCGGGTCATCCCGGTTATCGAAGGGCTGGCGAATTCCGGCGCCATTCTTTCCATCGATACGCGCAATGCCGAAACGATGCAGCGTGCCGTCACGGCGGGGGCGTCCATCGTCAATGATATTTCCGCCCTCACGCACGACCCGGATGCGCTGTCGACCGTCGCGCGCCTGGGGATAAGTGTGTGTCTTATGCACATGCAGGGCGATCCCAAAACGATGCAGGTCGATCCGCATTACGACAACGTGGTGGAAGAGGTCTATGACTTCCTCAGATCGCGCATCAATGCCTGCCGCGCGGCGGGTGTGGCGCAGGACAGGATCATTATCGATCCGGGCATCGGCTTCGGCAAAACGTTAGAACATAATATCAATCTCCTTCAGAACCTCGATAAATTCCAATCGCTCGGCTGTCCTGTCCTGCTCGGCGTGTCGCGAAAAAGCTTCATTTCCAAGATCATGAACGGTGGTGCGCCGGATGACCGTCTTCCGGGCTCTCTTGCGGCGGCTTTGTACGGATTACAGAAAGGTGCGCAGATCTTCCGGGTCCACGATGTGGCGGAAACGCGTCAGGCCTTCAATGTTTACAGGGCCTTAGCCGATTGAGATTGAACCGGTTTCCGGTTTTCTATAAAATTATCCCTATGAATTTTCTGACCAAAACGATTGCCGCCGGGGCTTTCGGCGCGCTGGCCGGTGGCGCCGCTGCGCAGGAAACGCCTGCGCTGACGATCGACAAAGTCGCGGCCGATCTGGCGCTGCCGCTGGGGCAGGATGCTTTCTATTTCAACCGCGGCGTCAATGTAACCATTCGCGAGGTCTGTGAAAAAGACGCGCAGGCGCCGGACACGATCCGCTGCATGGTTGATAAGCGCAGTCTTCTGGGCCTCATGGTTGACCGTCACGTGGATATATACCGCGTCGCGGACGGTGCGCTGTCGGTTGAATCCGTCCAGGGCGGAAGCCGCAACTGGCGCGCGCAAGACAGGGCGGTGTGGGATAAGCAGCGCACGTTCGCGCCCACGGTTAACCTGACGGGCGCGCCGCTGGGTGACGCTTTGATAAGCGGCGGGCTGCACGTAACGCAGGAAGGCAAGCTGCCGCAGAACGATATTTTCGCAATTGATAAAGGCGGGGCGTCCGTGATGCTTTCTTCGCTGGCCGGTGTAAACGCACAGCGTGCTTTCAGTATGAGCGTTGAATTCAACGCCGGTTCAGGGATCGCAACCGCGTCTTCAGTGACCCAGGTTTATTACAACGGATCTTTGCTCAACGGCAAAGAAATGGATGCAGAAAGAAAGCTTTCTGCCGCTGACTTAAACTTCTACGATAAGTATAAGGCCATCGACACGGGTTTCGCCGTGCGCCGTTAATTCCATCACCCAAATGCGATAACGTCCGCCCGCCGGTCGAGGCAGGCCAGAACGCTCCACGCGGCCAGCGTGCTGCTTTTCGGGTTTTTCGGGTCGGGCGTGTTTTCAATGCGCGAGGTCAGCGTGCTGCCGCCGCCCACGACGGTGATTTCATGTGCGTTGCCTTTCGCCGCCGGGTCGGCCCAGACTTCCACTTGCGTCTTCTCCGGTCCGATGCCTGCAAGGCTCAACGTCGCCGCGACATTCACATTGGCCGGGAAGGCGCGGGCGGCGTCGAGCGCGTTGCCCGAAAAAATCATCGTCTTTTCCGTGATGGCGTCGAGATTGATGTTGTTCTGCACCACGTGCGGTGCGCCCTTAAACCCTTGCGGCGGTTTGGTGGAGGCGATCTTTGCGCTCTCTATCCCGCCGCGTTTGAGGCCCATCACGGCGTCAAGACCCGACAGCGCCCCCGATGGGACGATAATGCGTCCGGGGCTTGTTTTTGCCATCTCCAGAATTTCAGGAAAAAGTAAAAGCGCGGAAGAGCTTAGCGCGATCAGCGTCTTTCCCCGCTGAAGAGTCTCACGCGCCAGTTCCGGCACGATTTTCGACGGCAGGCATTCGACAATCACATCGGCGGCCTCGGCCAGTTCGGCGAACGACATCATCGGCACGCCGAGGTCCTGTGGATGAATGTCCGAGATACCCACAAGCGCGTATCCGTCGATTCCATCCTTTAACGCGCGCGCGACAACGCCGCCGAGCGCGCCCACGCCTGCCACACCGATCTTTTGCACCATCTTTGCAAACTCCCTTGTTACCGCCATACTGTGTCGCATGGAAAACTGGCGGGATCAAGGAATCGTGCTGAGCGCCCGGCCGCATGGCGAGGGCGGGGCGGTCGTTGCGCTTCTGACCGAGGGGCATGGCCGTCACACGGGCTATGTCCACGGCGCGCAATCGTCAAAAAAGCGCGCGATGCTGGAACCCGGCTCCTGCGTATCCTGCGTCTGGCAATCCCGCACCGGCGAGGGGCTGGGGCATTATACGCTGGAACCTGAACGCGGTTTGCCGGGCGGGTTTCTCGATGATCCGCTGACGCTCGGCGCGTTGCTTTCGGCCTGTTCTTTATGCGACGCCGCGTTGCCCGACCGCGAAGGCCATCCCGGCCTTTATCACGGTTTGTCCGCGTTGATATCCGCGCTGGATGCCGATCATTGGGGCGCGGTCTATGTGATGTGGGAAATCGCGCTGCTGAAGGAGCTGGGATTCGGTCTTGATCTCGTGCGCTGCGCGGCGGGCGGCGATGCGAAAACGCTTTCATATATTTCTCCCAAATCGGGCTGCGCGGTGAGCGAAGTCGCGGGCGCGCCGTATAAGGAAAAATTGCTCGAACTGCCTGATTTTTTACGCCCCTCCGGCGGCGAAGGCGCCGCGGACGAAATCATCAAGGGGCTGCGCATGACAGGCTATTTCCTCGAACACTGGGTGTTTGCCCACCACACAAAAGGCGTGCCGGAGCCCAGAATCCGCTTTCAGGAGCGGTATGAACGGAAATTCCAGCCGATCCCGGCTTGCGCGGCCGTATAGTTCCCTTTAAAAATAGGCCCCATGGCAAAGAAACCCGCTTCTCCCGTCGAACATAAAATCGTCGATCAGCAGATTAACGATATCCTTTCCGACCGTTACCTGTCCTACGCGCTCTCGACGATCACCAACCGGGCGCTGCCGGATGTGCGCGACGGCC
>CAYPCP010000073.1:0-9669 GCA_964409255.1 uncultured Pseudobdellovibrionaceae bacterium
GCGCGGCGCGCGCGCAAATTCATGAAAATTACATTATCGCGCAGAGCGAGGAAGGTTTGGTCATCGTCGACCAGCACGCCGCGCATGAGCGTCTCGTCTACGAAAAATTCAAAAGCCAGATGGCGCAGGGCACGATAGAATCCCAGGGATTGCTTGTGCCTGCGATCGTCGATATGGACGATACCGTATCCGCCCGCCTTCTCGACCGGGCCGATATGCTAGCCACGCTCGGGCTTGACGTCGAACCGTTTGGCCCCGGGTCGATCGCCGTTCGCGCCGTTCCCGCCCTGCTGGGCGCAAAAGCAGACATCGAAAAACTGGTCCGCGACCTCGCCGACGAGCTGGCCGACCAGGACGGCTCCACTCTGCTTGAAGACCGCCTCAACCACATCCTGTCGACCATGGCGTGCCATGGATCGGTGCGGTCAGGCCGGCGTCTGAATGCCGAGGAAATGAACGCCCTCCTCCGCCAGATGGAAGCGACGCCCCATTCGGGCCATTGCAACCATGGCCGCCCCACGTATATTAAGTTAAGCTTGAAAGACATCGAAAAACTTTTCGGAAGGCGCTGACGATGGACAAGGAACAAAAGAATATCACCCAGTTTTACGGCGCATTCGCAGCGGCCATCGTCTGTAACTTCATTCCTTTGGCGGCGGCGCAGCTGTTCGGCCTGTGCCTTCTGCTTGCCGTTCTGATTGGCGCGTATGTCTATAAAGCGCGTTCAAAGCTCGACAGCCTGGCATATAATCACATGACGTATCTTATCGGCACGATATGGATCAGCTCATTGCTGCTGGTCATCGGCCTCGCGGTGGCGACATACTGGGTTTACGCGCAGGGCGATCACGCGCAAATTCAGAATGTCGTAAACGGCATGAACAGCGGCGTGGCCTTTTCCCCCGGCGAGCTGGAAAGCGTTTTACGCGGCTATATTCAGCATAATTTCAAACTTCTTTTGACCGCCACGCTTTCGACCATCGGGCCGTGCGTTATCTATATCGTCTACCGGACGGCATGCGGCCTGTCCCGCGCGTCCAAGGGATACCGTATCAATAAACCGGCGGCGTGGTTTTAATGCGTCTGGCTTTTTTTGCGTCCCATAACGGCAGCGCGGCAAAAGCGATTGTCGAGGCGTGTGAAGCTGGAAACCTGGCAGCGGACCCGGTTTTTCTGGTCTGCAACAACCCGGACGCGGGGGCAATCAAATGGGCCGTTGAAAAACGGCTTAAAAACTACTGTCTCAATGAAAAGAACATGAACGGCGCGGATAAGCTCGACCGTGAAATCGCCAATCTTTTACAGGATCATGCGATCGATCTCGTGGTTTGTTCGGGGTATATGAAATTGATCGGCCCGAAAACGATTAAGGCTGTCCGCGGCCGCATCCTGAATGTTCATCCTGCCTTGCTGCCCCGTCATGGCGGACAAGGAATGTATGGCCGCCGCGTACATGACGCGGTCGTTGCCGCCGGGGAAAGGGAAACGGGCATTACCATCCATCTGGTCGATGGCGAGTACGACAAAGGCCCCATCGTCGCGCAGCGCAGGCTTCCCGTTCATCAAAGCGATACCGCCGTTGATGTTGAAAACCGTGTGAAAGCGGCAGAGCCTGATTTTTACATCGAGACTCTGCGCGCCATTCTTGGTGGTTCGATTAAATTTCCCGCTTAGGCGAGATCGAAGAGAATAACTTCGGCATCGGTCAGCGATTTTACCGTGATGGCATCTTCGCCCGAAATCTCCGCGCCATCCCCTTCCTTGAGGATTTCGCCGTTCAGTTCGACATGGCCCCGCGCGACCTGAATAAAGCCGCCACGGCCTTCATCGAAGCTGTAACCGGTTTCGTCCCCTTCGCTGAGCATGGCGACATAGAGCTTCACATCCTGATGGATTGTGATGACGTCGCTCCCGCCTTCGCGGCTGCCGATCAGGTGAAACGTCCCTTTCGCGGCATTCCGGTCGAAGGCTTTTTGCTCATAGCTCGGCTCAAGCCCGCGCTTTTCAGGGCGCAGCCAGATCTGAAGCAGGTGAACGCCGTTATCGTTCGACGGGTTGAACTCGGAATGTTCAATGCCCGTTCCGGCGCTCATGCGCTGAATTTCCCCGGGGCGGATTGTCGATCCCGTGCCCAGCGAATCCTTGTGCGCAAGCTCCCCATCGAGGATATAGGTGATAATCTCCATATCGCTGTGCGGGTGGGTATCGAAACCCGCGCCGGGAATCACGATGTCGTCGTTGATCACCCGGAGGGAACGAAACCCCATCCGTTTGGGGTCCGTGAAGTAACCGAAGGAAAATGTGTGTTTGCTGTCAAGCCAGCCGGTTTTGGTTTTACCGCGGAGGTCGCGGTCATGAATGCGAATCATAAATATCGCCTGCCTTTCTCTTTGACAGGAAATATAGGATGGCGCTTGCCAACTTCAAGAGGGGCTAAAGCGGGCTCAACTGGTGGTCGTTAAACCGGCGGGCAGCCTGAGGCTCTCCTTCCAGCACGACCAGAACCTCGCCACGTTCTTCGTCAAAACTATGAATAACTCCTTCGGTAATCACCGGACGCCCATGACGCAGCGGCAGATCGGGATCAGGACAGGAGACACTCTGGCCGCGAAACAGCGGCGCCGTGCGGGCCCGGAGAGGAGCAATATTTGAAGCCATACGCATAATACCCTTATTACCAATATTTTACATATAATTACAACAAGCCGGTTGCCCTGTCTATTTCTTTTTGGACCGGGCTTTCATCAGCTCCAGCATCAGGTCCTGATCCTTTTTAGGCATGGCATAGAAGCTTTTGAGCACATCCCCGCCCTTCTCCGACAGTCCGCCTTTCGTGACAGCCCCCTTGCCCGGCATCATATTCATCGCCAGCCATTCATGCGGGATATCCAAGGCATGGGACAGGCGCGAGAGATAACGCGGGTTGCGGGCCTTGCCGCTTTCGGCCTGCTGGATCGCCTGCTGGGTGGTTTCCGCCAGCGCCGCGAGATCGGCCTGCGTCAGGCCCTTCAGACGCCGCACGTAAATCAGGCGGTCGGCAAGATCGGGCAAATTCTTAAGCGGGATCGACATGGGCAAAGCATACACAAAATAAACTTGTATTTCCTGACAAGTTTATTTGTTGACAGGGCAAAATTAAAATTGTAATTTCTTGTTATTGAGGAGGCCGCCCATGCCCGACGACACTGTTATCAAAGCCCCGTTTCTCCGCCTTTCGCCGCGCCTGTCACAGGCACTCAACGCGCTGGGACAGGCCACGAAAAATATACGGGACGATTCGGATCTGCTGGATTATCTAAGGGAAAACGGTGATACCGGACGCCAGGCGGTCAACGCACCGAAGGACGCTTAAACCGCATACGCTTCTTTTCGATCTTTTCCCTGCAGATGCAACCATGCAGGTGGTCATTGACCATCCCCATCGCCTGCATGAACGCATAGACCGTGGTTGGACCGACAAAGGTCCAGCCACGGCGCTTTAAATCCTTGGACAGCGCTATGGAGGACGGCGTTTTGGCGGTTGCTTTCAATGTGGCGTAATCGAATTTTTTGGGACGTTCGTCGGCAGGCGGCTCGAACTGCCATATATAAGCGGCCAGCGAGCCAAATTCGCGGACGATTTCCTGTGCGCAGGCGGCGTTGTTGATAACGCTTTCAATCTTTCCCCGATGACGGACGATGCCTGCGTCTTTTAAAAGACGTTCGACATCCTTCTCGGTAAATTTCGCCACTTTCTTCATGTCGAAATTGGCGAAACCTTTACGGAAATTCTCTCGTTTGCGCAGGATCGTGATCCAGCTCAACCCTGCCTGAAACCCTTCGAGGCACAATTTTTCAAATAACGTGCGGTCGTCGTCGATGGGATTGCCCCATTCTTCATCGTGATAGCGGCGATATTCAGGATCATCCCCCTGCCACCAGCAGCGGTCGTGCCCATCCGGCCCGGTTACGATTCCGGGCGGCACGGTTAAAAGTCCCCGTGGCCTAAAAGCTCAAGGAAATAACGCGCGGCGCGCAGATCCGCCATCTCGGAAATCTGTTTTTTATCCATATGCGGATCTTTGCCGTGAACGTCTTCGTTGGCGATTTCGCTGTGATAATCCTCTTCGACATACATCGCCTGAAACACCTGTTCCGGTGTCGCCTCATGCTCCAGGAAAGCCAGCGCCAATACGATCGAGCCGGTAAGCGACGTCATGATATGCAGGATGGCGAAGTAATATTCGTCGAGGGCCTCGATATAATTCCAGATCTGCTTATGCGTATCGTCGTCCTGTTTGATCGCCTTGAGTTCAAAGGTGGTGTAAAGCGGGCTTTCAAAATGTTCATCGAACCATGTCAGCCACGGGTCCCAGATCGCTTTCTGGCGCGCGGCCAGATCTTCCGGCGTTTTCGCGCGATAGCACAGAAGATCCGTATCCAGATATTTCAAAAGCTGTTTCGTTATATCGTCGCGCTGACGCATGCGATCGATCGCAGTATTGAGAATTTGCGTAAGCGGCATTGAATCCGGCTTGATTTCGTCTTGCTGTGCGGACCATTCGCCAACGATTGCATTGGCCAGTTCCGTCGTGGGCGCGATCAGCTCCTGACCCGACGGGGTCTTCACCGTTTTACCGTCCAGCTGGATCGTAAAACCTTCGTCGGTCTTTTTGGCGGAGGCGAGAGTGTAAAACTTCTTCATTGTTTCTTTTCTTCTGTATCGCTTTGATCGAAAAGTGTCGCACACGGATGCGCCTGTGTCAGCCGGGAATCGGTTTCCAGGCCCATCAGGCAGCTTATCGGGTTATCCTTAACAAATCCCTGATTTTTCAGGAGAATGAAGTTTTCAGGACCCCACTTCCCGCCACTTTTATCGCTCATCACGGCGTTTTCCAGCATGGTGCCTTCCCGCCGCGCCGTCAGCGCCCCTTCGACTTTTATATCCCCCTGAATGTAAACCGTGGGTGCGCCGGGTAACAGCGTGTAGCGCGGCGGATTATTACCTTCGCGCTGCATATCGATCTGCAGAGAAACCGGCGTTTTCCCCAGCGTGCCGCTGAACGATAAAAGCGGTTTATTTCCTTCGTCAATTATGCGGCCCTGTTTTATGTGCAGCGCGCGCGGGAAAACCGTTTCTTTTTCAATGACGGCATTTTCAACCGAGAGTTTTTCGAACATAGGGCGGCCGATAATCGTGCCGATGAACGGGGAAGCCAGCTCGACAGACTCAATCGAAGCCGTTTTTTTGGTGGCGTCGCCCCGCGCGCTCAGAACAATGCCCTTCAGCGTCATATCGATATCCGGAAAAAATTTCGGATCTTTCATTTCCTTGAGATACGCATGGCTTTGCGTTGATTCCGCGATAAAGCGCTCAACCCCCTGGCGCAATGGCTCCCCGGAGCGTTCAAGCAGTTTAAGCGAGCCGATCATCAACCCGGCAACAAGCGCCAGGATAAAAACCATGCGCAAAATAATTGTAGTTACACGGGAGATCGACGGATGCGTCATCCTTACATCTCCGTATCGGCAAATGCCTTGACGCTTTTGGATTTTGTATCAAAGCCAAATGCTTTCCATGTCGTCGAGATATCGGACGGCAACGGCGCACGGATGGTTACCCATTTGCCTGTTTCCGGGTGACGGAACGTAATTTCCGCCGCATGCAGGTGGAGGCGCGGCGCGATATCCATCCCGTCAAGGGCATCGGAAGCCAGTCCGTATTTATCGTCGCTCAACAACGGGAAGCCCGCCTGCGCGGCGTGCGCGCGGATCTGGTGCGTGCGGCCCGTGCGCGGCCAGAAGGCAACGAAAGCTGCCTGGGATCCTGCATTCTCGATAACTTCGTACAAAGTCAACGAAGCCTGCCCGTCGATCGGGTCGCAGACCATTTTATCTTTCTGCGCCCCGACACCTTTACGGAGCGCGAAATCTATTTTTCCGCTCGGCTGTTCCGGGGCGGGCGCGCAGAGCGCCCAGTAAATCTTGCGAATATTCCGGTCGGCGAAAACCTTGCCCATGCGGCGCGCCATGTTGGCGTTGCGGGCGATCAGCAGGATGCCAGAGGTATCGCGGTCAAGCCGGTGAATAAGGCGCGGCGTGTTGTCTTTCTTTTTCGACAACGCCGGCAGCATCCCGTCAATATGACGGGAAATATTCGATCCGCCCTGCGACGCGATTCCGGCAGGCTTGTTAATCGCGATGATGCCGCCTTCATCGTAGATCACGAGGCTGTTGATGAAAGCCGCGTCTTTATCGTTCAGCTTGTAAGGCGCACCTTTGATTTTTTCCTCGCGCGGCGGGAGACGCACGTCCTGCCCCTCTGACAACCGGGTGTCGGCCTTCGCCCGTTTTCCGTCTACGCGCACCTGCCCGGTGCGAATGATTTTCTGGATAATGGTAAAGGGAATGCCCTGTTTTTTAAGCCAGCGGTCAAGACGCTGCCCGTCGTCGTCGGCACTTACCCGGATATGCTGAACATTTTTCATGCAGAGAAACTTCTTACGATCAAAAGGCCGACGGTCAACGCGGCGATGGATAAAATAACAGATGCCCCGACATAGGCCGCGGCGGCAAGGAAATGGCCCCGTTCCCACAGCATGACAGCATCCAATGAAAATGCGGAAAACGTGGTGAACCCGCCAAGCACGCCGACCGTCAGAAAATATTTCATGTCGGCAGAAGGCTGCCACAGATGCGCAAAAAGCGCGACCAGCACACCCATGAAAAACGAGCCGGCAATGTTGATCCCCAGCGTCGCCCACGGAAAACCGGGACCGGCGGCGCGCAGGACAGCCATGCCGGTCAGATGACGCAGGACAGCGCCCAAGGCGCCCCCAACTGCTATGGAAATTACAGCGCTCATGGCTTTCTCCCGCCTAAGGTTTACCTGACAGGGGACGAAAGCGCAATGTTGCGGGAAACAGCCCTTATCAGGCCCAGATATCGATCTCTTTGGCGGGATCGGGGGTTTTGCCGGCATTTCCCCGCGTCGTGCGCTTGCTGCGGCCCGCACGTGGAGTTTCCGGCTTCTGGCGGCGGTTCCAGACGCTGTTAAAGCGATCGGAAAAGCTGACTTCGCGGATTTCATGGAAAGGCATGGCATCCTCCTGATAACGGGATGCACGACCAACAGGCTAAGAGTGCTTTTTGTTCCGCAGTTTTTTCCAGTAATCGAGACGCTTGAGGATTTCGCGTTCAAAACCGCGTTCCGGCGGATGGTAAAATTCCTCGCGGTCCATTTCCTCAGGGAAATAATCCTGGCCGGAAAAACCTTCCTCGGTGTCGTGGTCATATTCATAGCCGGAACCGTAGCCGATATTTTTCATGAGCTTTGTCGGCGCGTTGAGAATGTGCTTGGGCGGCATCAGCGAACCCGTTTCCTTTGCCGCGCGCATCGCCGCCTTTCCCGCGACATACGCCGCGTTCGATTTGGGCGCGGTTGCAAGAAAGATCAGCGCCTGGGTCAGCGCCAGCTCCCCTTCGGGGCTGCCGAGACGTTCATACGTTTCCCATGCGGCAATACAGATCGGCAGCGCCTGCGGTTCGGCAAGGCCGATATCCTCCACCGCCATGCGGGTCAGGCGCCGCGCAATAAAACGCGGGTCTTCGCCCCCGGCCAGCATGCGGGAATACCAATACAGCGCCGCGTCGACATCCGACCCCCGGACGCTTTTGTGAAGTGCGCTGATGAGGTTGTAATGCCCTTCATCGCTTTTATCGTAGAGCGGCGCGCGCTTCTGCACGAAATTCATGAGCGCCTGCGAATCCAGCGTTTCACGCTGCCCGAGAATCTGTTCGGCAAGCGACAAGGCATATCGCCCGTCACCGTCGGCCAGCGCCTTGAGCGTGCCGCGCGCATCATCGGTCAGGGGCAGTTTTTTACCCGCGTCCGTTTCAGCCCGCGACAGCAAGGTTTCCAATGCCGCGTCGTCGAGGCGCTTGAGCACCAGCACCTGACACCGCGACAATAAAGCGCCGTTCAGTTCGAACGAGGGGTTTTCGGTCGTCGCGCCGATGAGCGTGATGGTTCCGTCTTCGACCACGGGCAAAAACGCGTCCTGCTGCGATTTATTGAAGCGATGGATTTCATCAACGAACAGCAACGTACCCTTCCCGCTTTCGCGGCGGGCGCGGGCCGATTCAAATACCTTTTTAAGATCGGCGACACCGGAAAAGATCGCCGACAATTGTTCGAAATGCAGATCGGTATGCTGCGCCAGAATACGCGCCAGCGTGGTCTTGCCGCAGCCCGGCGGGCCCCAGAGGATAAGGGACGGCAGGCGCCCGCCTTCAAGCATGCGGCGCAACGGCGCGCCTTCGCCCACGATATGATCCTGCCCGACCACGGATTCCAGAACGTCCGGACGCAAACGGTCCGCGAGCGGCCTTGGCGCTGCGGTATCCATATGGGCGGCCTGGAACAATGTCGTCATTTATGCCCCTTTCCGGACATAACGGTGTCTCAGTTCCATGAGATAGAGCAGCACGAAATAATATAAATAGGCTTCTTCCACTTCAGCCGCGCGGCCGAACAGCGGCGTACCCGTCGCGTCCGCCGCCATATCGGCAAAGCGCACGCACAGGCAAACCACAGCCGTCACCACGACGGCGCTGCCCGGATAGATCGGTTCAAAGCGCCGGGGCAGAAGACCGGGCTTATATTTTCGCAGCAGCGGCAAAATAATGCCGCCGAAATAAACACCGAGCTCCAATATCAGGCGCGGCTTCTGATCCAGCCATGACGATGTATTGTGCAGATTGGTTTCATTCTGGTCGTTGATGGCGGCCCAGTATTCCGGCGTATTCCATTTCAGGATCTGCTGACCCCAGCTGATTTCCTCACCCGCGACATAGACGCAGCACAGAAGCGCAAGGCCTATCCACGCCATTACGCCCTTATCGGCTTTGTCCATGCGAACCAGCGTCATCACCGCGACCGCGATAGCCGCAACAAGGACGACGACCTGCCCCAGTTCATAAGGGCCGTTTTCATTGTACATCCACGCCTTGGTATCGACAGGCAGAACCATGTCGAGCCCGAGCTGAACCACGAAAACGCCGATCGGTATCCAAAGCCACATCAGGGACGGAACGGAATTATAAGTCATCATGCGCCTCTGTATTTTTGTGCGAGGGTTTTATCGTGCCAGAAAGAACGGCCGTAAATCCACCTCTTTCCGGCCTGTTCGCATATTTTGTGCCATGCGCGGGAAAGCGGGAAACCAAGTTTTTGCAAGCCCTTGAGATCGCCGCGTTTATTCTCCCGCGCATTGCCGATGGCGGATTCAAACGAATCGACGTCCTGCCGCACGATCGGGTTGATGGCGTAGACATTCATCCCCGTTTCCCAGCAGCGGCCCAGCAACGTGTCGATCGGATAGGCGATTTTGTTACGCGCGAAAAACGTCATCATTTTTTCCGCGCCCGCGCGGGAGATAAGATAGGCATGCGCGCCGCCGTGAATGGACGGCAGGCGTCCCAGCCACAGATCGCGATCGACTTCGATAATATGCCTGTACCCTTTGCGGGCGATCTTGTTGCTGCCCATGAAGCGAATGGCGTCGTAATCGATGTCCATCGACAGCACCGCATTGAGAACGTCCGGAAAACGCGGATCGATCAGCGCATCGTCTTCAAAGATAACGGCCTGATCGATGTTCTCGCGCACCATCATTTCATAGATTTTTT
>CAYPCP010000074.1:0-9640 GCA_964409255.1 uncultured Pseudobdellovibrionaceae bacterium
GACGATCTTCTCGCCGATCCGAAAGAACGCGCCGAACACCTCATGCTGCTCGATCTCGGCCGCAACGATGTGGGCCGCGTGGCGCAAACCGGAACGGTCAAGGTGACGGACCGTTTCGTGATCGAAAATTATTCCCATGTCATGCACATCGTCTCGAATGTCGAAGGCACGCTGAAGGCGGATCTGGATTCCCTCGATGCTCTTTTTGCGGGCTTCCCGGCGGGCACGGTTTCCGGCGCGCCGAAGGTTCGCGCCATGGAAATCATCGATGAACTTGAACCGCTGCGCAGGTCCTATTACGGCGGCTGCATCGGGTATCTCGATGGCAACGGCGAGCTCGACACCTGTATCGCGTTGCGTACCGCGCTTGTAAAAGACGGCAAGGTTTACGTGCAGGCGTCCGGCGGCATCGTGGCGGACAGCAAGGCCGCGTCGGAATTTCAGGAAAGCTGCAATAAGGCCAAGGCCGTGATCAAGGCTGCCGAACAGGCTGTGCTGCAGGCAAAGCAGACGAAGCGGCAACAGGCTGTATAACAGCAGCAGGCGGCGGCGCGGCTGGCGCGGGCGCTTTCGCAACGCTTGCGGGATGCGTCAGGATGGCGCTGACCGGGACCAGTTCCAGCCCCTTGTCTTTCAATGTCGGAATCCACGCTCTCAATCCCGCGATCGTCACATCCTTGGGATGCCCGATCAGGACCGCATATCCTTTCGACAGCGCCAGACGTTCGGCATGACGCAGCGCCGCGCTGACAAACGCGCCCGTTTCCTCGTGATCGAGGAAGATATCCCGCTCCGCGAAGGCCAGTCCCGCCATGCGCGCGCGTTCGGCGGCGACGGAATTGCCGATGGTTTTTGAATCGACGAAATAGAGGCCCCGGGGTTTCAGGGCGGCCATCACCACATCCATCTTGCCCGCATCCTGCGTCAGCCTGCTGCCCATATGGTTGTTGATGCCCTTATAGCCATCGAAACTGGCGAACATTTTTTCCAGCTCGGCCTTGATCGCCGTGTCGTCCATGGAAGACCGCAGCGCCATCGGCCCCAGGCCGCTGTTGTTTCCCGTGGCTTCCATCGGCGTGTGGATCATCAATTCGTGTCCGGCGGCTTTCGCTTTCTCGGCGAGCGTGCGGGTTTTGGGGGCGTAAGGCAGAAACGCCAGCGTCACCGGCGCGGGCAGCGCGATGACCGCGTTGCTGTTGGTCAGGTTCATGCCGACATCGTCGATGATGATGGCGATCTTGCCGCGTCCCGTCTTGGCCGGGGACGCAACCGGCGGCAGAACCGCTTGTGTGGCCGCCATCTGCGCCGCAGCCGCCGGGACGGCGGCTTCTTCCACCTTTGCCGCCGGCGCGAATGTTTCGTCATGAATCGGGAAGATCGGTTCCGGCGGCGGCAGGTCGCGATAATCCGGCTCCAGCGTGCCATGTTCTTCCGCTGGCGCGGTCTGCGCGGGCGCAGGGGCGGGTTCGGGTTCTGCGGCCGCTTCCGGCGCTGCCGGTCTGGCCTCCGGGTGTTCGGCGTAATAATCCGCCTTGATCTTTTCGTGATAAGCGGGCGTGCCGCCGAAAATGAAATGGTCGGCAACGATCATCAAAGCCACGGCAATGGCGATGAAAACAAGCGTGTCGCGTTGATCGGCCCGGCGGGGGTTCTTCATGAAAAACACCCTACCAAATCCCCTTGCCTTCCGTCCATGCCCGCGCCATAACATTCCGGATGATCGTTCTTATCGATAATTACGACAGCTTCACCTACAACCTCGTCCAGTATCTTGGAGATCTGGGGCAGGAAGTCGACGTCCACCGGAACGACAAAATCACGGTGGAAGACGTCGTTAGGCTGAAGCCGGACGGCATCGTCATTTCTCCCGGCCCGTCCGATCCGGACCATGCCGGAATCTGTCTCGATATGATCCGCCGGGCGGAAAAGGATTCCATTCCCCTGTTCGGCGTCTGCCTCGGGCTTCAGGCCACAGGTCAGGCGTTTGGTGGTAAGGTTATCCGCGCGCCCGCGCCCATGCACGGCAAGGTGTCGGCCATCACCCATAGCGGCGAAAGCGTGTTCAAAGGGCTGCCCAGCCCCTTCGATGCCACGCGTTATCATTCATTGATCGTGGAACGTTCAACCCTGCCCGATTGTCTGTCGGTGACGGCGGAAACGGATGATGGTCTTATCATGGGCGCCATGCATAAGACCAAGCCGATCCACGGCGTACAATTTCACCCCGAAAGCATCGCGACCGACCACGGTCACCAGATGCTGAAAAACTTTCTCGATATCATCTAAGGTTCAGATGACCTCTTTCAAAGACCACCTGACAAAAATCTCCCAAGGTACTGTTTTATCGGAAGATGAAATGGTCGAGGCCATGACCGAAATCATGAACGGCAAGGTCAATGAGGACGATCTGAAATCCTTTCTGACGCATTTGTCGGAGCGCGGCGAAACCGTCGATGAATTGACCGGCGCGGCCCGTGTCCTGCGTGAAAAACTCGATCCGATCGATGCGCCGCGCGGGACGGTCGATTGTTGCGGGACCGGCGGCGACGGCGCGGGTACTTATAACATCTCTACCGCCGTGGCGCTGGTCGCGGCGGCCTGCGGCGTGCCGGTTGCCAAACATGGGAACCGTGCCGCTTCTTCCAAATCCGGGACGGCGGATGTGCTTGAGATACTCGGTGTTAATCTCGATTTGCCCAAGGCCAAGCTCGAAGAAGCCTTGCGCGATTTCAATTTCTGCTTCCTGATGGCGCCGCGCCACCATACGGCGATGAAACATGTCGCGCCCGTGCGCAAGGCGCTGGGTTTCCGCACGATTTTCAATCTTCTCGGGCCGCTGGTGAATCCGGCGGGCGCCGCACGCCAGCTGGTCGGCGTTTATGACCGTAAATGGATCGTGCCGATGGCGCAGGCGCTGCAGAATCTCGGTTCCGACCGCGCGTGGGTCGTGCACGGCACCGACGGGCTGGATGAAATCACGCTCTCGGGCGCGACGCATCTGGCTGCGCTTCATAACGACAATGTCTCGGAAAGCCTGCTGCGCGTGGATGATTTCGGGCTTCCGCGCATTCGCCTCGACGCCATCAAAGGCGGCGACGCCGCCGACAACGCGTCGGCGCTGATGCGCGTGCTGCGGGGTGAGAAAAGCTCCTACCGCGATATCGTCATGGCCAATGCCGCCGCCGTTTTATATATAAGCGGCACGGCCAGAGATTTAAGAGACGGTGTGAGAAGATCAGCGCAAGCAATTGACAGCAAAGGCGCTCTTGATGTTCTTGAAAACTATATTGCGTTCTCCAAGGGGAGCAAGGCGGCATGACAACGGTTCTGGACCGCATCTGCGCCGATAAAGAGGCGCATGTGAAACGCATGAAGGGCGAACGCTCCCTCGATGCGCTTCATGTTATGGCCAAGCAACAAACGCCACCGCGCGGATTTATCGATGCTTTACGCGTATCCACGCCTGCTTTCATTACCGAGGTCAAAAAAGCCTCACCCAGCAAGGGTGTGATCCGCGAAGACTTCAATGCCGTGGATATTGCCAGGATTTATGCCGGGAACGGCGCGGCGTGTTTGTCCGTTCTCACGGATGAGCCGTATTTTCAGGGCAAGGATGAATACCTGACCGCGATCCGCGCGGCGGTCGATATCCCGCTCCTGCGCAAGGATTTTATGATCGATCCTTATCAGATCGTCGAATCGCGCGCGCTGGGGGCTGACTGCGTGCTTCTTATCATGGCCGCGCTGGGCGACGATCAGGCCGACGAAATGTACAGGGCCGCGCGCGAACTGGGAATGGATGTGCTGGTGGAGGTTCATGACCGTGCGGAACTTGACCGCGCACTGGCGCTGTCGCCGACAATGGTCGGCGTCAACAACCGTAACCTCAAAACGCTCGATGTCGATCTGCAGACGGGCCTCGATCTGGCGGCGCACATGCCGTCTGACGTCTTGACGGTGGCCGAAAGCGGGATATCCGCTCCGGCTGAAATCGCCCGCTTCACCGTGGCCGGTTACGATGCCTTTCTTGTCGGCGAAAGCCTGATGCGCGAGGCCGATATCGGCGCCGCGTTGAGAAAATTACGGGCCTAAAGTTGACACAGATCAAGAACTAAAGTAGAACATAAGAGAACACACCGGAATCGCCGCAAACCGGGCGGTTTCCAACCATACGGGGACGATATGCTGACCAAAAAGCAGAAGGATTTGCTTCTTTTTATCCACGAACGCATGGCCGATGGCGATATCGCCCCCTCGTTCGATGAAATGCGCGAAGCGCTCGATCTCAAATCCAAATCCGGGATTCACCGTTTGATTACGGCGCTGGTGGAGCGCGGGTATCTCGAACGCCTGCCGCACCGCGCCCGTGCGCTGGAGGTGAAGAAACTGCCGGAGGGGTATAAGGCCCCTGCCGCCGACACGTCCCGCGCCGGCGCCCAAGCGCGCGAAATTGAAAAAGTTCATGCCGGGGTTCTCTCCCAATTCCAATCCATTCCGATGTATGGCCGCATCGCCGCCGGTACGCCGATCGAAGCGATCCGTCACGAAGGCAGCGCGATCGATGTGCCGCCCTCCCTGATCGGCAAGGGCGATCATTACGCGCTCGAAGTCGACGGGGATTCGATGGTCAATATCGGGATTCAGGACGGCGATACCGTCATTATCAGACGCTGCGAAAATGCCGAAGACGGCGCCGTCGTCGTCGCGCTGGTCGAAGGCGAGGAAGTGACGCTCAAGCGTATCAAGCGCGAAAAGGGCAAGGTCATCCTGATCCCTGAAAACGACAATTACGAACCGCGCGTTTTTAACGCCGACCAGGTGCAGATTCAGGGCCGCCTCGTAAGTCTCTTCCGGACCTATCACTAACCCGCGCTTCTTTTATTTTACCGCCATACCGTGTCCACGGGCGCGCGCCGCGATCGTCCCTGACGCTCCGCGCCGTCACGCTCCCCGGCGAGAGCCACAACGCCCATGCTCCGTCGCGATATCCGTCGAAAAGATCAAGCGCGATGCCGGCCGTGCAATTTTCCGGCAGCGGCACGGGCGATATTATAATTTGCGCCCATCTGCATTCTTCGTCGAGGACGGCGCGCTCGCGCGGGAAAGCCACACGCTGCCCCTTGATCTCCGCGCGGCATCCTTCCGGCCCGCATGATAACGGGCTGTGTTCCGCTCTTCCTTCGCGCGGCCATACGGGCGGTTTGCGCGTGCCTTCCCCGTTCAGCGCCATCCATTTTTCTGCCGCGAACCGCTCCGCGCGTCCCGACGACACGGTGAGATGGCCGCTATCATCGCGCAGCGCCGCCAGCTTGAAACTTTCCGTCACGATGATGTCCGGCGCGCGCGTCAGCGGCACGATCAGAAGCCCGGCGGCTATCGCGCCGATGCCAACCCATTTCCCGCGCCCCTGCCACAATGTCGCGACGATCGCCCCGGTAACGCACAGCACGAACGTCGCGAACGGCAACGCCCGCGCATGCCATACCGCGCCGTCCAGCCCCGCGGTCCAGTGGGCCGTCGCCATGGTCCACCCGATGCCCCATTCCATGACGGCCATCGCCGGACCGTCCAGCCCCAGCGGCATTAAAAGATAAGCGAATACGGCGGCGGGCATGATGACAAAACCCATCAACGGCACGCCGATCATATTCGCCAGCACGCCGTAAACCGGGAACGACTGGAAATGATACAGGATGAACGGCGTCGTCGCCGCGCTCGCGATCACGGTCGTGGCCAGAACGCTGGCAAGGTAAAAGAAAACGCGGCGCGTGATTCCCGCGCGGGCATAGGCCGCCATCCAGAAGCCGCGCGTGGCGTCAAAAAAGAAAATCAGCGCCGCAACCGCGGCGAACGATAACTGAAAGCTTACATTCACCAGATTTTCCGGCGCCCATACCAATAAGACCAGGGCCGCGAACGCCAACAGGCGCGGCGAAAACGGAGACCTGTCGATCAGCACGGCAAGCGTAATGACGCCGGTCATCAGCAGCGCGCGCATGACCGGCACGTCCCCGCCGACAATCGCGGTGTAAAGCGCCGCGCTTACAAACGCCGCGACGGCTGCGTATTTCTTGATCGGGTGATGGAGCGTAAAGGTAGGGAACATCGCCATCGCCAGCCGCAGCAGGAAAAAAACCGCGCCATAAATCATGCCGATATTCATCCCGGAAATGGCGAGAAGGTGCGCCATGCTGGAATCGCGCAGCGCCTGCTTATCCGCTTCGGATACCGCCGCCTGCTGCCCTGTGAGAAGCGCGATCCCGAACGGCGCATAGGCGGGGTGCAGCTCCTCCGCCGTTTTCCGTGCGATCACCTGCCGCGCGCCTTCAAATAAAATATGAAACCCGCCACGGGCGTTTTCGGCGATGATTTCCGGGTTTTTAAATGTGAATCCGGTGGCGCCGATTCCCTGAAAATATAAATAGCGCTGAAAATCGAACGCGCCGGGCATTACGGGCGGCGACGGCGCCATCAGGCTGCCGAGAACGCGGATGCGCTGCCCCGCCTTTATTTCCACTCCGTCACGCAGCCGCAGGCGGATTTTGCGCGGTGTTTCTTCCGCGGGGAGGCGCTCGACGATGACATCTTCGAGCAGCACGCGGTCGCCCTTCCCCGGCTCCAGCCGTTCGATATCCGTGATCGTTCCTTCGATCATGCGCGGCCCGGTTTCCTTCGCCAGGATCGGCGTTGCCACGATATGCGTGCGCAGTTGCGCCAGCCCGAAGCCGAGCGCGACGCAGAGCAGCAATCCGAAAATAATCCGCGCCGCGTTATGGCCGCGATTGATGACCGTCAGTCCTGAAAACAGGATCGTCCCGCCGGCGCCGATCCATACCGGCGGCTCCGCCTCCAGGCCGATATACAGCCCGATCCCGATGCCCATAAATACCGGCAGCCACAGGAAAAGCCGGTCTTTCTGCCGGGAAAACGCCTGTGCGATAAGGGCTGTCACATTGAATTCCTTGTCATTATAATGCCCTCCACTATAACTGACTGGTAAAGTTTAGAAAGACGCAACCATGAGTATCGTGACCCGTTTTCCCCCGTCCCCTACCGGCCTGATGCATATCGGGACGGGCCGCACGCTGCTGTATAACTGGCTGTTCGCGCGCAGGAACAAGGGCAAGGTCGTCTTCCGCATCGAAGACACCGACCGCGAACGCTACGACCCCAGACATGTCGACGCGTTGATCAATGGCGTGAAATGGCTCGGTCTCGATTATGACGGCGATGTCATTTCGCAATACGAACGCCGCGGCCGCCATGCCGACGTCGCGCAGGAATTGCTTAAGGCTGGAAAAGCCTATTACTGCTACTGCTCGCCCGAAGAACTCGACGCCATGCGCGAAAAGGCCAAGGCCGAAGGCAAGCCGACATTCTATGACCGCCGCTGGCGCGATTCCACGGCCACGCCGCCGGATGGCGTAAAGCCGGTCATCCGTATCAAGGCGCCCCTTACCGGCGAAACCACCGTGCCTGACCGGGTGCAGGGAGATGTGACCGTTAACAATGAACAGCTTGATGACATGATCATCCTGCGTTCCGACGGCACGCCGGTCTACATGCTCGCCGTTGTTGTCGACGATCACGATATGGGTGTCACCCATGTCATTCGCGGCGACGACCATCTGAACAATACCTTCCGTCAAAATCTGATTTACGACGCGATGGGCTGGACCAAACCGGAATACGCGCACCTGCCGCTGATTTTGGGTCCCGACGGCGCAAAAATGTCCAAGCGCCACGGCGCGGCAAGCGTCGAGGAATATCGCGATATGGGCTATCTGCCCGAAGCGATGCGCAATTATCTGCTGCGTCTGGGCTGGAGCCACGGCGACGATGAAATTATTTCCACGGAACAGGCGCTCGAATGGTTCGATCTTGACCATATCGTGAAGTCGCCCGCCCGTTTCGACTACGATAAATTGAACTTCCTCAACGCCCATTACATGAAGGAAGCGGACGATGCGCGCCTTCTCGCGCTGACCGAACCGTTTTTCAAAGAACCGCTCAGCGATGTGGTGCGCACGCGCCTGATCGCGGCGATGCCGGAACTCAAAACGCGCTCCCCGACACTTGCGGCGCTCGCGCTCGATGCCGATCTCTATGTGAAGAACGCGCCGTTCCCGATGGATGAAAAGGCGCAGAAGATTTTGTCCGGTGAAGGCGCGCATGAAGCAATAGCCGCCTTAATAGAAAAATTTGAAGTTATTTCAGATTTTAACAAATTATCTATTGAACAAGCCTGCCGTGATCTGGCGGACGCGCTATGCGGCGGAAAACTGGGTAAGGTCATGATGCCGCTGCGCGCGGCGCTCACGGGCACGGATAAATCCCCTGGCATTTCAAATGCTGCCGAAATTCTCGGCAAGGAAGAAACGCTCAAACGTCTGAAAGGCGCGCTGTAAAATGCGTTGGCAAAATCTCCGCCGCAGTTCGAATGTGCAGGATCGCCGCGGTGTCGGCGTAAAAGGCGCTGCGGGCGGCGCGGGCGGGATTTTTGCCATGGCTCTTGTGGTCTACCTGCTGGGTGGCGACCCGACCGGCTTGATCATGGAAGGCGTTTCGCGTTCCATTCAATCATCCACGAAAGTCGAAAGCCGCCTGACGCCGGAACAGCAGGAAGAACAGGCCGATTTCTCCGCCGCCGTCCTCGGCAGCACCGAAGATGTCTGGGGCGCGCTCTACCGCCAGAACGGCACGACCTATGAAATGCCGGATCTTGTGCTGTTTGCGGGCGCGGTCGATTCCGCGTGCGGCATGGGCAAAAGCGCGATGGGTCCTTTTTATTGCCCGCTTGATAAAAACGTCTATCTCGATCTCGATTTCTTTTATGAGCTTGAACATAAACTCGACGCTCCGGGCGATTTCGCCCGCGCCTATGTCATCGCGCATGAGGTCGGCCATCACATCCAGAATCTGCAGGGCGCGCTTGGCGGCCCCCGCTCCAATAAACAATCCGTGCGCACGGAATTACAGGCCGATTGTTATGCGGGCGTATGGGCGCACGGCATTCATGAATTCAACGCGCTGGAGGAAGGCGATTTCGACGAAGCTTTCCACGCCGCCGGTCAAATCGGTGATGACCGCCTGCAAAAGCAGGCACAGGGATTCGCCGTGCCCGATTCCTTTACCCATGGTTCGGCTGAACAGCGCATGAAATGGTTCAAGCGCGGTTACGAAACGGGCGATCCGGCATCCTGCGACACCGCGGCGGAATAGATTTTCATTAACATAAAATAATACAACTGTGCGTCTCATTGCGCTGCGGTATGGGAAGGCGTATTATCCACAGGTCGCGTTCGCGATTCTCTATGTCCCCCCTCTTGCCTCAAACCAACGGATTCCGCCATGACCACCGAAGAAAAAACCTATACCCTTACCAACGACCAGACCGGGGAAAGCGTCAAGCTTCCGGTGGTGGAAGGCACCTACGGGCCGCATACGATCGACATCCGCAAGATGTACGCCGGGACCAATCATTTCACGCTGGACCCAAGCTTTACCTCGACGGCGAGCTGTAAGTCCAAGCTGACCTATATCGATGGCGATAAGGGCATTTTGCTTCATCGCGGTTACGATATTAAATCGCTCGCTGAAAAAAGCACGTTCATGGAAGTGTGCTATCTCCTGCTCAACG
>CAYPCP010000075.1:0-9445 GCA_964409255.1 uncultured Pseudobdellovibrionaceae bacterium
CACGCCCCGCTTCCATCCCGGCGCGGGCGGCGAGCGTTTCCCAGGAACGCGGGTCGCAGGGTCGGGGCGCGATCTTGCTGCTGCTGCCTGCGGCGGGGGCTGCGCCGCCGCCTGCATGGGCGGGCGCTGCCGCCGTTATAAGGCAGGCCATGGCCAGGCAGTACCCGAAGGCTAATGATCGTACGGCGTTGAAGGTCTTGCTTTTCATGATGCGTCCCCAATCCTCAGTGTATCCAAAAATGCCGGTATCAGGCAAACACTCTCGCCCATGGCCGGTCTTTACTTGCATGCTTGCCCGCTTTTTTCATAGTAACAGCCCGGGTTGGAGCAGACCGCGTCCGGGTATTCGACGATTTTACTTGTTTTTCCCTCTGCTTCGCGGCGGTGGATGGTCACGCCCGTCTTGATGGTCAGCGCGCAGCTCTGCGGTTCGAGATATTCCTTGTAGGATTTGGCCTTGTCGAACTTGGTGCGGCTGAAACCCTTGTTCTGGGCGATGTCGATCATCTGCTGGGTGATGCCGGTGTCGGTGCAGGCCATGTTCGAGGGGAATTTACGCGGGTCGTTGCCGATCAGCTGCTCGAAGGTCGGGAAGACGGCCGCGTTCTTGTCGAAGTTGCGGCACTTCGAGGCTTCCCAGACTTTTTTCATGATGTCGCAACCGCTGGCGGCGATGCTGGTCGTGCCGCCGAGCAGGGTGTGTTCGTAATTGCGCGGTGTATAGCCTGCCAGTAGCGTCGCAGTAGTGGTTGCGATCGACATATCGAGCGAGGTGCTGCCAAGTTCCTTTTGCATCTTGATGGTCTTGGTCTTCGGGTTTTCCGCGCTGCGGCCGCTGATATCGACTTCGAGATCTTTCCAGTGGTCGCTTTCGCTGAAGATCGGCCCGGCTTTTTCCTGGACGGCCTTGATGGATTCATCGAGGCAGGCGTAAGCCAGAATGCTGTCGGGCTTGACGATATAGGTCTGGTTGATCGCCGTTTCGCGGCGCGATTGCATGATGGCCTGGTTCATCATGGCCGTCCATGTATCGGGCGCGCAGCTCGTGACCTTGCCGCCGCTGGCCGGGGGATCGGGGACGGTGGAGGTGTAATCTTCTTTCGGCACTTCTTCGGTGGGGGGGTCGTCCCGTTTTTCGCCGCCGATGTCGGGATCGTAGCCCGGATCGTTCGGGGAGTAGGTATCGATATCAAGGTCCGTATCGGTTTCCGTGATGCCGGGGTTCTGCTGCGTGCCATCACCGCCACCGGGCTTGTCGGATGTTGTCGGGTTTTTGCCGTCTTTGGCGGTGCCGCCGTCGATGACGGTCGAGTTGGCGAGGCTGCCGAGTTTGTCCTGCGCGTTTTTCTTGAGCGCTTCGCGTTGCGCGGCGTCGCAGAGGTTGGCCTGTGACGAGCCGGTGTTCCCTTGCGAAGGACAATTTTTACCCGTGCCCCACACGCATTCCGGATCGACGGTTACGCCGTCGATAATGACTTCGTAGTGAAGGTGACATCCGGTACTGCCGCCGGTGGTGCCGACCTTATAGGTGCCGGGCGGTTTATCGTAGGCTTCGAGGTGGCCGTAGAGTTCCTTGACGCCGTTGCCGCAATCGCGGATCAGCGTGTTCCCGTAACCGCCGTAGTTCGTATATTTTTCAAAGGTGCATCCATCGCGCAGCGTTACGACCTCGCCGCAGTCGGAGGAGCCGGGCTTGTTCAGGTCGACGCCGCGGTGCGGGCGGTTCGGCGCGCCGGACACAGGGTGTTTTTCACGGATGCGGTATGTATCGGTGACGGGGGCGTCCCACGGTTTTGAAAGCTGACAGGCGGCGGCGATGGCGGTGCCCGCCGTGAGCAGCACGCACAGAAACAGGCCGAAATTCGCCCATATCCCTTTTTCCCGCTGCGTCGTTTCTTGTATCATTCTATCCCTGTGATCCGTCCGTTATTTTGGCGCCGGCGCATAAGCGTCTTTTTTCGGATCGTATGCATATATCTCGTAATAATTCGGATCGACCGCGGGGTCTTTGGTGTAGACGCGCAGGTTCCAGTATCCGTTCGCGTTTTTATCGTCGCGCGTGATGGTGTAGGCCGTGATTTTCGCCAGACGGCGGATGCCGCCATCGCCGTCGCCGCGCACTTCAAGGACGAAATGCGGGCAGCGACCGTCTTTTTCACAGAACTTGCCGGTTTCTTCTTCGTCCTCGGTGGGGTAGGCGATGATCTCAGGATACTGGTCGGCGTTGAGATACGTATCGCCCAGGCCGATCATGGGATTGTGCAGCCATTCGGCGCCGTCCCAGTGCCATGGATCTTTTTTGTACATGCTTTCCATGTATTGAAGCGCGACGCGGTAGGTGGGGTCGCGCATGTTTTGGGAAAGGCGATAGGTCACGCCTGTCTGCGTGGTTTGCGCAAGCGCGCTGCCCGCGAAAGCGGCGCATAAAACCATGGCCCCGGCCATACCCTGACGGATCATCCTGAACAGCTCCGGATTTTTTATTAATCTCACCATATTTATCATATCCTGATCAGGGAGTTAGGCGCAAAAACGGTGTCGAGGCATCAGTATAAACCATAAGCGCCAAGCCGCCGCAGGGTTTTTTCCGCGGCGGCGCTATCTTTCACAGAAGACTTCGCAAAAAGAGGGGGTTACGCGACTTCCGGCAGGTCGATGTCGAGAATAGACATATTGAAGTCGTACGATGTTTCGCCTTCTTCAACCGTCTTGTAGACGAGGCCGAGGAATTCGCCGTTCAGGAGAATTTCAATCGAATCGGGCGTCTGGGAACGCGGGCGAACGGCCAGTGCGGGGTTTTTGAAGGTGTCGCGCAGATAGGCTTGGACCTTGATCAGTTCGTCGGGCGTGAATTGCATCTTTATCTCCTCGGGGTATGGGGTTTTTTAGGCCGCTTTGGCCTCAAAAGCAAGGGCAAGGCCGTTCATCGAATCGGTGTGGCAGTCGCGGGCCAGATCCTTGCGGTTGTCATAGGCGGCGGGATCGCGCACGGGGTGGATATGAAGGTTCAGCCGGGCGCCACGGCTTTTCATGAAGGCCCACAGATGCGGTTCCAGTTCCATGTCGCCATACCAGCAATAACGGTCGCGGTCGGCCTGGGTGACGACTTCCTTGCCGTCGAAATGCGTCAGGGTGAGCGTGAAAGGTTGAATCTTCAGGCCCTTTTCGTGGCCGACCACGCTTTCAAACAGGCTCGACTTGAACGGCAGGACGGTGGTGCCGCCGCTGGAGGTGCCTTCGGCAAACAGGACGAGCGGACGGCCGTCGACGAGAGCCTCGTCGAGTTTTTTGCGCGTGTAATCGGCCTGGCTGCGCTGGCGGCTGATGAACAGCGTGCGGGAGAGTTTTGCAAGAAGACCGAACAGGAACCAGCCCGCGACATCCTGTTTCGCGATGAAAGAGCCGTAAAAATGCACGCCCATCGCAGGGATATCGAGATAGGAAAGATGATTGCCGACGAACACGACGTGTTTCTTTTCCATCGGCGCGCCGGTGATGACGCATTGCAGATTGAACAGGCGGCAGGACACGATGTGAAAAATGCGGGGCAGGAAAAGGGCGACCGGGCCGCCGGTGATGGAAATAATCACCAGCTGCGGCGGAATCATCACGCAGCACCACAGGCCATAGAGGAATAGTTTAAACCCGCCGATAATCGTGCGCACGATCAGGCAGTCCCGCGCAGAAGCGTTTCCAGCGTTTCGGATTCATTCTGCTGCATGGCTTTTTGCTGGGCGAGGCGTTCGTAATGACGGGCGTATTTGCCCGTCACTTGACGCGTCGGCATGACGATGCAGACGTCGATGCTGTTCCATTGTTTGTCGACATACGCGCCGTCGCCGATGCACGCGCCCAGGCGCAGATAGCCTTTGATCAGCGGCGGCAGGGACGCGAACACGCGTTTGGCATCCAGATCTTCTTTCGGATGGCGGTTCATGTCGACGAACACGCCGGGCAGGGCGCGCGGGCACATTTCCGCCGGCGCGAGGTGATAATGATAGAGATAGGCGAGCTGTTCGGACACCGCGTCGACATCGGTGCCCGGGATGCTCGCGCAGCCGAACATCAGGCCGATATTATATTGCGCGACATAGGCGGCGATGCCTTCCCAGAGTTTTTGGATGACGGGACGCGTGCGATACGGCGCCAGAACGCAGGAGCGGCCGAGTTCGAGCAGGCCGTCACCGCTGTCGATCAGCGGTTGAATGTTGAATTCGTCGCTGGTGTAAAAATGGCCGTAACGTTCCGCGATTTCCTGACGCAGCAGGCGGTAGGTGCCAACGATTCTGTCTTCGCTTTCCGGCAGGGAATTGTCGATGACGACGAGGATATCGGCCACGTCGTCGAACTTGTTAATGTCGCGGCCCAGCCGCTCCATCTCTGCGGTCGGGGTGGCGCCCATCTCGGTGTAGAAGACTTTATAGCGGAGCCGTTGCGCCGCTTCGACTTCCTCACGGCTTTCGGCCAGCCTTACGAGCACGGAGTCTGCTTTAATTACAGGATCTGTCATGGTTATCAGATAAAAACACTCTCGGCCGGACGTACCGCCATAGGGGGAGTTTGCATATCCCCGTTAATAATTCCTGTTGCATCCTAAGCATTCTTGCCTGAGGGTCAAGAAATTAACGCGGGGGCGGCGGGAAACCGCCGAAATCTGCCCGAAAGGAGCATCATGACCAAGGCCGTATTGTTTGTCTGCACGGGGAATATCTGCCGCTCGCCCACCGCCGAGGCGGTGATGCGGGCGATGGCCGACAAGGCCGGGCAGGCGGATGTATTCTTTATCGATTCAGCAGGCACGCACGGCTATCACACCGGCAACGGGCCGGACCGCCGCGCGGTGGCCACGGCGGCGGCGCGGGGCATTTCGATGGCCGGGCTGTCGGCACGGCCGGTGACGGTGGAGGATTTCGAACGTTTCGACCTGATTCTGGCGATGGATGCGGGGCATCTTCGGCACCTCAACAAGATGAAGCCCGCGCAGAGCCGGGCGCGGGTGGTTTTGTTCATGGATTTCGATCCGAAGGGGCAAAAGGGCCGGGACGTGCCGGACCCGTATTACGGCGCGGACCGCGGGTTTGAAGAGGTTCTGGACATGATCGAGGCGGCGTGCGGCGGGCTTCTGGCGCACCTGAAGGACCCACGGACCTAAAAATAACTAAAAAAATAGTTAATATCCCTGCACTCATCCACAAACTTTGTAAAAATCAAACTTTCTGATATTTTTTAACAAAGTTTTTGTTGACTCAGCGCGCCCGGCTTGCGATATAAGGGGTAAGTTCACTTAAAAGAACAGCGGGTAATAGAGGACCTATTCGGTAATAGAGGCTATATTCCCCACACACAGAAAAAGCTCTCCTTCGGGAGGGCTTTTTTTATTCTTAATCACTTTATGTTATGTTAATAAAATCGCGGTTAACGGGTAAACGGGGTTCGTTATGATTATCAAGTTCGGTGTGCTGTCGACGACGCCAGAAAAGCTGCAGGCGCTTATCGATGAAGAATGGAAAGACCGTTATGAAATGGTCGACGGCACGTTAAAGCGTGCCTACAGCGCGTCGAACATGTTCGCGCCCACGCAGGACGCGCTCGAAAAATTCACCAAGGAATATGTTTCCGGCATTCGCGACAAAATCGAAGACCGCCACCGCATCACGCGGGACGATATCGACAATGTCCGCACGCTGGAAAGGCTGATGCTCGGCATGCGTTACGATACGCAAGGGGAGCATTATAAAAGCCATGTGCGCCAGCTTGAAAACCCGGCGACGCCGCATCTGACGATCTGGAAGAACCTGGAGATCAAGGCGCGTCACGCCGGTCTTCTCGACGAGGCGGACCGCAGCGGCGAAGTGCGTGTGAGAGCAACGCACCGTTATTCCGAGATCGGTTCCCATCTTCAATAAATAAAAAAGTGGCGTCCCCGGCAGGACTCGAACCTGCTGCCTCAAATTTAGGAAACTTGCGCTCTATCCTGATGAGCTACGGGGACGGGGAAGCGGTTTCTATATACCAACCAATGATCCGATATTCCATCACTGTGTTGTCGCGGGCGCGTCGACGGGCGGCGGTCCGCCATAGGTCGTGCCGCAACTGCCGCAGCCGCCGCCACTGCCTGTGCCGGCGGCATTGGGATCGGCCGCCGGGGCGGGTGCATTCGGATCGACAGGCGCAGAAGCGGCGGCGGAGCAGGAGCCGCATCCCGCGCTGGCGCCGTTGGGCGCGGCGCCGGGCACAGGGCTGGCGTTGCCGTTGTTCGAGGACATCGGCGGGATGGCGAGGATATCGGCGGGCAGGCCGTCCGTGCTGATATTCGCGGGGCAGGCGGCGATACCGCCGGGCGTTGTCGCGGCCTGAAACGCGGCGAGTTCAAGGTAACGGTTATGCGCCGTTTGTTCGATGCCGTGAATGCGCGCCTGTTCCGCATAGCCGTGGCGCGGCGCGTTGAGTGTGCGCACGAACAAGGTGCGCACTTCACCGTCCTGAAGATCGGCGGGGGGATTGGCGACGATGTAATCGTCCTTGCTCAGCTCCGGTCCGACTTCGATATAATCATCGCCCTGTATGCCCGCGAAGACGGCGTGCCGCACGATCGTGAAATGTTCAGGATCGTTCTGCAGCGCCTTCCATACGTAGGTATTGCCGCCTTCGTCCGCAAAAAGCGCATTGCGCGGCACGCGTTTTCCGACGCTTTCCATCACGACGATGCGGGCCCAGACAGGGGCGGGCGTTTGCGTATCCGGCGCCGTCGGCAGCGCGATGGTGACGCGTGCGTTTTGATCGTCCGCATCGACCGCGACAACGCGGCTGGCCAGCGGGAGAAGGGCGTTGTTGTCGCCGCCGTAAAACACGACATCCTGACCAGCACTTACTTCTTCGGCCTGTGTGCTCGGTAGCGTGACGGTGTAGGCATCCGCGCCAGCGCCGGCGACAAGTTTGGGAACAATAATAGTCCGGCTGATCGGCCCGACCGTGGGTTGCGTGGCGAAGGGGGCGTTGTCGGCATGAAGGGGTTTTCCGCGCGGGATAAAATCATCGGCGCGAAGATGCGGCAGCGTTTCAGATGCGCCCTGAAGTTTCTGCCCGGCATAAAAACCGCCCACGGCCAGCGCCGCGAGGACGACGATCAGGCAGAGGGTTTTGAGGATCGTGCCCACGCGCTTAGCGGACGTAGACGTGAACTTCGCTGGATTGTGCTTCGGGGCTTTGCGATGCCATCAGATCGACTCGGTCGAGCGGCATGCCCATTTGTCCCAGGCTGCGCATTACCGCTTCGGCGTTGCGGCGCGCCTTGGTGCTTTCGATCGCCAGTTGCGCGGCGTTACCCTGTGTCGGGTGAACGGCGACGATCTCAAAACGTGCATCAGGATATTTCTGCATCGCTTCCTTGACGGCCAGATAGACAGGCTGTTCGTAATTGACGTTCGCCTGATCGAAACGGATTTTCGCGAGCGGACGGCGACCCGCCGGAACAGGCGCGGGGATCGACGCCATCGCGGGACCGGCCATCGGTTCCATCGGGTCCATGGACGGAGAATAGCTTGCCGGTTGCATCAGGCCGCCTTGCGGGGCGTTAAAGACGCGGTTGGCCAGCGAGCTGCCGTACATGTCGCCGGTGGTAACGCCCAGCGCGACGGTGCGCATGTTGTTACGTTCGGTCGACAGGAAAGCGGCGGTGCGCGTAATGTCGTCGTTCACCTCGGTCAGGAGGCGGTCGATGCTGACCACGACATTGTTGATCTGGTCTTCCATCTGTTTCAGACGGGCGTGGTCTTCTTCGATCGCGCCGGAGAGCGTGTAGCTCGCGCGCGTGGTGTCGAGCAGGTACGACGCCATCGAGGCAAGGTCGGCGAGCTGGACCGCGAGGGCGTTGAGTTCGGCAACATTGCCGGTCATGGCATCGAGATTCTGCTGCGCTTCGCTCAATTTCTGGACAAGGCGCGGGTTGCCCGGCGTGGTGCCGGATTGCAGCGCGGTGTTGATCGTGGCGATACCGGCATTATACGTGGCCGCTTGTTGCTGGCCGCGCGACTGGATGCCGGTGATTTTGTCGGTCATGCCGCCCATGCGGCTTTGCAGGGCGAAAAGATCGTTGCGCAACTGGTCGACTTTTTTGCCGACGGCGGTGCTTTCAGGGCCGGAATAATTCGCGCCTGAAACCTGATCCGGTGTGACTTCCGGCGGGATCGGCGGAACGCTGTAGACGCCGGTCGTCGCGGGCGTGGATACCGGCATCGGATCGTTGGTGATGACAAGGACGGGCTTGCGCGCCATATCAATCTGGGCGAGAGCCGGGCCGGCAGTGACGCAGGCGATAAGGGTGCTCAGTGCGGCGACGTTCCATACGGCGCGGGCAGGGGCGAATTCTTTGCAAAAACGGGTCATTACTACTCTTATATATAAGGTGCGGTTGACACCGTACGCCCGCCAGATGGCGATATGCAAATATTAGCGTACAGATAACCGGGTGATCCGAAGGTCTTAAAACACCCCAAAAGCCAAAGAGAGTCAAGCGGAACACACCTTTATAGGAAAAAACCCACAATGAACGTTTTTTGCCATTAAGGGCTTGCATTCAAAATAAGCCCTGTTGTAGTGTCAGGCCGCTTTTGGGGCCGATCCGGTCCCGGGCATGCACCCGTAGCTCAATTGGATAGAGCACCTGACTACGGATCAGGAGGCTAGGAGTTCGAATCTCTTCGGGTGCGCCATCTCTCAATCACTTAGCGTATTTCCTTAATGTTACAACAGAGCTTTGAAACTCTGCTATGCTGGGTGCCATGCATTCTTCAGAAAAAATAGATCTGCGCGTCAGGCCCGGCTGGCCGGAGGTGGCGGCGGGGCTGGTCACATATCTGGCGGGCATTCTGCTGCTCGCGGTGTGGTTGTTGCAAACCCCGGATACGCAGGCCGCCCTGCGCGGCATCGTCGGGATGGGGGCGAACGGGGTTGCGGGCATTGCGGGTCTTGCCGCGGCCTATTTCATACGGATTCGCGACATCAGGGCCTTTGGTTTTCGAAAGGCCGAACGGAAATGGCTGCTGGCGGGTGCGGGCCTTGGGCTTGTCGCGTTCGGTTTGAGTTTTCTGATCGAAGGCGTTTATTTTCATTTCATCGACGAGCCGAACACGCAGGGCGATTTTCAGGCCGCGGCCAAAGGCGGGATTCTGTCGCTGTCGATTCTGATGTTGGCGGGGGCATTGCTGACGCCGCTCGGCGAAGAGGTCGTCTTCCGCGGCGTTGTCGCCAATGCGTTGAATCGGTATGGCGCATGGGCCGGTGTTGTGGGGAGCGCCCTTATCTTCGCCGCCGTTCACGGGCCGAGCGTTATTTTCTGGCTCGCCTTCATGGTCGGTATCATGGCGGGTATTCTGTTCCGAAAAACGGAATCGCTGTGGCCGTGTCTTATCCTGCACACGGTCTATAACGGCCTTCATCTTTTGTA
>CAYPCP010000076.1:0-8957 GCA_964409255.1 uncultured Pseudobdellovibrionaceae bacterium
CGAACAGCGGCATTTTGTGCAGGGTCATGCCCGGCGCGCGCATGTTGAAGATGGTCGTGATGAAGTTTGCCGCGCCGAGGATCGACGACGCGCCCGCCAGGTGGAGCGCGAAGATCGCCATATCGACCGACATGCCCGGATGGCCGAGCGAGGAAGACAGCGGCGGATAAATCGTCCATCCCGTCCCTGCGCCCGGACCGATCAGGGCGGAGCACAGCAGCAGCAGGAAGGCCGGAACGATCAGCCAGAAAGAGATATTGTTCAGACGCGGGAACGCCATGTCCGGCGCGCCGATCATCAGCGGCACGAACCAGTTCCCGAACCCGCCGATCAAGCCCGGCATAACCACGAAGAAGACCATGATCAGGCCGTGCGCGGTGATCCAGACGTTCCATTGCTGGCCGTCGGCTGCGAGCTGCAGGCCCGGATCGCCCAGCTCATGGCGCATCATCATGGAGAACCAGCCGCCGATCAGCGCGGCAACGATCGAGAAGATGATATACAGCGTGCCGATATCCTTGTGGTTCGTGGACATGAACCAGCGGGTAAAGAAACCCGGCTTATGATCGTGATGATCGTCGTGGTGGTCGGCAGTGGCCGCGTGAGCGGAATTCATTCGTTATTCTCCTGTTACTTCTTCTTGAACTTGTGCGTGCGCGACTTTCTTCGCCGCGCGGTATTTATCGAGGCTCAGCTTCTGAACGCAGGTGCGGGCCGGGAAGTCGGTCTTGCCCGCTTCGTCGCCTTTCACGCATTCGGTCCAGGCGTTGAATTCATCTTCCGGAACGGCGTAAACGGAAATCGGCATGTAGGCGTGACGAATGCCGCAAATCTCCGAACATTGGCCGGAATAAATGCCCGGTTCCTTGATGTGGAACCATATTTCATTGAGACGGCCCGGCACGGCGTCTTTCTTCGTGCCGAAAGCGGGAACCGTCCACGCATGCAGCACATCGGATGCCGTGACGATCACCTGAATATCCTTGCCGACCGGCAGAACCACAGGGTTGTACGTTTCCAGCAGGCGGCGGCCCTGGCCGTTCGGGATATACTGGTCGAGTTCTTCGTCGAGAATGTAATCGGCGTTGAATTCGATATCGCCGTGATCCGGATAGGTGTAGGCCCAGCCCCACTGATAACCGGAAACTTTCAACGTCATGTCCGGTTTTTCCGGCATGCGGTCCAGATAGAACAGCAACTGGAACGACGGAATGGCAACCGCGAGCAGGATCAGGACCGGCACAAGCGTCCAGACGATTTCCAGCGGTACGTTGTGCGTGACTTTGGACGGGACCGGATTGGCTTTGGCGTTATAGCGCAGCACGACCCAGACCAGCAGCACAAGCACGAAAATGGTGATGCCCGTGATGACGACCAGCAGGATATGGTCATGGAACCAGTGCAGTCTTTCCATTTGCGGCGATGCCGGCGGCTGCATCAGGAGGTCGGTCGGCTTCGGTTCATAGCCGAAGGCGTTGCCCGAAGAAAGGAAAGCCGTCATCAAGGCGGCGAAAATCGAAAGTGTCAGATTTTTCATCTTAAAATTCATGAGGTTGGGTGTCTTTTGTCGCATAGCACTATGCCTGATTTTGCTTTTGTCTTATAGAAGATTTTAAGAAAACAAAAGCGAAAACCTCACAGAAAACAACGCTCTCCCCTTTGATTGACATATTACATATTTCTCGATAAATAACGCCGCGAAAGGATAACGCCGCCATGATCACCGGATTATATGCCGCTCTGTTGGGACTGATGTTTCTGGCTCTTACGCATTACGTGATCGCCGGGCGAAAACAATATCACGTGGGCCTGGGGGACGGCGGCAACGAAGACCTCGCGACGCGGGTGCGTATCCACGGTAATTTTGCAGAAACGGTGCCGCTGGTGCTGGTTCTGATGATGCTGGTGGAGATGCAGGGCGCGCCGCTGTTGTCGTTGCATGCGATGGGGCTGACCTTGATCGCGGGCCGTATCGCGCACATCGTGGGGCTGCGCCGTTCCATCCTGCGCTGGCGCGTGGTGGGCATGGTTCTGAGCCAGATCGTGTTGTTTTCCTGCTGCGCTTTCCTGCTTTGGAAATTTGCGGCTCAGGCAATCTGAACGGCGATCAACGCGTAACAGGTCGCCGTTTCGGCGCGCAGCACCGATTCGCCGAGCGATACGGGGGTTAGCCCCTCTTTTTCGGCCAAAAATGTCTTTTCCTCGCTGGTAAAACCGCCTTCCGGCCCGATCAGGATGCCGATATCGCCATTTTTGGGGACTGCAGGCCCGATTTCACGTGCATCTGCCCGCTCCACGCAGGCCAAAACGGGTATTTTTTCGTCAAAAACGCTCAAAAGGGGCTTCATCGGGTGCAAAGTCGGGATTTCCAGCCGTTCACACTGCTCCGCCGCTTCGAAAATCTGTTTGGCGAGGCGCTCCTCATTGATTTTTCGCACTTCGGTATTCTGGGTCAGGACGGGATGGATGTCTGTCGCGCCCAGCTCGACCGCCTTTTCCATCATCCAGTCCATCGCGGTTTTCTTTATCGGCGCGAAATACAGGTGGACCCGGCGCGTCCCTTGCGGCTGCTGGCGTGTCTGCGTGTGCAGCAAAACGCGGCCGCCCTTTTTGCTTAGATCCGCCAGAGGCCCGCGCCACTCGCCCTCGTGCCCGTTGAAAACGCGCACCAGATCGCCGTCATGCCGGCGCAGCACGTTTTTCAGGTAATGGGCCTGTTCCGCGGTCAAGGCCACGGACCCGTCCGCGCTCAACGGGCTTTCGACATACAGGCGCGGTAATTTGAAATCCTCGTTCATAAGCCTATTAAGCATTCTTTTCATTCTTTGTCATTGGTGGTTGAATCGTCCCATGGGTTTTACGGATATCCGTTTCGATCTGCTTGCGCGCCTGCCAAAGGGCGTGCGGTCCTATGCGCTGTTGCTGCGGCTCGACCGCCCGGCGGGGTGGTGGCTGTTGCTGCTGCCTGGCTGGTGGGCGATTGCGCTGGCGGGCGGGGGGCTTATCGGCATGGGGCCGCGTCAATGGGGGCTTATGCTTTTGTTCCTGATCGGCGCGGTGATCATGCGCGGGGCGGGCTGCATTATCAATGATCTGTGGGACCGCGATCTCGACAAAAAAGTCGAGCGCACACGCCTGCGTCCCTTGGCATCCGGCCAGATTTCCGTGCGTCAGGCGTTGCTCACCCTCGGCCTATGTTTGTGCGTCGGCCTTCTGATTTTGCTGCAGACGTCGTGGATGTGCGCGGCGCTTGCGCTGTTGTCGATGATGTTCGTCGTGATCTATCCGGTGATGAAACGCCTGACATGGTGGCCGCAGGCGTTTTTGGGCATCACGTTTAATTTCGGCGCGTTGATGGGCTGGGCGGCGGTAACGAACGATGTGCCGCTGGCGGCGTTTCTTCTCTATGCGGCCGGGTTTTTCTGGACGCTCGGCTATGACACCATCTATGCGTTTCAGGACATCGAAGACGATATGAAGGTCGGCATTAAGTCTACCGCGCGCCTGTTCGGGGTGCGTGCGCGAAGCTGGGTGACGGGTTTTTATGCGATGACGTATCTGCTCTTGGGCGCGGCGGGCATGGCGGCGACAGGCTCGCCGATGATATTCCTGTTGCTGGTTCCGGTCGCCGTGCATTTCGGATGGCAGGTGCGCACGTGGAAGCTTTCGGATCCCGCCAGTGCGCTGCGCCGGTTTAAATCGAACCGCAATGCCGGGCTTCTTGCCCTGCTGGCGATGCTTATTGCAGCCTGGATATAAACGCTTCGTGCGTGGATGATAATTTGTGCGGGTTGAACGGCCCGGCCTCGGTCACGATGGTACGCAGATCGTCAACCATCCTGAAAAATTTCGGCAGGAAATCCGGCGGAATAATTTCCATTTCGCGCATCGGCCCGGCGAGCATCTCGGCCATTTCATGGCGCAGCCATTCGCCGGTCGTCACGCTGTCCTGTTTAACCACCTCGCGGCCCTGCACCTGCACGACCCGCTGGTAATGCGCGCCTTGGTCCGGGCCTTCGTTTTCAAACCGCATCTTGCCAATGTCCAGAACCGGGAAGGCAAAGGTTGTGGCACGCCGGGTCGCTTCGTCGCGGCGGAAATACAGATCGATCAGGCCGCAGAAATGAGGCAGCATCGTGCGCGTGATCTGGCCGAACGAAATTTCATCCTTTGCCCCGTGCGCGGCAAAGGATTCATAGGTGACGGCGCGGTGATAGACGTCGCGTACATATCCATTGTTGTCGGAATTTGTTTCGCGCGGCATGACGGCGGCGCCATCCGCGGTGCGATGCAGGACGCGGCCTTCCATGCCGTTGGTCGCCAGGAAATAAACCAGCACGTTTTCAATATTCTCCATCCGCTTTAACAGCAGCGAGGGATCGCCGAACGATGTGATTAACGACGGGCAGCGGTGTTGCTGGAATTCGACGTTCAGCCGTTTGCTTTTCCACGGCTTGTCTGCAATCTCCGGGAACAATTTGCTCAAAGCGGCGTAATTGATCGAGATATAGGCTTTGTGTTTTCCATTGTCGTCAGCGTAAGGCGGTATGTCCGCGCGCAGCAAAGCCGTTTTAATCACGGAAGATCCGGCATTGTGCGTGAATTTCAGATCCTTGGGCACGGCAAGCACGCCGGGACGTTCGTGATCGGCTGCATATTCGGGATGCCGCGCAAGCATATGAAGGAATTCTTCGGAGGGTTCTTTGATGCCGTTGATAAGCTGCATCGTGTCCGTGAAAGCCAGATTGAGTCTGTCAAGCTGGTGCAGATATTCTTTTAAGTTGCGCTCAAAATCACTCATGGCTACCCCACATATAAAACGCATGACTGCAATTCGATAAGGGAATAGGAAAGCAGGGTTGCGCGGGCGGCGCAACCCTGAAATTCAGCGTCTGTGGATATTAACCACCGTAGAGGTTACGAAGGCGCTGTTCCGCGATGACAAGGACCGGCAGGTCGACATGGCCGCCCTTGCGCAGGTCGATGAAGAGCGGCTCCAGCGCCTTGGCTTGCAGGCCGTGGGCGTTGAGCCATTTGTCGAGGATGCTTTCCGCCGGGACGTTTCCGGCCAGCTCTTTGCCCATGTCCTTGAGGATGCGGATCGTGATCCCCGCCTGACAGGTGTAGAGATGGTCGATAATCCCGCCGAGGGCTTCCGCGCTCCAGCGGTCGTCCGCCGTGAGGTAGCGGCCTTGCTGGCGCATCCAGTCGAGATGGAAATATTCCCCGATCTCGAAATAGATTTTCGCGATCAGCGGAATGGTCGCTTTGTGGTCGTTGGAAATGCGGATGATATCGCACGCAGACCCGAGGATCGGCATCAATGAAATATCATGCGCGAGTTTTTCCGGCAGACCGTCCTGAATGCCCGTCCGTGCGAGCGTCTGGATCGTCTGCAGCAGTTCCTTCGGCACGACTTTGTTCATCGATGCGCGGACGGCGTTGATGCCTTCCTCGAACTTCGCGATATCGCGATTGATGTCGAGGTTGCGGCCGTAACGCGTCAGGAACCACGTCACCGCACGGTCCGTCATGCGCGCCGTTTCATGCAGGGCGCGAAGCTGTACCTGTGCCGGGACCTTTGAATCGAGCGATTCAATGCGGGTCCACAGATCGCGCAGGCCGAATGCTTCCCGTACGATGATATAGGCGCGGGCGACTTCCGCGGGCAGGGCGGAGGTCTTGTTCACCTTGTCGAACAGGAAGGTCGGGCCCATCCGGTTGACCATGCCGCCCGACAATGTCGTGCAGATGATTTCACGGCGCAGCATGTGCCCGGCCAGTTCGCTTTCATAGCTTTTCGCCAGCTTCGTCGGGAAGTAACGCAGCAGGCGCTCTTCCATCGCCTTGCTTTCCGGGATGTCGGATTCAAGAAGCGCGCGCGTATAGTAAATTTTCGCGTGGCTTTGCAGAATCGCGAGTTCCGGGCGCGTCAGGCCTTTGCCCGTGCGCATGCGATCGACAATATTTTCATTGTCCGGCAGGCCTTCGAGCTTGCGCTTCAGCCCGGCGGTGCGTTCCAGTTCTTCAATGAACTGCGCATGCGCGCCGAGGTTATCGACAGCATGCAGTTCCATCAGGCTGATGCCCTGCGCCTGCTGATAATTGTCGCGCAGGACAAGCTGGGCGACTTCGTCCGTCATGCTCTCCAGAAGCTTGTTACGGACTTTAAGGTCCATCTTGTTCTTCGGTTTGCGCATGATGTCGACCAGCGCGATTTTGATGTTGACCTCATGGTCGGAACAATCGACGCCGCCGGAATTGTCGATATAGTCGGCGTTCAGGCGGCCGCCGTTTTCGGCGTATTCAATGCGGGCGCGCTGTGTGACGGCAAGGTTTGCGCCTTCACCCAGAACTTTTGCCCGCACTTCATTGGCATTGATGCGCAGCGCGTCGTTGCCTTTGTCGCCTACGTCGCCGTGCGTTTCGCTTGTCGCCTTGAGATAGGTGCCGATCCCGCCGAACCACAGAAGGTCGGTGCGGGCGCGCAGCATCGCCTGAATCAGTTCGTTCGGCGTGACGCGGTCGCGCGGCAGGTCGAAACGTTTCTGGATTTCGGGTGTGAGCTGCAGGCTTTTTTCCGAACGCAGGAAGATTTTCCCGCCCTTGGACAGAAGCTTGGTGTTGTATTCATCCCATCCTTTGACTTCACGGAAAAGGCGTTCGCGCTCTTTAAACGTTTTCGCGGAATCCGGATCGGGATCGCAGAAAATGTGGATGTGGTTGAACGCGCCGATCAGGCGGATATGTTCCGACAAAATCATCCCGTTGCCGAACACGTCGCCAGCCATGTCGCCGACGCCGACGACATCGAAATCCTGTGTCTGGGTGTCGTGGTTCAGCTCGCGGAAGTGGCGTTTGACCGATTCCCACGCGCCGCGCGCGGTGATGCCCATTTTCTTGTGATCGTAACCGGCAGAGCCGCCCGATGCGAACGCATCGCCGAGCCAGAAGCCATATTCCAGCGACAGCGCGTTGGCGATGTCGGAGAACGTGGCTGTGCCTTTGTCGGCAGCGGCGACGATATATGGATCGTCCCCGTCGCGGCGGACGACGTTTTTCGGTGGAATGATACCGTCATTGCCGCGGTTGTCGGTGATGTCGAGCATCCCGCGGATCAGGTATTTATAGCATTCGATCCCTTCGGCCTGGAACGCGGGGCGCCCGCCTTCCTTCGGCGGCTGTTTCAGGACGAAACCGCCTTTCGCGCCCATCGGCACGATGACGGAGTTTTTCACCTGCTGCGCCTTGAGGAGGCCGAGGATCTCGGTGCGGAAATCTTCATTCCGGTCGGACCAGCGGATACCGCCGCGCGCGACTTTGTCGGCGCGCAGATGCACGCCTTCCATGCGCGGGGAATAGACGAAAATTTCGCGGTACGGTCTGGGTTCCGGCAGCTCGTCGATTTTCGGGCTTTCCAGTTTGATCGAAAGGTACGGTTTCGGTTTTCCGTCCGTGCCTGTCTGGAAAAAGTTCGTGCGGAGCGTGGCGTTCACAAGGCGCGTCATGCTGCGCAGGACGCGGTCGTGATCGAGCGATGCGACCTGTTCGAGAACATGGTCGATTTCCACCGCGCAACCGGCGGCGAGAATTTCGCCTTTCTTGCCGTTGGCCGGATCATGCAGCGCGAGGAACAGGCGCACGATCGCCGACGCGATCGGCGGGTTCGCGGTCAGCGCGCTTTCGACCATCGGGCGGGAAAGCGCGTAGCGCATCTGCTGCATATACCGGACATAGGTGCGCAGGATGGTGATTTCTCGCCATGCCATCTGTCCGCCGAGAACGAGGCGGTTGAGGCTGTCATCTTCCATTTCCTTGTGCCAGATGCGGGCGAAAGCTTCTTCGAACAGCGGCTTTATTTTAAGGCCGTTCTTAAGAATGTCGATGTTGCCGTCCATTTCGAGCAGGAAGTCGTGAATGAAAACCTTATGGCGGACGCGGGCGGGCTGAATTTCGAACGGCAGTTCGGAAATCACGCGCAGACCCATATTTTCCAGCATCGGCAGAATATCGGACAGCGTGATGGGCTTGTGCGGGCTGAACATTTTCAGGCGCATCTGATGCGGTTCGCAATCGCGCGGGCGATAAAGGTCGAGATCGATGGCGTCTGTTTTCAGGACGTTTTCGATCTTGCGAATATCGTGCAGCGATTGTTTGGGCAGATAGGCTTCGCGGTAACCGGTCGGGAAAGCCTGGCCGTATTTCTGGCTCAGTGCGGCGATGGTCTGCGAATCTTCGATTCCGGCGAGTTCCATCGCATCGCGAATGCGTTCCGCCCAGACGCGCCCGGCTTCTTCGAGCTTTTCTTCGATGGCCTCGGCGTTGATTTTCGGCGCCTTGGGCAGGTGATTGATATCCACCCAGTAAATGACACGCGCGAGCGGCGCGTCATCTTGTGTGACCTGATACGACGCGCATTGTCCGCCCAGCTCCTGTTCAAGGATATGCTGGATTTTCAGGCGCAGGCGCGTTTCATACAGTTCGCGCGGAACATAAACAAGGCACGAAATATAACGGCCAAACGGGTCGGTACGGGTATAGAGCGCGATCCGCGGACGTTCCTGCAGGCGCATGATGCTGATCGCGTGATCGAACAATTCATCTTCTTCGATCTGCAGCACTTCATCGCGCGGGTAACGCTCAAGAATGTGGCGCAACGCTTTGCGGTTATGGCTGCCCTGCTGGTAATTGGTGCTGGCCATGATGTTCTGGACCTTCATGCGCAGGTACGGAATATCCGCCACACTGCGGGAATAGGTCACGGACGTGAACAGGCCGATGAACAGCAGTTCGCCGGTCACGTTACCCTTTGCATCGTAGGTTTTGACGGCAATCGCGTCGAGCGGCACGCGGCGGTGCACGCTGGACCGGCGGTTGACCTTCGCGATCGTCACCGGCGACTGGTTTTTGCGCATCTTCTGCTGCGGCTGGGACAGGCCCTGGCGCGCTTCGTTGAT
>CAYPCP010000077.1:0-8941 GCA_964409255.1 uncultured Pseudobdellovibrionaceae bacterium
CATAACCCTTTGTTATCAAGGAGATAGAAATGCCGAAACTGAAGACGCACTCCAGTGCGAAAAAGCGCTTCAAAGTCACGAAGAGCGGATCGGTTAAATATAAAAAACCGAAAACCTCCCACATGATGATGAACAAACCGAAATCCATGAAACGTAAGGCGAAGAATCCGACGACCATGCTCGACATGGACGCGAAGAAAGTCGTCGACAATTACATGCGCAATGAAGGCGTGCGTAAGCGTCGTCCGAACCCGTCGCCGGCAGAAAAAGCAGCCCTGAAAGCAGCCGCCGCGAAAACCGCCAAAAAAGCAGCCAAACCGGCTAAAGCAGCGAAAGGAGCCAACTAATGTCTCGCGTTAAAGGGGGCCCGAACCGCCGTCACCGTAAGGTTCTTAAAGCAGCAAAAGGTTACTACGGCCGTAAGAAGAATACCTTCCGCGCCGCAAAGCAGGCAGTCGATGCCGCAGGCGAATACGCCTATATCGGCCGCAAGCAGCGCAAGCGTAACTTCCGCGCCCTGTGGATCCAGCGTATCAACGCTGCGGCCCGCGTCAGCGGCCTGACCTACTCGCAGTTCATGAACGGCCTGAAAAAAGCCGGTATCGAACTCGACCGTAAGGTTCTCGCCGACATCGCCGCCCGCGACGAAGCAGCATTCGCCGCGATCGCCAAACAGGCACAAGCCGCGCTGAAATAGATCGTGGCTTTACATACGAAATAATAAACAGCCCGCCGATGTGCGGGCTGTTTTGTTTTCAACGAAAGGACGCATGATATGAAACTTGGAAAAGCCATTCTCAGCCTCAGCCGTAAATTCCTCGAAGAAACACGCGGCCTCGGACATGATCTGTCGTACATTTTTAAATCCGACGAAACGATCCGCAAGGAACGCGAACAACGCCGCGCGCAATCAGGCACAGCTTCTTCCTCCTCTACAAACAACGACGACGGTACCGCCGCAGTGGTCGCCGCCAGCGTCAGTATCAGTGTCGGGAGCGACGGCGGAAGCAGTAGCGATGGAGGCGGCGGCGGTGGAGGCGGCGACGGCGGCGCCTGCGCGCCGGAGTTCAGATAAAAATATTTAAGGCTGTCATCCTCCCTCTTTCGTAAAAATAATTATTCATAATCAATATAACTTTATAACTATTCTTTAAATTATAAAGATTCTGTATTGACGCCTCAGCTCAATTCTTGCTATGCAGAAAATGCATGCTTAGACATGCGATTTAAAAACAAAAAAACAATAGCGAGTTGAACATGGAAAAATCAGATATCTCTACTCACAGAACCTTCGAAAGTATTAAAGCCGAGCAACACCGCCTTGAGACCAAAAGCGATCTTTGGCTGGCTACCGGTTTTGGATGCGCGTTACTTGGACCCGCATTCGGTGGCGCAGCTGGCCTGGCCACGATGGCACTGACAAAATCCCAGGATCTATCGTTCGCCGTCGGCATGCTTGTTGGCGGCGCGTCTTTGGCGGCGATCATTCCCAGTTTCAGGGCCGCCCGCAAAATCGATAAGATGATCGATCGCCTGGACGATGCACGGCGCGATCTTAACAAAGCGGCGTTAAATATTGCCGCGACAGGATCTGCAAAAACAGAACCGGTACGCACCACGCGACAGCCGGAAAATCACGCAGAAAAAGCGCGGGCGCGTGTACAAGGCCGAGAGCAACGTGAAGAAAACAACACACGGACATCGCATGATGACACGGCTTATTTGAATACCCATCTTGTGATCGGTGCGATTGCCGGATTAGAGGCATCCAATAGCCCTGCCCCCTCCTGCCCACCAACACCCTCGCCAACACCAAGCGATGGCGGATCAAGCATAAGCTCTTCGTCCGGGTATTCCTCAAGCCATAGCTCTTCCTATGACAGCGGCTCGAGCGGCGGCGGGTTCAGCGGTGGAAGTGACGGCGGCGGCGGTGGGTGCGCTTTCGCGCCGCAAATGCTGTAAAAATCCACAAATACCAAAACAGCCTGCTTTATGCGGGCTGTTTTTTTGTGTAGGTTTTCCGGCATGACACATCTGGCTGTATTTGACTGGAACGGAACGCTTCTGAACGATATGGAGGCAACGCATATCGCGACCAATGCCTCCCTTGCATTTTTCGGCAAGGCGCCGATCACGCGTCAGCAGGAACAGGAGCATTTCAGCTTTCCGCTTATCCATTTCTATGAAAAGATGGGCGTGAGCGTTGACCAATATCTGGAGCATGCCGAAGAAGTCGGAAACCTGTTCAATAAAATTTACACCGAGGAAAGCGCCAGATGCGGCCTGCGCGAAGGCACGCGTGAATTGCTCGACTGGCTCAAAGGCCATGGCGTCGTCTGCACGATTTTAAGCAATCACCGCGACAGCCTGCTTCAGGCCGACGTGGCCCGCCTGGGCATTACAGAATATTTCGATGCGATCTCAGGCAACAAAAACCCCGCCACTATCGTGCAGGGCCTGTCCAAGCAGGTCCGGCTTGAGGAATATCTGAACGCGCAGGGCTACAGGGCCGAAAGGGCCTTTATCATCGGGGACAGCCATGAGGAGCCTGAGCTGGCCCGCCGTCTGGGCCTGACGAGCATCAGCATTTCCGGCGGCCTTATGACCGAGGAGCGTCTGATCCGCGTCGGCGCGGATTTCCGTGTCGACAGCATGGCAGAGGTCCGGCCGATCGTTGAAAAACTGTGGTTTTCCAACGATAACGATGCTAAATAATCCGGGAAAGATATGACCGACATGACCCAGATGATTGCATCACTTAAAGCGGAACTGACCGGGATGGTCGCCGCCGCCAACGACCTTCAGGCCCTTGAGGGCGTGCGTGTTGCCGCGCTCGGCAAAAAGGGCAAGATCACCGATCTGATGAAAACGCTCGGCGGCCTCGACCCGGAAGCGCGCAAGGCGACCGGCGCTGCGCTCAACGAACTCAAAGACGAAATCGCCGCGCTGATCGAAAAACAGGAAAACGCGCTCAAGAAACAGGCGATGGAAGATCGCCTTGCGCATGAGACGATCGACGTATCGCTGTCCCCTCGCCCGGCGCAAAAAGGCACGATCCACCCGATCAGCCAGACGATGGAAGAAATCGTTTCGATCTTCGGTTCGATGGGCTTCAGCGTTGCCGAAGGGCCGGACATCGAAGATGACTGGCACAATTTCACGGCGCTGAATTTCCCGCCCGGCCATCCGGCGCGGGAAATGCACGATACGTTCTACCTGCCGGACGATCCGTCGGAGAAAGACGAAGCGGCGAAAAAACTTTTGCGCACGCACACCTCGACCATGCAGATCCGCGCCATGCAGGAACGCGGCGCGCCGATCAAGATCGTGGTCATGGGCCGCACTTATCGTTCCGATTACGACATGACGCACACGCCGATGTTTCATCAGTGCGAAGGTCTGCTGATCGACAAAAATATTCATATGGGTCATCTGAAAGGGTGCCTGATGGATTTCGCCCGCACCTATTTCGAAATCGACAATCTGCCGGTGCGTTTCCGCCCGTCTTTCTTCCCGTTCACGGAACCGAGCGCGGAAATGGACATCGGCTGCTCGCGCAAGGATGGCGGCCTTAAAATCGGCGCCGGCGATGACTGGCTCGAAATTCTGGGCTGCGGCATGGTCCACCCGAACGTCCTTAAAAATTGCGGCATCGACCCGGCGGAATATCAGGGCTTCGCCTTCGGGATGGGCGTGGAGCGGATTGCTATGCTGAAATATGGAATTCCAGACCTGCGCACCTTCTTCGATTCTGACGTCCGCTGGCTACAACATTACGGGTTCGACCCCTTAAACCGCCCCAGCCGCGCGACCCGTTCATAAACAAAAAGTGGTTTAAAAACAGCCCCCTGAATTTTTCAGGGGGTTTGTCGTTTTTGCATTGCAAAAATTATTGCCATGCTATATTTGCATGCGTCGTATACGTAATTTTTGTCAAATAATGGAAGTGGATTTTGTAATGCTGGCGAATGTAGCTTTATCCCTGCGCGAACAACTGAAATGGGCGACCGGCAGCATCCACACGCAGGAAACGGCCCTGATCACGGCCGGGATGATCATCGCACGCTACGTCGAGGCGACGCCCTTTACGCGCGGCGGCGCAGACGGCCAGAAGATCGAGCCGCTGAGCCTGACGCCGGAACTCCTGACCAATGAAGATTCCTATCCGCGCATTAAATTCACCGTGGCGAAAGAACGTATTGAGGATGCCATCGCCATCCTGAAAGCCATCGACGCGAGATCGCCGACCATGCCGGGTCTCTCATTCAATCAGCTTGTCTGTTGCAACGAAGAGAGCTGCATGATTGTCATCAATGCGGGATCGTCTCTGGTGTGCGAATTCGCAGGCGAAATCGCCTGTAAAATCCCGCCGACCGCGCCGGGCGACAAAAAAGTCCCGGTACCCGCGCTCGAAAACGTTTCATAATCTTCTGTTGTTTATCGCGGGCGCGGCGTAGCATGACGGATATGAATATCCGCCCCCTTACGCGCACCGATTACGATCAATGGCTTCCATTGTGGCAAGAAAACTGCGAGCAGCGCATCCATGATGACGTCACCGCCGAAACATGGCGGCGCATCTGCCACCCCCGCGAGCAGGTTTTCGGCCTGTGCGCGGAACAGGACGGACAGATCGAGGCGATCCTCCATTACGTCCTTCACCCGACCACGGGGCAGGTCGAACCGGTCTGTTATATGCAGGATTTGTTCGTCAGGCCCGGCGCGCGGCGGCAGGGCATAGCCAGGCGGCTGCTCTGGGAATTGCAGGAAACCGGCAAAAACCAAGGCTGGGCGCGGGTTTACTGGGTGGTGGCCGCCGAAAACGCGGCCGCGCAGGCCCTGTATAAAACACTTGCAGTGAAGATGGATTTTGCATTATACATAAATCCATTATGCAAGCAGGACAATACCTTAGAGGGACATTTTTCGGCAGCTGGCTGATCGCCGCTGGCGCCGCCGCGCAGGCAGAGGAAGCCGTTCCGAATAACACCCCTGCCCTATACGGTTCCCCCGCGACGATCGCCCGGCTCGCCCCGATCCGCGACGCGTTCATGCGGCTGACGCAAATCAATACTCTGGTCATCACACGCGGGGATCTGTTCACCCCCGCCGAAGAACATCAGATGGAAAATTATCGCCGTCGCGGTCAAAGGGCCTATAAGGCCGTACCGCTGGCAACGTCCCTGAAACGGCTGAATGAATTTTTCAAGAACTATAAGGACATCCTGCCTTTCTCCGTCGATGAAAAGACGGCAGATATCAACATGAGGCCAGCCAAAAGCATGGAGATTCTTATCGCCCTGCTTGCCGAACAAGCGCCCATGGCAAAAATTGGCATGAATAAAAAAAGCAAAAAAGAATTCTGCGAAGTGATTGTCCCGGAACCAAAGGGCAGCGCACAGAACTTCTTCCTGTCTTCTGCCGAGATTGAAAAAAACAAGCTGTTTGTGCGTCATGCGCATAAATTCAAATATGAGGATATTTATCACTTTGTCGCGCTTCATGAGGCTACGCATTGTAACCATCCGTTTAGCGAGTCCCCCGACCTGATTAAATTCAAGCTCGATATCCTTGAGAAAGAAGTAGATGCGGATGAGCGCGCGCATGAAGCGCTGGGAGAGCATCTTAAAGACAAGCGTTCCGAGGAATACCGCACAGGGCTGAGGCAATTTATCGAAGGCGCACGCGCGATAGGCGCGTTACGCAACGGCTTTGATTTTTTCTCCGGCAAAGACGATTTCCCGACACATGTCACCTATGTTTATCCCGAAGGATATAATCCGGGTTTTGAGTTCAATGCAGCAGACGTCGCGCTCGCCGTAAAATTAACCGGCACGGTGGTCAATATTTTCACGGGATTGTCCTATGCCCCTGAGATGATCCAGAAGGATGATCCCGGCCTTAGGAAAAAAATGAAAAAGGCGTTCATGACGGCGGGAGACGCACATCCCGGTTCGCCGCTTGTCGGTAACTTCATGACGACGATGCAGTTGGGCCAGTGGATTAATCAGGACAATATCGCCCTCCAATACGGCATGCTGCGCGCGACCCGCGATCTGATGCGCAAATTCGTCGATAATACGGGAACGGCCGATGCGTCGAGCGGGAAGATCATGAAGCTGTCCTTGCGCCTGCTCGAGAATTACACGGACGCGGTGCAGACCTACCTGCCGACCCTCGCCCGCGATCCGCAGGCCAGGAAGGTTTATGAAAAGGCTGCGCACAACATCGAAACCCTCATGCGCAGCGCCCTTGCCGATGGCGGCACAGCCCCGGTCGTGGATATGAATTCCCCCAATGGTTCGCCCGTCATCGCGGGCGATTCATACCTGTTGCTTAAACGTCTCGACGCCCTCAAAGCCTCGTCCGGTTTGAAGCCATAGGGCAATTTACCCCTTGGAATCCGCCAGATTTTCGGGTTTTATGTCCTTCCGATAAAGGATTAGGACAACATCATGAAATTTACGCTGGGCTGGCTCAAAGAGCATCTCGACACCACCGCTTCGCTGGAGGAAATCACGACCAGGCTGACCGCGCTGGGTCTTGAACTCGAAGGCGTGGAAGACCGCGCCAAGACCTATGCCGCGTTCAAGGTCGCGTATGTCGAGAAAGCCGAGAAACACCCGGACGCCGACCGCCTTAAAGTCTGTATCGTCGATACGGGCAAGGAAAAGCTTCAGGTCGTTTGCGGCGCGCCCAACGCGCGCACGGGCATGAAAGGCGTCTTTGCGCCGGATGGATCGTTTATCCCGGGCACGGGTGCCGTTCTCAAAAAAGGTGTGATCCGCGGACAGGAATCCAACGGCATGCTGGTATCCGAACGTGAGATGGGTTTGTCAGACGAACATGACGGTATTATCGAAGTCCCCGAAGCCGTGCCCGTCGGCACCCCGTTCGCAGAGCTTTACGGGTTCAACGACCCCGTCATCGACATTGCCATTACCCCCGACCGCGCCGATTGCACGGGCGTGCGCGGCGTGGCCCGCGATCTGGCCGCCGCCGGGATGGGCGGCCTCAAGCCGCTGAATGAATCGGCCCATAAAGGCAGCTTTAAAAGCCCGGTGAATGTTCACCTGAAACTGGATGGCGAGGCGAAAAACGCCTGTCCGCATTTTGTCGGCCGTTATATCAAGGGCGTCAAGAACGGCCCCTCGCCCGAATGGCTGCAGACACGCCTTAAGGCTGTCGGCCTGCGCCCGATTTCGGTGCTGGTCGATATCACCAATCTTTTGACGCACGATCTGTGCCGCCCGTTGCATGTGTTCGATGCCGGCAAGCTCAAAGGCGATATTCACGTCCGTCTTGCGAAGAAGGGCGAAACGCTTAAGGCGCTCAACGATAAAGATTACACGCTTGAAGACGGCATGACCGTCGTCTGCGACGATTCCGGCGTACTGGGACTGGGCGGCATCATCGGCGGCGAAAGCACGGGATGCGGCGACGATACCGTGAACGTGTTCGTCGAAGCCGCGTATTTCGATCCGTACCGCACGGCGAAAACGGGCCGCGCGCTCGATATCATCAGCGACGCGCGTTACCGTTTCGAACGTGGCATCGATCCGGCCTTTACCGCGCCGGGCATGGAAATCGCCACGCGGCTGATCCTCGATCTTTGCGGCGGGGAAGCATCCGATGTCGTAATGGCCGGCGGACCTGTCGATATCACCAAAACGATCGATTTCGACCCGGCTTATACGACGAAGCTGGGCGGGATCGAGCTTCCCGAAGCGCGTCAGGTCGAAATCCTGAAATCCCTTGGCTTTAAAGTCGATGGCCGCAAGGTCACATCCCCGAGCTGGCGCGGCGATATCGATGGCCGCGCGGATCTGGTGGAAGAAGTCATCCGCGTCAACGGATACGACAATATCGAAGCGGTAAGCGTCCGCCCGAACGGCGTGCCCACGGCGGCGGAAACCGTTTCCACGACTCGCGCACGCATGGCACGTACGGCGCTGGCGTCTCGCGGCCTGTTTGAATCCGTTACATGGTCGTTTATGCCCAAGGCATTGGCCGGACAATTCGGCACCAACGACAATTCGATGACGCTGACGAACCCTATTTCTTCGGATCTCGATCAGATGCGCCCGTCGATCCTGCCCAACCTTATCAGCGCAGCAGGACGCAATGCCGATCGCGGTTATGGCGATACGGCATTGTTCGAAGTCGGCCCGGTTTTCGAAAGCGTGAAGGTCAACGGCCAGAAACTTTGCGCGGCGGGTATCCGCCACGGAAACACCGCACCCCGCCACTGGACGGGCGCCGCCACATCGCGCGCGGTTGATGCGTTCGACGCCAAGGCCGATGCTCTGGCCGCGCTCGAAGCCGCCGGCGCGCCGGTCGGCAATCTTCAGGTCAGCCGCGATGCGCCGGGCCATTATCACCCGGGCCGCAGCGGTTCGTTACGTCTTGGCGCCAATGTCCTGGGCTATTTCGGCGACATACACCCGGCGATCCTTGATGACATGGGGATTCATGCGCCGACATGCGGGTTTGAACTGTTCCTCGACGCCATTCCGGATCAGAAGAAAAAAGGCACCGGGAAACCGCTGCTGGTCCTGGCCGCGCTGCAACCTGTCGAACGCGACTTCGCTTTCATCGTCGATGAGCAAGTCGAAGGCGATGCCCTGCTGCGCGCTGCGCGCTCCGCGGAGAAAAACCTGATCGCCAGCGCGTCGATTTTCGATGTGTATCAAGGCAAAGGTGTCGAGCCGGGCAAGAAATCGATCGCGCTGACCGTCGTGCTGCAGCCGAAAGATCAGACGCTGATAGACGCGGAAATCGACGGGATCGCGAAAAAGATCGTGGATACGGTGACGAGCAAAACGGGCGCGACGCTGCGCAGCTAGGCGTTTTATTTCTTGAGCGTATAGCCGCCCTTATAGGTCCACATTTCAACGGACCGCGCTGTCGCCTTGCCTTCCTCTGTTTCGGTCAGTTGGTC
>CAYPCP010000078.1:0-8775 GCA_964409255.1 uncultured Pseudobdellovibrionaceae bacterium
ACCAGATGACGATCAAGGCGGGCCGTTCCAATTTCCGTCTCGCCTGCCTGCCGGTGGGCGACTTCCCGGAAATCGGACAGGGTGAACTGCCGACGACATTCTCCATTCCGGCCAACGATCTGCGCGCGCTGATCGACCGCACGAAATTCGCGATGTCGACGGAAGAAACGCGTTATTACCTGAACGGTATTTATGTCCATGCGGCTGAAAACAACGGCGTGAAGGTTCTGCGCGCGGTTGCCACCGACGGTCACCGCCTGGCCCGTTTTGAAATGCCGCTGCCGTCCGGCGCGGAAAGCATGCCGGGCGTTATCGTCCCGCGTAAGGCCGTGGGTGAATTGCGTAAGCTGGTGGAAGAAGCCGGCGACGCGATCCAGATCGGCCTGTCGGAAAACAAGGTCCGTTTCACGTTCGATCATATCGTGCTGACGTCCAAGCTCATCGACGGCACCTTCCCGGATTATGAACGTGTCATTCCGAAAGGCAACGACAAGGTCGTCGAAGTGAACCCGAAAATATTCACGAGCGCGATCGACCGCGTGTCGACGATTTCCGACGGTAAATCCCGCGCCGTGAAAATCGCGCTGAACGGCAAGACGATGACGCTTTCGGCCAATTCGCCGGAATCGGGCAGCGCGACCGAAGACGTTGAAATCAACGGCAACGACAATCTCGAAATCGGCTTTAACGCCCGTTACCTTCTGGACATCACTTCGCAGATCGAAGGCGATGGTTGCCGTTTGACGCTGGCCGATGCCGCGTCGCCGACGATCATTCAGGACACCAGCGATGCATCGGCATTGTATGTCCTGATGCCGCTGCGTGTCTGATCCGAACAGGCGTGTCGTTTCTCACCCAGCTCGGTCTGTCCCATTTCCGCTGTTATGAAAGTGCGCGGCTCGGCGAATTACCGCCGGGCCTTATCGTTCTGACCGGGCCGAACGGCGCCGGGAAAACCAATATTCTTGAGGCCGTGTCGCTGCTGACGCCCGGGCGGGGTATGCGCGGCGCCACCATGGAAGAAATCCAGCGCCGCGAAAGTCCGCATCCCTGGGCGATCGCCGGGCAGGCGGATACGGGCGGGGTGGCGGTGCAGCTTGGCACCGGGCTTGATCCCGACACGGGCCGCCGCATTGTCCGCATCAACAGCGCGCTGGCGAAATCGCAAATGGCGCTGGCCGATTACCTGTCCTGTGTATGGCTGACGCCGCATATGGACCGGCTGTTCATCGATTCTTCCGGCGGGCGCCGCCGTTTCCTCGACAAGCTCGTTTTCACGGCCGATCCCGGTCATGCGGGCCGTGTCACGCGGTATGAAAACGCGATGGCGCAGCGATCCAAATTGCTGCGCGAGGGTGGCGCGGACCCGGGATGGTTGTCCGGCCTTGAGCAGCAGATGGCCGAAACCGGCATTGCGATTGCCGCCGCGCGCATGGATTTCACGCATAGATTGCAAAAAGGCATTGAGGCCGTGGAAGCCGAGGAAGCGCGTTTCTTCCCCAAGGGGCGGCTCAGAACGATAGGAACGCTGGAAACGCTGCTCGACCACACGCCTGCCGTGGAAGTGGAACAAATGTTCGTTTATCAGCTTGCGCAATCGCGCCTGCGCGATGCCGAAACGGGCGGAGCCGCGACCGGGCCTCACAAAAGCGATCTCTCCGTGATCTTCGCCGCGAAGGATATGCCCGCGGACCAGTGTTCGACAGGAGAGCAAAAAGCGCTTCTGATCGGGCTCGTTTTATCCCATGCGCGCTTGATGCGGGCGGAGACGGGTGCGCCGCCCGTCTTGCTGCTTGATGAAATCGCGGCCCATCTCGACGAAGCGCGCCGGGCGGCTTTGTTCGATCGCCTGACGCATATCGGCGGTCAGGTTTTCATGACCGGAACGGATGAAAACCTCTTTGACGCGGCCCGTCAGACGGCCCGTTTTTTCACCGTGGAATCGGCGAAAATATCGGCCTGAAATCAAGGGCTTAAAAGCTGTTAACAGGGGCTGAAAAGACCCCTTTTTTACTAGGGTGCGGACCCCCCGTATGCTATAAAAATCCGATCACGAAAAACGCCTGAAACCCGCGGTTTTCCAGCGGTTTAAGAGTATTAGAGAATCATGAGCAATACGGCACAAAAGATGGAATCTGAAGACCAACAAAACGCAGGCGCGGCAGCGGCAGAATATGGCGCGGACTCGATTAAGGTCCTGCGCGGACTCGAGGCCGTTCGCAAGCGTCCGGGCATGTATATCGGCGATACCGATGACGGCACGGGCCTGCATCACATGGTCTATGAAGTCGTCGATAACGCGATCGACGAGTCGCTGGCCGGCCATTGCGACCGTATCGACGTGATGATCAATGCCGATGGTTCCGTCACCGTAAAGGACAACGGGCGCGGTATTCCCGTTGATATTCACAAGGAAGAAGGCGTATCCGCCGCACAGGTCATCATGACCCAGCTTCACGCGGGCGGTAAGTTCGACCAGAATTCATATAAAGTTTCGGGCGGTCTGCACGGCGTCGGGGTTTCCGTCGTCAACGCGCTGTCCGACCGTCTGGACCTCACCATCCGCCGCCAGAACAAAGAATGGACCATGCGGTTCCGCAACGGCGATGCCGAAGCGGATCTGAAACCGGTGCGCGATCTTGAACCCGGCGAGCGTAACGGCACGACCGTGACGTTCCTGCCGTCACCCGCGACCTTCACGAAAACCGAATTCGATTTCGAAACGCTTGAAGACCGCCTGCGCGAGCTGGCGTTTTTGAATTCGGGCGTCAATATCTACCTGACCGACATGCGCGGCGAGGAAGAGCGTCAATCCCATTTCCATTTTGAAGGCGGGATCGAAAGCTTCGTCCAGTATCTCGACCGCAACAAAAAGCCGCTGATCAAGGCGCCTGTGTCCATCAATGCCAAAGATGATGTCAACGGCATTACCGTCGAAGTCGCGATGGAATGGACCGATGCATATCACGAAACCATGCTGTGTTTCACCAATAACATCCCGCAGCGTGACGGCGGTACGCACCTTCAGGGCTTCCGTAACGCTTTGACCCGCGTGCTGAACAATTATGCCGAAGAAAAGGGCCTTCTGAAGAAGGAAAAGGTCAAGCTGGCCGGGGAAGACATGCGCGAAGGCCTGTCCTGCGTCCTGTCGGTAAAGGTGCCGGACCCGAAATTCTCGTCACAGACGAAAGACAAACTGGTGTCGAGCGAAGTGCGCCCGGTTGTCGAGGCGGCGATCAATGAATATCTGGGCACCTGGTTCGAAGAAAACCCGGCCGAGGGAAAAGCGATCGTCGGCAAGATCGTCGAGGCCGCCACGGCCCGCGAAGCCGCGCGCAAGGCCCGCGAACTGACGCGCCGCAAAGGGGTGATGGATATTTCCAATCTGCCGGGCAAGCTGGCCGATTGCCAGTCGAAAGACCCGGCTGATTCCGAACTCTTCATCGTCGAGGGGGACTCGGCAGGCGGTTCCGCCAAGCAGGCGCGCGAGCGCCGCAATCAGGCGATCCTGCCGCTGCGCGGTAAAATTCTCAACACGGAACGCGCGCGTTTCGACAAGATGCTTTCATCGGAACAGGTCGGCACGCTGATCACCGCGATGGGAACGGGGATCGGCGCGGATGAATTCAACATCGATAAGATCCGTTATCACAAAATCGTCATCATGACCGATGCCGACGTCGACGGTTCGCACATTCGCACGCTGCTTTTGACGTTCTTCTTCCGTTACATGCCTTCGGTGATCGACAAGGGTTACCTCTATATCGCCCAGCCGCCGCTTTACAAAGTGAAGCGCGGGAACTCCGGCGAGACGTATTTGAAAGACGATGCGGCAATGGAGGATTATCTCATTAACGCTGCGCTGTCCGATGCGTTCCTGACGGAATCCGGTGGTTCGCAACGAACGGGCCGCGATCTGGCGGATCTTCTGTCCAAGACGCGCGCTGTGAAGGGTGCCTTGCTCGGCGTGATTCAAAAATCCGGTAACAAGGTTGCCGTCGAACAGGCCGCGATGGCAGGCGCGTTCGATGAAAAAGTATTCGACGATGCCAGCTTTGCCGCGGATAAGGCGAAAGATATCGCGCAACGTTTGAATGCCTACGCGGAAAAGAATGAAAATACGTGGAAAGGCGAATTTACGCCCGTCGGCGGCTATGTCCTGGAACGCAATGTTCGCGGCGTGAAAGAACGCGTTCGCATCCCTGCCGACCAGATCCGCTCGGCGGATGGCCGCCGCATTCACGCGGCGCTCGACTGGCTGACGGAGAATTTTTCCAAACCGGCCGTATTGTCGGCGGGTGAGAAAACGCTCTCTAAGGTTAATGGCCCGCTCGGTCTTTTTGACGGCGTCATCGAATATGGCCGTAAAGGGCTGCAGATCCAGCGATACAAAGGTCTGGGGGAAATGAACCCGGAACAGCTTTGGGAAACGACACTCGACCCGAGCGCGCGCGTGCTTCTGCAGGTCGGCGTTAAGGACGCGGAGAAGGCATCGGAACTGTTCAGCACCCTGATGGGCGACGTCGTCGAGCCGCGCCGCGAATTCATTCAGGAAAACGCCCTGAAAGCCCAGCTGGACGCGTAAGGATCATCATGACGTCGCTTGCTCAAAAACTCTCGGCGATCGTCGGGGACGCGTTTGCGGCCCAAGGCGTATCGGCGGACTTTGGTGCGGTAAAAGTATCCGACCGTCCCGATCTGGCGCAGTTTCAATGCAATGGCGCGATGCCAGCGGCAAAAAAGGCCGGAAAAAATCCGCGTGAGATGGCGCAGGCCATTATCGATACGCTGTCGCAGAATAAAATTTTCGGGAAACTCGATATCGCCGGCCCGGGTTTTATCAATATCAACATCACCGACGAATATTTGAGCGCACATCTGGCCGACATTGCCGGCGATGAGCGTCATGGCGTGCCGCAAACGGCCCATGGTGAAATTGCCATGGTCGATTATGGCGGCGCCAATATCGCAAAAGCCATGCATGTCGGCCATTTGCGTGCCGCGATTATCGGGGAATCGGTCAAGCGCACGCTCGGCTATGTCGGGTATCAGGCGCTGGGCGATGTGCACATGGGCGATTGGGGTACGCATATGGGCATGCTGATCGCCGATTATATCCGTGAGGGACAGGCGGATATGGTGCTGGGCACGGATATCGATGATCCCGGCAGCGTCCAGAATTTGGTTGAGGATATGGCGGTTCGTTATCCCAAGGCGGCGGGCGCCGCCAAGGCCGACGAAGCGCTGATGAAAGAAGCGCAGGAAACGACCGTCAAACTGCAGAATAAAGAAAAACCATACTATCCGATCTGGGAAAAAATTTTCGAAGTGTCCGTCGCGGGCATGAAGAAGACCTATGGCAGCCTCGATGTGCATTTTGAAATCTGGAAAGGCGAAGCCTGTGTCCACGACCTGATCGCACCCATGGTTTCCAATATGCAGAAGCAGGGTTACGCGGTTGAAAGCGAGGGCGCATGGGTGTTTCCCGTCGCCGCCAATGACGATAAAAAAGAAATGCCGCCGCTTATTCTTTATAAGCGCGACGGGGCCGTCATGTATGGCACGACGGATCTGGCGACGCTGGTCGATCGCATGAATGTCAATAAGCCGACTAAAATCGTGTATGTCGTCGATCAGCGCCAGTCATTGCATTTTGAACAGGTTTTTCGCGCAGCGTACCGCAGCGGTATCGTTCCGCAATCGGTCGAATTGACGCATGCGGGTTTTGGCACGATGAACGGCACGGACGGGAAACCGTTCAAGACCCGTGAAGGCGGGATCATGCGCCTTGAAGACCTGATCGCGATGGCGATGGAAAAGGCACAGGTCCGCATGGCCGAGGAAAATATCGCCAAGGATATGGATGCGGCGGAATATGCCGACGTCGCGAACAAGGTTGCAATCGCCGCGATCAAATTTGCCGATCTTCAAAACCAGCGTCAGGCCGATTATGTGTTCGACCTGGATCGTTTGACGCGGTTTGAAGGGAAGACCGGCCCTTATCTCCTGTATCAGGCCGTGCGGATTAAATCACTTCTCCGCAAGGCGGTGGAGCAGGGCATGACGGTGCCGAAAGCGGGGCCGTTTATTCTCGAGGATGTCGATCGTCCGCTGGCGCTGCTTCTTACCGAATTGCCGGATGCGGTTGACGGTGCGCTGCGTAATTACACGCCGCATACCTTGTGCGAGTATGCGTATAAACTGGCGCAGGGATTCAGCTCGTTCTACGGCAATTGCCACATTATTTCCGAAGAGAATAACGCGCTTCGCAGTAGCCGCCTCGCGCTTTGTGCGCAAACCTATGCGCAGCTTGAGACTGTCCTCAACCTGCTGGGCATTTCCATTCCGGATAGAATGTAGGGGTCAGGCGGCGGCCTGGGCCTTTGGCTTGCGGCCGCGTTTTTGCGGGCGCACGGTGCGGCCCAGCGTTTGCTCGACGGCATCGATAAAACCGTCGCTGCCGCGCGGACGTCCGGTCTGCAGATGAAGCCGGATGGTGTCCATTTCCTGCGTGTCCATCGGGCGGTCCAGAAACGCGGCCCAGTCGGGCATGGTCTTCAGCACCCGCTTTTCCGTGACCAGCGGGTTGTCGCCAAGACGTATGTGGGCGCGTGCGCTGCTCCAGAGATAATTTTCGGCCTTGGGCGCGATGCCGGAGACGACAGGAAGATTTTCAATGAAGCGCGCGGCGCGCAGCATGAAGCGTTCATCCATGGCGTAAGAGAAAAAACGGTCCTGGAACAAATGTCCGCGCCAGCTGTTCTTGGCGTTGACGTGGACGGTATAACGGCGGTGCGTTTCGCCGATCGCCGCGGCAAGCGCGCTTTCGCTGCGCGGCGTGGCGATCAGATGGATTTGATTGGGCAGGAAACAGTAAGACGAAATCGTCACGCCTTTATCGTCGCATTGCTCACGCAGCAGATCGATATAGGTTTCAAAATCTGCTTTTTCGAAAAAAATCTTTTCACCGCGGTTGCCGCGTTGCGTGACGTGGTGGGGTGTATCGGCGAGAACGATGCGGGCCTGACGGGCCATGGGGACCTCCTGCGTTAGGAACGGGCGAATCAAACCGTCCACGCATCATTATAGTGTCCCCGAATTTATCGGGCAAGCAGGACTTGATAGAAATAATAACTTCCGCCGTTTTCAAAACAGGCGGCGCGTTTGCCGTCAAGTTCGGTGCCGCCGATGTCGCTTCCTGCGCTGAAGGTGCCGGTGTAGGCCGTAGAGAAGTCTGGCGAACCGGAGGAGACAGGCGGCTCGTCGCTCGGGTTTTCGATGCCCAGCTTGCGGTTGATGTCCATGCAGATCGCAAAATTAATATTCGAAAGCGCCATGATAAGTTCGCTGCTCTTCGCGTCGCCATCGTCATTGCCGACATCGGCGACGCTGACTGCGCCCGTGAATTGCCACGGCGTTGCGTCATTGGCTTTATTGACTGTCGCCTGCCAGGCCTGCTGACCGCCCTGGGCGCTGAAAACCTCGCATTTCGCCTCGCTGCAATTCGTGTTGTCATACGTGGCGCCCGCGCCCACGAAATCAAGATCGGATTCGGAAACGCCCTTCATGCGCATGCGGCTGACGCCACGCTCGACGCTGACGGCATAGGCGATGATATCGCCGGAAATCATCGCCGATTCCTGTGATGAAACGTTGCTTATGCCCTGACGGCCGCTGCGCATGAATGTATAGGCGAGGGCGCTGAACAAAATAACCCCGATCAGGACCATCATGAATGCGTTTCCTGATTGCGTGCGGGAAGGAAAGTTCATGTTAATCCTTTTTATCTGTGTCGTTTTTAAAGACGGAAGAGCGCATGTCGTCGCCGGCTTGTTTAAGGATGCGCTGAACATCATCGTCGAGCTGCGCTTTGATCGCCGCAGGGGGCGCGGCGGCAGGTGTGGCGGATGCCGCTGTGTCGGATTTTTCGACAAGATCGTTCCATGAAACCGCGCCCGGCGGTTTTTGCAGCGTGGCCGTGTCCGGCGCGGCGGATTGCGCCGGGAATGCTTCCGGTGGCGGAGCGGCTTCGGGTTTTTTACCGAAGAAGCCCATTGGGCCCGCGGATTTATCGGCTGGGGGCGCTGCCGCAGGGGCGGTGGGTTGCGCAGGCGTGGCCGTGAGAACCGGCGCGGAAGACGGCATCGATGGGGCCGAGGATGCGCCCGTGCCGTCTGTCATTGGCGGTGCGGATTTTGCGGCGTCGTCCGGGAATTGTCGGGCGTGGAGTTCGGCCAGCGCGGCGATCCCTTCATCAAGGCGGTTCTGCACGCGGCCTTTGACACGTTTGAGGCCATCCGCCAGCGATGCAATTTCAATCGGCGTGTTAACGGCAACATCGGCATTGGCGGCGGTCCATGTCTTGCTGACAAGGCGGTCGCGCATCTGGGTGATTTGCGTGGAGTGTTTGACGAGCTGTTCGTCAACGGCAGGCAGGCCGAGATAACGCGTCACGCGCATCGCTTTGGCGTGGCCGGGGTTCGAATAGAAAATCTGCGTGTCGATGACGACGTTTTCGAAAATCATCACGGCGGCGCCTTCACGCAGCTGTTTCAGGTCGCCGTAATCGGCGCGTTCACGGGCCTGCGTGCTGGCGTTGAGGCTGTCGTGATAGGCGCCGGTGGACATGCCGCCCTGAAGCGCGAAGCCCGAGGATTCCATGATAAGAGCCTTACCGGCCTGACGTTCGAAGAAGTCTTTGGTGTCGGTCGGGTCCTGCAACTTGCCGAAGATCTTGATGTTACAGTTACCGGTGATGGAGCGGGATTCTTCCTT
>CAYPCP010000079.1:0-5336 GCA_964409255.1 uncultured Pseudobdellovibrionaceae bacterium
AAAAATCAGTATGATCTGAGCCAAAACACAAGCTCACTTCAATAAGCCTTCACAAGCCTTATCCGCCGGGAGTTGCGCTTCCCTGGAATTCTTAATAAGCGCGAACAATTTCAGTTAAATCTAATGTCCCTTCGATCTGCCGTGGAAATAGCTAGTTTTCAGGCCGACAGAGGAGAATCCAGGACAAAGCAAAAAGGTTAATAAAAAATTACACCATAATTATGAAAATTATAGTATAGTGTCCTCATAAAAAAATATAAAACAGGGAAGGTAATTATGAGCGACTTTATGCGACTTGTTTTCGCGGCTTACATTGGATCACATCTGCCGCAAATTCTAATAGGAAGCCTGGCTCTCGCCGGTTTTGGAGCTTACGGTCTTTACAATCAGTTTAAAACGGCATCGAAGGAAATATCCAGCGGGGTAACAGGTCTGCTGGAGGATATGGACAGAAAGCGTGATCTCGCACAGTCCATAAAGCTGCTTGTTGACGGGGAGAATGTTCCGGAAAAATTTAAAGAGATGCACCCGGCGACACGTGCATCACATCTGGCACATTGGCTTCCATACACATCAGCCAAACAAAACCGATTGCTATTGGATATGGAGCCGCCATCGCCCCATCTCTCTAAGGTGGTTGATTGCCTTAAAATTCATACCGCAGCATATGCTGACAAAGGCTTTGGCTGGGATCAAGGCCTTGCGCCATCCATATTACGTTTTCTTCAGGACAATAAAGAAGAGATTGCGGTGGCCGACGTTCGTGAAGTCGCAGACAATGTTTTTGAAAATATCGGAAACAGTAAAGCCACGACCGTGGCGTCACTGAATACATTGACCAGAATGGGCGGGAGTTATGGCGGGATTGTTACCCCGGAAAACCGCGCGAGTTGTCAGGAACATCTTTTAAGCGCCCTTCAATATGCGCCCGCTCGGATATCCAGTGGCTATTCTTCATCGTTTCAGTCGGCCACGACAAATTATGAATTGCACCTCAAGGCGCTGGATATATTGCTTTTCTCCAAACATGCCCATGGCGGCATAAAATCCGGTGCGCACCTGAGCCTTGAACTCGGCGATTACACGGAAGAGCAGAGGGAGTCAGTCTTGCAAGCAGGCAAAAAAATCCTTCACGCCGTTGCGGACAAAAGAAAATTAAACCCTTATGCGTACGATGGCGTGTCTTCGTCGCAAGAGACGTTTCTCAGAGAGCTGGATGAACGGATAGGAAAAATTGATTCGGGCTATAGCCCTGTATTTAAGGGGCTAAAAAGCCGTGGTCATCATATACCTTCTATTTGAATTATGCCTTTGCGCCAGCCGCCTGACGGCGCCCTTCGCCGGCGATGCGGGCTTCTTCAATAAGGCTTTTCGCAGCGGCGTGTGATTCCGTCGTGAGGGTATCGCCCGCGAGCATGCGGGAAATTTCGTCCAGGCGCTGTTCCATGGTGAGCTGGCGCACGACCGAGGTGGTCGTGATGCCATCGGTCTGCTTGCTGACATGGAGATGCTGTGCGCCGCGGGAGGCGACCTGCGGGCTGTGCGTGATGACCAGCACCTGAGTCGTGTCGGCCAGTAGCGCTAGGCGTTCGCCCACCGCAGCCGCAGCCGCACCGCCGATACCGGTATCGACCTCGTCGAACACCAGGGTTGGAATGGTCTGCACGCGCTGCACGACGACCTTGAGGGCGAGAATCATACGCGCCATCTCCCCGCCGGATGCCGTTTCGGCGATCGGGCTGAACGGCTGGCCGGGGTTCATGCGGCCCTTGAAGGTGACAATGTTGATCCCGCGCTCGGTCCAGGGGAGGGCGGGGTTTTCTTCGACCTCGACATCGAACTGGGCGCGGTTGAGTTTAAGCGGCGCGAGTTCGGATGTGATCGATTCCGCGAGGGCCTTGCCGGCCTCGACGCGCTTTTCGCTGAGTACGTGGGCGAATTCAAGATACTGACGCTTCGCCTTGGCGAGATCGTTTTCCAGCTCCGCCAGTTTCGCGCGGCCATTGCGCATGCGATTGAGCTTTGTCGATTGTTCTTCCCAGTAACCGGGCAGATCGTCAAACGTGATCTTCGCCTCGGCGGCCAGCTTCTTCAGGACGTTGAGAATGTCTTCGAGGCGGTGAAGCGGTTTCGTGTCGATGTCGTATTCCGGCGACAGGCGGCCCATTTCAACGACCGCGCCGCGCGCATGGTCGAGTGCGCCGGACAGATGTTCGGCCAGCTTGACCATCTTTTCCGCTTCAAGGTTTTTCTGGCGCGTGAAGGTATTGTTGGCCGCCGACAGGGCGGACACGACACCGTTCGCGGAAACGAACTGCGCCAGAATGGCCTGAAACGCTTCGGAGGTTTCTTTCGCCGTTAAAAGGCGCGCATATTCCGCTTTCACTTCGGGAATGTAGTTTTCGCGCATGCCGACTTTTTCAAAGCGCGCGACGACGTCTTCCATTTTCGGCAGTTCGCGTTTGTGGCGCGCGAGGAAAAGATTTTCTTCTTCGAGTTCCTTGGTCAGGCGATGGACATCCCGCAGCGCCGTGGCGACGTTGGAGAAGACCTCCGGCGGGAAGCCGCCCGAAAGGTCGAGGAGAGTCATCTGGTTCGCGGGATCGAGCAGGCTCTGGTTCGCGAACTGCCCGTGGATCTCGACAAGGAAGGTGCCGATCTTATGCAGGGTTTCCCGGTCGATGGCCTTGCCGTTAAAACGGATGTCGTCGCCGCCGTTGGTGAAGATCACCCGGTCGACGGTGAAGTCGGGTCGCCCGGCGATCGCAAGGTTGTGTTCGCCCAGATAGGCCCAGACCGGATGGCCGGGCGGCGGGGCGAAGACGGCCTGAAAGGTGGACTTCTCGGAACCCGAGCGGATCGATTCCGGCTGGGACGGTTCGCCGAGGATCAGGCCCATGGCGTCCAGCAGGATGGATTTACCGGCCCCGGTTTCCCCCGTCAGGATGGTCAGCCCCGTCAGGAAATCGAGAGACAGTTTGTCAATAATCACAAACTGTTCGATGGATAGTCTTTTAAGCATGGAGGGGCCGGGATCCTGTTCTGAAACTTATATTCCTATAATTATGATGTTTTAGACCATGGCTTGGCAAGTCCCCGGGTTCCGAATATGATCCCTTTTTTAACTCTAACCTACTTTGTCCGGCCATTACTGAAGTCATCATCATATTTGTCCTCCTGCTGGTTAACGGCTTTTTCGCGTTGTCGGAAATCGCCATCGTATCGGCCAGCAAGCCGCTCCTGCGCCAATTGGCCAAACAGGGAGACCATCGCGCGGATATCGCGCTATCGCTCGCCGAAAATCCGGGGAAGTTCCTGTCGACCGTTCAGGTGGGCATTACGCTTGTCGGGATTCTGGCCGGGGCATACGGGGGCGCGGCGATTGCCGAAGACCTCGCGCCGCATCTGGACGCCATAACGTGGATCTACCCGCACGGCGAGACGGCGGCCGTCGCGCTGATCGTCAGCGGAATCACGTATTTTTCGGTTGTCATCGGGGAGCTTGTTCCCAAGCAATTTGCGCTGAGCCATGCCGAAAGGCTGGCGCTGTTCGTGGCGCCGATCATGAAGGGGCTGTCGTGGCTGACGACGCCGGTCGTCAATGTCCTGAATTTTTCGGCACAGACGATTTTGCGCATCCTGCGCGTCAAACGCGGTGACGACACCGTCACGGAAGAAGAAGTTAAGGCGATCCTGAGCGAAAGCGCCCAGAGCGGCGTGATCGACAAGGCGGAGCATGAAATGCTTCAGCGTGTGATCCGGCTTGCGGATCGCGACGTTAAATCGATCATGACCCACCGCACGGATGTCGTGTTTATCGACATCAATGACTCGCGCGAGATTTTGCGCCGGAAAATTCACGAAGCCGGGCATTCGCGCTATCCCGTCGTCGATGGCGACACCGACAGCGTGATCGGTATTCTTCAGGCGAAAGAAATGCTGGACGGGATTTTGAGCGCGGATGACTTTAACCTGCATCATTACGTGCGCGACGCGCACATCCTGCCGGAGAATATTTCGTGCCTGGCCGCGCTGGAAACGTTCAAGAATCATCATATCAACCTGATGATCATCGTGGATGAGTATGGCAGCATTCAGGGGATCGTGACGCCGTCCGACTTCCTTGAGGCTATCGTAGGAACGATTGCGTCAAACTATGGCGAAACGGATCAACCGATGATCGTTACGCGCGAAGATGGATCGTGGTTGGTTGATGGCCGCACGCCGATCGAGGAAATACACCTGTCCATCGGCATCGAGGCGATCAGCGCCGACGAGGATTTCGACACGCTGGCGGGATATGTGCTCAACAATCTGCGCGCGGCGCCGTCCGAAGGCGTTTTTACCGAAGAACATGGATATCGTTTTGAAATCGTCGATATGGACCATCACCGCATCGATAAAATCCTCATCACCAAAATATAAGAAAAAGGACCCGGCGAAATAATGCCCCATATCATCGTTGAATATTCTCAGAACATGGGGCCTGATCTCGATCTGCCGGAGATACTTACCGACCTGCACGTCACGCTCGCGGCGCAAGGCGTCGATAAGGGGCGGATCAAGGCGCGGGGCATTCCGCTCCTGCACAGTGTCGTGGGTGGGAATGACGCCAACGAAGGGCACATGGCGCATCTGACGCTGCTTTTGATGGAAGGACGCGATATTCCCACGAAACAGGCGTACGGCAAGGCGCTTTATGATGTCCTCCTCAAACATTTCCGCGCGGACTTTCCGGCATGCGCCGTGACGCTCGAAGTGCGCGATATGGTCAAGGACACCTACATTCTATGACGGATGCGCGGTTCGTTTATATTACGTCCGCGAACGAAGATGAGGCCGCGGCCATCGCCGACCATTTGATCGAGTCCCGCCTTGCAGCCTGTGTCGGCATGCTGGCCGGGCTGCAGACCCGCTACCGCTGGGAGGGCAGAGTCTGTCACGGGCAGGAGGTCGCGATCTTTGTCAAAACAACGCAAAGCCAGATCGAACCCCTGACGGAAGCGGTCAAAAAACTGCATTCCTACGATTGTCCCTGTATCGTCAGCCTGCCGATAACGGACGGTTTTCCGCCTTTTCTCAAATGGATAGCCGATCAACAGCTTGGCTAATGGTATTATAATACCACTCTTGCATCCTTCTGATTTTTATCACTTTTTTGTTGACGGTGGCGGGTCAAACCGTGCATAACCCTCCCAGTTTTAAACATGAAGGGTAAAACCGATGAAAACCTATTCGACGAAAACCGCCGAAGTGGACAAGAAATGGATCATCGTCGACGCTGAAGGCGTCGTGCTGGGCCGTCTTGCCACGATCGTTGCGAACCGCCTGCGCGG
>CAYPCP010000079.1:5436-8569 GCA_964409255.1 uncultured Pseudobdellovibrionaceae bacterium
CTGAAGGCGTCGTGCTGGGCCGTCTTGCCACGATCGTTGCGAACCGCCTGCGCGGTAAACACAAAGCCACTTTCACGCCGCACATCGACGATGGCGACAACGTGATCGTGATCAATGCCGAGAAAGTCCGCATCACGGGCAAGAAAGCACAGAACGAAGTGTTCTACTGGCACACCGGGCACCCCGGTGGGATCAAAGGCCGCACACCGGCCGAAACGCTTGCCGGTAAATTCCCGCAGCGCGTGATCGAAAAAGCCATCGAGCGCATGATTCCGGAAGGTCCCCTGGGTCGTCAGCAGATGAAAAATCTGCGCGTCTACGCCGGTACGGAACACCCGCACACCGCACAAAACCCGCAAACGCTGGATGTTGCCGGCATGAACCCGAAGAATAAGAGAGCATAACCATGGCTGACACGAAAGAAGTGAAAACCGATCTGGCCAACCTCGCGAAAGCGGTTGCCGACGGCACCAAGGAAATGAAAGCCCAAGCCGAGCCTGTAAAGCGCGAACCTAAAGTCGACGCCCTGGGCCGCGCCTATGCAACCGGCCGCCGTAAGGAGTCCGTTGCACGCGTATGGCTTAAGCGCGGCAAAGGTCAGGTCATCGTCAACGGCAAGCCGCAGGAAAAATACTTCGGCCGCCAGACGCAGCTTCTGGTCCTGAACCAGCCGTTCCTGATCGTCAACCGCGTCGGCGAATTCGACGTCGTTTGCACGGTCAAAGGCGGCGGCCTGTCCGGTCAGGCTGGCGCTGTCCGTCACGGCATTTCCCGCGCGCTGGAAAACTTCGAGCCGACCCTGCGTCCGGCGCTGAAGAAAGCCGGCATGCTGACCCGCGACGCGCGTACCGTCGAGCGTAAAAAGGTCGGTCTGCACAAAGCACGCCGCTCCAAACAGTGGGCAAAGCGTTAATCGCTTACCGATACGAATACGAAAAGGGGTTCTGGCATTCAGGGCCCCTTTTTTCTATGCTGAGGTCATGGCAACTATTCTTCCCTATCGCGGCGTGATGCCGACTATCGACCCAACGGCCTTTATCGCGGAGAATGCCGTCATTATCGGCGACGTGCATATCGGGCCGGAAAGCAATATCTGGTTCGGGTGCATCCTGCGCGGCGACGTGCATGAAATCCGCATCGGCAGGCGCACGAATATCCAGGACGGGTCCGTTATTCATACGACGCGCAATGTTTCCGGCACCTATATCGGGGACGAGGTCACGGTGGGGCATATGTCGCTCCTGCATGCCTGCACGGTTGAAACGAACGCGTTCATCGGCATGGGGGCGATTGTGCTTGATGAGGCCGTGGTGGAGGGCGGCGCGATGGTTGCGGCGGGTGCGCTGGTATCGCCGAAGAAACGCGTGCCGAAAGGCCAGCTCTGGGCCGGGCGCCCGGCGAAGTTCATGCGGGAGCTGACGAAAGAAGACCTCGATTTCTTCCCGGTGTCCGCCGATAACTACGTCAGATTATCCCGCGAATATATGTAAGACGGCGTCAGCCGTTGGTCAGGGACATTATCTTTCGCGAAGGTGTGCTGCGGCAGGCTTCGTCGAAATCAATAAAGCTCTGACCGTCGGCGGCAAAGACGGCAACGGCTTTGTTTGCGCGATCCAGCTCAAACCGGATTTTCTCATGCAGACCCATGGCGTGTACGAGCTTGCGCAGTGATTTACGCACGCGGTCAAGCGAACGATTGCTGGAGTCCATGTCTGCATGGAAATAATCGACTTCGACTTTTTCCGCGGGCTTAAGCGCCACGGAAAAACGGAAGGAGTCCGACAGGTCTGTAAAACGTGCTTCGATATGATCTTTATTAAAGAAAATTTTGTAATCCTCGATTTTGAGGATGGCCACGGCCTGTTTGTATTTTTCGTAGAGGCCATAAGTCTCGCGTGAATCATTCGGATCCTTGAAATAATCAACGTGATATTGCGGATAATCTTCCGCGTTGAAGGCGTCCACGAGAGAAACAGGCATAGCAATTACTCCATATAGTGAACTCTTCTAATATAAAAATTATGGATAATCAAGACTATTCCGCTTTTTTCCTGACGTAGCTTCCCGGCGCGGGTTCGATGGCGTCCTTGGGCTGCCGGGGGGGCACGGTCGGGCCGGCGAAATCCTTGATCCAGCCTTGCCAGTGCGGCCACCAGGAGCCCTTATATTCCGTTGTCTTGCCCAGCCATTCGTCCGGCTTCGCCGTGATTTTTGCGCCGGACCAATGGGCATATTTCTTTTTATCGGGCGGGTTCACGACCCCGGCGATATGGCCGGAGGCGGCAAGGGTGAACGTGACCGGCCCCTTGAACAGTTTCGCGCCTTCATAGGTGGCTTTCCACGGCGCGATGTGGTCCTCCCGCGTGGAAAGAAAATAGGCGGGCGTTTCGATCCTGCCGATATCGACGGGCGTCGTTCCGATCTTCAGGCCGCCCGGTTTGCACAGCAGGTTGTAGCCGTACATTTTATGCAGGTAATCGCTGTGCAGCTTTCCGGGCATGTTCGTGGAATCGTCGTTCCAATACAAAAGATCGAACGGGAAAGGTTCGCGGCCCATGAGATAATTGTTCACGACGAAGGACCAGACAAGATCGTTGGCGCGCAGCGCGCTGAATGTCAGTTTGAGATTCTCGGCGCCGAGATATCCTTTTTCCCTGATTTCCTCGTCGATCTGGGCAAGCTGTTCTTCGTCGGTGAATAATTTCAGTTCGCCGGGGTCTTTGAAATCGATCAGCGTGGTCAGGAATGTCGCGGAGGCGATGCGGTCTTTTTGCCCATTTTGCGCCATCCACGACAGCGTCATCGACAATAAGGTGCCGCCGATGCAATAACCGATGACGTTGGCGTCTTTTTCCCCGGTGATCTGGGCAATTTGATCGAGCGCTTCGAGAACGCCTTCCTTCATGTAGTCTTCGAATCCCGCCTGCGCGAGTTCGGCGCCGGGATTGACCCATGAAATCATGAACACGGTGTGACCCTGTTCCGTCAGCCATTTGACGAAGGAATTTTCCGGCTTCATGTCGAGGATGTAGTATTTATTGATCCACGGCGGAATGACGAGCAGGGGACGTTTATACACGCTCTCGGTCGCCGGGGCGTACTGGATAAGCTGCATGACGCGGTTCTGAAATAC
>CAYPCP010000080.1:0-5274 GCA_964409255.1 uncultured Pseudobdellovibrionaceae bacterium
GTACATTGGCCGCAGCTTTCATGCATATAGAATTGCGACAGCCGCGCGATCGCATAAATAAGGTCGGTCGATTTATCCATGACGATCACGCCCGCCGTGCCCAGGCCGGTTTGAACCGCGCGCAGGGAATCGAAATCCATCAAAACGGTGTCGCAGATTTCCTTCGGGATCATCGGCGTCGACGCCCCGCCCGGAATGACGGCCTTCAGGTTGTCCCAGCCGCCGCGGACGCCGCCGCCATGTTTGTCGAGGATCTCACGGAGCGAAATGCCCATTTCCTCCTCCACCACGCACGGCGTGTTGATGTGGCCGAGCAGGCAGAAAAGCTTCGTGCCCGTATTCTTTTCATTCTGGCCGAACCCCGCGAACCATTCCCCGCCACGGCGCAGAATGGTCGGCACGACGGCGATGGTTTCGACGTTGTTGATGGTCGTCGGCGCGGAATAAAGACCCGCCATGGCCGGGAACGGCGGCTTGTTACGCGGCTGCCCCTTCTTGCCTTCGAGAGATTCCAGCAGCGCCGTTTCTTCGCCGCAGATATAGGCGCCCGCACCACGGTGCAGCGTGATATCGAAATCCCAGCCGGAACCGGCAGCGTTCTTGCCGAGCAGCCCGGCAGCGCGCGCTTCCTCGATCGCCCTGACGACTTCGGAACCTTCGTGATAAAACTCACCGCGGATATAAATAAAGGCGTGATGCGCCTGCATCGCGAAACCGGCCAGAAGGCAGCCCTCGACCAGCTTGTGCGGGTCGTGACGCATAATCTCACGATCCTTACAGGTGCCCGGCTCGGATTCGTCGGCGTTGACGACAAGGTAGTGCGGCTTGTCTTTCAGTTCCTTGGGCATGAAAGACCATTTCATGCCCGTCGGGAATCCGGCGCCTCCACGGCCGCGCAGACCGGATTTTTTCATCTCCTCGATGATCCAGTCGCGGCCTTTGCCGATGATATCTTTCGTCCCGTCCCAGTCGCCGCGCTTTTTCGCGTATTCCAGCGAAGCAGGCTCCTGCCCGTAAAGGTTCGTGAAAATTCTGTCTTTGTCCTGAAGCATCTTATTTAACCGCCTTCAGCGTGGTTTGCCCGGTAAGCGGCGCGGCCTTGTTACGGCCATTCTGCGGCCCGGCGGGCGGCACGTTATCTTTTTTCAGATTGTCGAGAAGCGCGCCCATGCTGTCCGGCGTCAGGTCTTCGTAGAAAATATCGTTCACCTGCACCATCGGGGCATTGGCGCACGCGCCAAGGCATTCAACTTCCATCAGCGTGAACATGCCGTCCCTGGTCGATTCACCGACATGAATGCCGAGATTTTTTTCACACGCATCGACAATGCCCGACGAGCCGCACAGCCAGCACGGCGTCGTGGTGCAAAGCTGCACGAGGTATTTGCCGACAGGTTCCAGATTATACATGGAATAGAATGTCGCGACTTCATACACGCGGATCGGCGGCACATCGACGATGCGGGCGATTTCATCCATCGCGGCGCGCGGAATCCAGCCACCATAGGGCGGCTTGGCTTTTGCGCCGTCTTCGCCGACCTGACGCTGCGCGAGATCGAGCAACGGCATGATCGCGCTCATCTGGCGGCCTTCCGGATAACGGCTGATGATTTCGTCAACGGCAGCGCCGTCGCGGAATTCAAAATTGTCAGGTTGAAAGTCGGCCTTTAACGCCGCAGACTTTTTCATCGGTCGATCTCTCCAAACACAATGTCCATGGACCCGATATTGGCGACCACGTCGGCCAGCATCGCGCCACGGCTCATAAAATCCAGCCCTTGCAAGTGGGCAAATCCCGGCGCCTTGATGTGGCAGCGGTACGGCTTGTTCGTGCCGTCGGACACAAGGTAGACAGCGAATTCACCTTTCGGCGCTTCAACGGCGGTGTACGTTTCACCAGCCGGGACGTGATAGCCTTCGGTGTAAAGTTTGAAATGGTGAATGAGAGCCTCCATCGAGCCTTTCATTTCCGCGCGCGGCGGCGGCGACACCTTGTAATCGTTCACGCGAACCGGCCCGCCCGGAAGATCACGCAGACATTGCTTCATGATTTTCAGCGACTGGCGCATTTCTTCCATGCGAACGAGATAGCGCGCATAGCAATCGCCCGTCTTGCCAACGGGGATGTCGAAATCCATTTTATCGTAAACGTCATAAGGCTGCGCCTTGCGCAGGTCCCATGCAACGCCGGAACCGCGCAGCATCGGGCCGGAGAAACCCCAGTCAAGCGCCTGTTCCTCGCTGACGAGTCCGATGTCAACGGTGCGCTGTTTAAAGATGCGGTTGCCGGTCAACAGCGTATCGAGATCGTTCAGGACCGACGGAAAAGTCTCCGTCCATTCCATCATGTCTTCGGCGAGGCCGGGCGGCATATCGAACGCGACCCCGCCGGGACGGAAATAATTGGCATGAAGACGCGCGCCGCAGACGCGGTCGTAAAACTCCATCCCTTTTTCACGTTCTTCAAAGCCCCACAGCGCCGGCGTAATGGCGCCGACGTCGAGAGCGAAGGTGGTGATGTTCAGGATGTGGTTCAGAATACGGCTGAGTTCGCAGAACAGCACGCGGATATATTGCGCGCGCAACGGCGGCGTGATGCCGAGCAGTTTTTCGACGCCGAGCGCAAAGGCGTGTTCCTGATTCATCGGCGCGACATAATCAAGGCGGTCGAAATACGGCGTTGCCTGCGTGTAGGTTTTATATTCGATCAGCTTTTCCGTGCCGCGGTGAAGAAGGCCAACGTGCGGATCGGCACGCTCGACGACTTCGCCTTCCATTTCGAGGACGAGGCGTAACACGCCGTGCGCCGCCGGGTGCTGGGGGCCGAAATTCATCGTGTAGGGTTTGATCTGCGTTTCGGCAGCCACATCGACGGTGTAATTATGCTGCTCAGCGGTGTTAGCCATTTTTCACTGCCTTTTTATACGGGGTCCAGCCATGTTCCGGTTTTACGGCTTTTTCATCGCCGGGAAGCTGGATGTCGGTCATGCCTTCCCATGGGGAGAGGAAGTCAAACGCGCGGAAGTCCTGCGACAATTTCACAGGCTCATACACGACGCGGCGCAGTTCCTGATCGTAGCGAAGCTCGACATAGCCTGTCAGCGGGAAATCCTTGCGCATCGGGTGACCGTCAAAACCATAGTCGGTCAGGATGCGGCGCAGGTCGGGATTGCCGGAAAAATAGATGCCGTACATATCCCATGTTTCGCGTTCAAACCAACCGGCCGAGCTGAAGACCGAGGTCGCGGACGGCACGATTTTATCTTCATCTGCACGAACCTTGATGCGAATGCGCTGGTTCTGCGTCAGCGACAAAAGATTGTAGACGACATCGAAGCGACCCTCGCCGCGGTCCGGGTAATCCGCGCCGCAAATATCGACGAGCTGCTTGAACTGACATTGCTGGTTGTCGCGCAGGAATTGCAGCACGGTAACAATGGATTCGCGTTTGGCGTGAAGGCACAGCTCATCACGCTGAATGACGAAATCGGTTACTTCGTCTTCGAGGTTTTCGCGGATGTGTTCCGCAAGATCGGTCAGGGCTTCGATATTTTCCATGACAGGCTACCTCGCGATACGCGTATCTTCGCGCTGGATCTTGCGCTGCAATTGCAGCAGACCGTATACCAGCGCCTCTGCCGTCGGCGGGCAGCCCGGCACGTAGATATCAACCGGCACGATGCGGTCGCACCCGCGCACGACGGAATAGGAATAGTGGTAATAGCCGCCGCCATTGGCGCAGGAACCCATGGAGATGACCCAGCGCGGCTCCGGCATCTGGTCGTACACCTTACGCAGCGCGGGGGCCATTTTATTGGTCAGCGTGCCGGCAACGATCATGACGTCAGACTGGCGCGGGCTGGGGCGTGGAATCATCCCGAAACGGTCGAGATCGTAGCGCGACATGTAGGAATGGATCATCTCCACCGCGCAGCACGCCAGACCGAACGTCATCGGCCACATCGAGCCTGTACGCGCCCAATCGAACAACGCGTCGGCAGAGGTCAAAAGGAACCCCTTTTCCTTCACGTGTTTCGACAGCGCGGCAGGCACGACATCCTGTTGCGCCGCCGGCGGAAACGGAACGTCGGTCGTCAGCGGAGCCAGCGGGGCCTGTATGACTTTACGATCATGAGACATGGTTTAGATTACTCCCAATCCAGTGCGCCTTTGTTCCATTCGTAAATGAAACCAACGGTCAGCACGCCCAAGAAAACGACCATCGACCAGAAACCAAACATGCCGATATCGCCGAGCGTCACCGCCCATGGGAAAAGGAACGCGATCTCAAGATCGAAAATGATGAACAGAATGGCGACAAGATAGAAGCGCACATCGAATTTGTGCCGCGCGTCATCGAACGCATCGAAGCCGCATTCATACGCGGAAAGCTTTTCGGCGTCAGGGTTTTGCTTGGCCACGATCAGCGACAATGCGACCGCCGCGCCCGCCACCACAAACGCGATAGCGATAAAAACCAGAATAGGAAGATATTCAATGAGAAGTTCGGTCGGTGCCATGGCTGTATTGATATTCTTATCGGTATTAAGTGTAAAGAATATCTAGCAGTTTTTTGCCCTCTACAACACCGGAAAATGCCGGAAATGCGCGGATAAACAAGACCAGAATAGTCCGGTTAAAGAACAAGAAAAAGGCCCCGCAAGGGGCCCTGTTTCAAACCTTAAACCCATCTAAAAGATGGCGCGAGTGACGGGACTCGAACCCGCGACCTCTTCCGTGACAGGGAAGCGTTCTAACCAACTGAACTACACCCGCTTAAGGTCGGCCATGTTTACCGTTCGTCTTTTGCCATGTCAACGGTTTTTAGGGGCCTTTTATGCCGTCAGGGCAGCCGGTTCCGGGGTGAACGGCAAATCAAGGGATTCCGCCACCCCGCGGTGGGTAATGGCCCCCTGACAAACGTTAAGGCCGTTACGCAGATTGAGGTCCGCCAGCAAAGCCGCTTTCCAGCCTTTTTGGGCCAGGGCCAGCGCATAGGGCAGGACAGCATTGTTGAGCGCCTGCGCCGAGGTCATCGGGACGGCCCCCGGCATATTGGCCACGCAGTAATGGATCACGTCATCGACCACATAAATCGGGTCGTTATGGGTCGTGGCGTGGCTGGTTTCGAAACACCCGCCCTGATCGATCGCGATATCGACCACCACGGAACCGGGGCGCATCGCCTTGATCATCTGTTTCGTCACCAGTTTGGGCGCGGACGCGCCGGGAATCAAAACGGCGCCGATCACGAGATCGGCATCGAGAACGTAT
>CAYPCP010000080.1:5284-8503 GCA_964409255.1 uncultured Pseudobdellovibrionaceae bacterium
ACGTATCGTTCGATGGAATCGCGACTTGATTGGATGACGCGCGCCGTATTGCCGAAATGTTCATCCAGTTCGCGCACACGATCATGCCCTTTTTCAAGGATGGTGACATCGGCCTGCATCCCGACCGCCATCTGCGCGGCATGGTAGCCGGACACGCCGCCGCCCAGCACGACGACGCGCGCAGGCTCCACACCCGGCGATCCGCCGATCAAACGGCCCCGCCCGCCCAGATGTTTGAGGAGGTAAGCGCCGCCGACCTGAATCGACAATCGTCCGGCAATTTCGCTCATCGGGGCAAGCAACGGCAATCCACGCCCCCCGGGACCTGTCACCGTTTCATAGGCAATCGCGATACAGCCAGAGTCCATGAGGCCCCTCGCCTGATCCGGGTCGGCGGCGAGATGAAGGTACGTAAAAAGCACCTGATCCTTACGCAGCATTTTGCATTCGCCCGGCTGCGGCTCCTTGACCTTGATGATCATGTCGGCGCGGTCGAAAATCTCCCTGGGCGATTTGAGGATTTCGGCGCCGGCGTCCTTGTAATCCTGATCCGTGTAGTTAATGCCGGCACCGGCGTTTGTTTCAACAAGGACCTTATGGCCCGCCGCCGTGAATTCGCGCACCGACGACGGCACCAGCCCGACGCGGTGTTCCTGTGCCTTGATTTCCTTGGGTACGCCTACGATCATGCCTGCCTCCAGCGCTGAAGAAATGATGCATCAGCGTATCAGGGGGCCGGTTTCTTGCCTAGACACACTGCAGAAGAGGCAAATTTGCTTCCCGGACCCTGCTTTTTGTAAAATAAACTGACGTGAACAAGGGGGTTCTTTTGGCCGTTACGACGCCTACACGCCAGCCGCTGCAAGTGACCGTGGACCGCGGCACCGTCGTCCAATGGCCGATCGCCGGCACCCTGATCAACACCTTCGGCCAGGACCTGAACGGCGCGCCCAACACCGGCGTGAATATCGCCGCGCCGCTGGACACCGATGTGCGCGCATCGGCCGACGGCACCGTATTCCATGTCGGGCAAAGCGACACGCGCGGCAATTTCGTGATCATCCAGCACAACGAAAATAATTTCAGCGTCTACAGCCATCTGGGCGCCGTCACGGCCGCCGAAGGCGATGCGGTGACGCGCAATCAGGCATTCGCGACCGTCGGGCAAAGCGGCAACGTAACCACGCCCCAGCTTCATTTCGAAATGCGCATCGGCACCGACCGCGCGCCTGCCGATCCGGTTATAGAACTGGGCGGGCCGCCGCCGCAGCCAGAACTAAAAGAACACACGGTACAGGCCAATGAGACCATGTGGAAAATCGCGAAAGAGCAATACGGGCTGAGCAGCAATGCGGACATCCAGCGCGCCGTCGAACATCTGGCGCAGGCGAACGGCCTTTCCGCCGGGGTCGACGCCAATCATCTCTCGATCGGTCAGGTTCTGCGGATTCCCGATGCATCGACAATTGCGGCCCAGTCTGGCCAGCGCCTTGACTGGGCGGCACTCGATGCCGATACGCGCGGCGCACCGATACGCGTCGCGGGCGCGCGTTTCCAGCAGGACAGCAACGGCGCGGAACGCAGCTATACGATCGGCCGGGGCGGCTCCCTGTCGCACACTATTTTCGAAGCGGCCCGCGCCGAAGGAATCACTATCGACCGCGCGCGCATGAACGACATCATCGGGCGCGTCGCCGAAGGCAACGGCATTGCGAATGCAAACATGGTGAACGCAAACCAGCAGGTGCACATTTCACGCGACATGCTGACGGCGGCGCCGGCGTAATCGCCCCCTGTTTCCGGCATATATGGTCTGATATAATCCGCACGCCGGGACGACCTGGCATTTATCCCTTATTACCGCGCGGGACGGCCTGCGCCTTTTCGACAGGAGCGTGCCATGGCATGGATCTATCTTTTTATCGCGGGTGCCTTTGAAATCGGCTGGGTAATCGGCCTTAAATATGCGGAAGGCTTTACAAAAATCATTCCTTCCGCCTTCACCGTCCTTTGCATGGTGGCGAGCATCATCTTTCTCGGGCTTGCGGTGAAGACGCTGCCGCTTGGCACCTCTTACGCGATATGGACGGGAATCGGCACGGTCGGCGCGATGATCGCTGGGATCATTCTTTTCGGCGAAGACGCCGCGTTCGCGCGGATCGCGTGCGCGGGGCTTATTCTCGCGGGGATCGTAGGATTGAAGCTTACGGCGTAAAAAACAAAAAGCCCGCATGACGCGGGCTTTTTTATTAAGTGGTGGGCGGTGAGGGACTCGAACCCCCGACCCTCTCGGTGTAAACGAGATGCTCTACCAACTGAGCTAACCGCCCGAAAAGCGGGCTTAAATAACCAGAAATCCCCTGCCCTTGGAACCTCTAAAATAGCCCTGAAAAAGCTTCAGCCGCGCGGAATGAACCGGCGCGGCTGAAGAAAACGGTAAAAACCGCCAGTCAGACTATTTGTTGACGGCTTCTTTCAGCTCTTTACCTGCTTTGAACTTCGCATTTTTGGAAGCCGGGATTTTAATGGCTTCGCCCGTGCGCGGGTTGCGGCCGGTCGTGGCAGCGCGCTTTGCGACGGAGAACGTACCGAAACCGACGAAACGGGCATCATTGCCCTTTTTCAGCGTGGAGGTGATGCCTTCGAAAACAGCGTCAACGGCGTTTTGCGCGTCGGCTTTCGTCAGCTCTGCCTTGTCGGCAACATAATCGATGAGTTCTGCTTTGTTCATGGGTGTCCCCTTTGGTTGAGTTTGAACTATTCAATTTCAAAAAACATATCGGACGAACAACGTCGTCCGATACAGTTCCGGAAGGTGGAAGCGGGCTGTAAGGCCCGGAAATCCAGCAATCTGAATGATTCTTTTCTAGGCCGATTTGGGCCAAGACTCAATGGCGAATCACGCCTTGCCCCTTATTTTCTGCGGATTCCGACGGAATTGGGTCAATTTTCCCTTTATTATCCGTCAAAATCGGCTCGGGCATGCGGGTCAGGGCATGGGTCAGGACTTCCTCGATCGTATTGACCGGGATGATTTTAAGCCCCTTCTTCACCTTGTCCGGGATATCGGCCAGATCCTTTTCATTATCCCGCGGGATAAGGACCGTTTTGATACCGCCGCGCAGGGCCGCCAGAAGCTTTTCTTTCAGACCGCCGATGGCCGTGACGTAACCGCGCAGGTTGATCTCGCCGGTCATGGCGATATCCTTGCGGATCTCA